>DATCUN010000119.1:0-16409 GCA_036561825.1 Pseudomonas sp.
ATGGTCTTGATCGGGGGCCAGTATCGGCAGGCCGTATGAACACTCTATGAATCGATTGTGACAATTGCGTGACCGGGCATTTCGCCACCGGCAACCGTCCGGCGGTCGTTTACATCCGCCACTGCCGGTATACTCTGCACAGGCATAATTGCTGCACTGCAACAACAATAATCCGCGCCCGAGCACCCGCCCAGATGAACGACTTCGAACAGGACGACCCCATTCCGCAAGGCGATCTCGCCCTGCAGATCACTGCGCTGCCGCGCGAAACCAACGGCTTCGGCGACATCTATGGCGGCTGGCTGGTCGCCCAGATGGACCTCGCCGGTACCGCCATGGCCAGCCGCATCGCTGGCGGCCGGGTGGCCACCGTGGCCATCGACCGCATGGCCTTCCTGGTGCCGGTGGCCGTCGGCGCACAGCTGTCCTTCTATACCCAGGCCGTGGCCTGCGGGCGCAGCTCGATCCGCCTGCTGATCGAGGTGTGGAGCGACGACCCGCTGTCCAGCGAATGGCGCAAGGTCACCGAGGCGGTGTTCGTCTTCGTCGCCATCGACGGCAGCGGCCGCACCCGCCCCATGCCGCCACGCAGCTGACACACTAACGTCATTCAACTGTAGTCAAACATGGCGCCGCGTCCAGCGGCAGCACGCCAGCCGTCGGGCTGCGACCTGAGCTCAGCGCCGCTGCGCCGCCGGCTGCTGCTGGGTGATGCAGTGGATGTTGCCGCCGCCGAGGAGAATCTCGCGGCCCGGCACCATCACCACCTCGCGCTCGGGAAACAGCCGCTGCAGGATGGCCTCGGCGCCGGCATCGTGCGGGTCGGCGAAGCTCGGCGCGATGATGCCGCCGTTGACGATCAGGAAGTTGACGTAGGAGCCGGCCAGGCGGATCGACGGATCGCGCGGCTGGCTGCCGGCGACCCAATCCACCCCGGCACACTCCTCGGCGGTGGCGTACAAGGGGCCGGGGATCGGCATCTTGTGTACGCGCAGCGCCCGCCCGCGGGCATCGCGCGCCTGCTCGAGCACCGCCAGCGCGGCGCGGCAGCGCGACCAGTTGGGATCGCGCTCGTCGTCGCTCCAGGCCAGCAGCACTTCGCCGGGACGCACGAAGCAGCAGAAGTTGTCGACATGGCCGTCGGTCTCGTCGTTGAACAGGCCGTGCGGCAGCCAGATCACCTTGTCGACCGCCAGGTGGGCATGCAGCACCGCCTCGATCTCGCCGCGGCTCAGCTGCGGATTGCGGTTGGGGTTGAGCAGGCACTCTTCGGTGGTCAGCAGGGTGCCCTCGCCGTCGACATGGATGGCGCCGCCTTCCAGCACGAAGCCGTCGGTGCGGTAGCGCGCGCAGCGCTCGATCGCGAGGATCTTGCCCGCCACCTGGTCATCGCGGTGCCACGGCGCGTACAGCCCGCCCTCGAAGCCGCCCCAGGCGTTGAAGGTCCAGTCCACGCCGCGCACCTCGCCGCCCTCGTTGACCACGAAGGTCGGCCCGCTGTCGCGCACCCAGGCATCGTCGCTGCTCAGCTCCAGCACGCGGATGTCGCCGTGGCTCAGGCGGGCGCGGGCGTTCTCGTACTGACTGGCGCTGACGCCGACGGTCACCGGCTCGAAGCGGGCGATGGCCTTGGCCACCGCGGCGAAGGCGGCCTGTGCCGGCTTGGCGCCGAGGCGCCAGTTGTCCGGCCGCTCCGGCCAGAGCAGCCAGGTCTGCGCGTGCGCCTCCCATTCCGCCGGCATGCGAAAACCGTCGGCGCGCGGGGGGGTGTTGAGGGTGGTCATGGCGAATACCTGTCGAGCTTGATCGTTGCCACGCTCCCGAGGGGCAACGCAATCGGAGGCGCTCCGCGCCCCCACGGATTTGCCCATTACTCGGACTTGAGCGTGCCATCCAGGGTGCCAAGCGCGCCGTACAGGTTCGGCCGCCGGTCGCGGAACACCCCCCAGGCGCTGCGCACGTGCTCGAGGTGGTCGAGGTCGAAGCTGTGCAGCAGGATGCCCTCCTCGTGCTCGCCCAGCTCGGCGAGCTTGGCGCCGAACGGGTCGGCAATGAACGAGGAGCCATAGAAGGTGATGTGATAGTCGTCCTGGTCCTCGCGACCGATGCGGTTGCTGGCGATCAGCGGCATCAGGTTGGCCCCGGCGTGGCCCTGCTGCACGCGCTGCCAGTGGTCGCGGGAACTGATGTTGGGGTCGTGCGGCTCGCTGCCGATGGCGGTCGGGTAGAACAGCAGCTCGGCGCCCTGCAGGGCCATGGCCCGCGCGCATTCGGGGAACCACTGGTCCCAGCAGATGCCCACGCCGATCCTGGCGTAGCAGGTGTTCCACACCTTGAAGCCGGTGTCGCCGGGATTGAAGTAGTACTTCTCGTGATAGCCCGGGCCGTCGGGGATGTGGCTCTTGCGGTAGACGCCGAGCAGGCTGCCGTCGGCGTCGATGATCGCCACGCTGTTGAAGCGCGCGCGGCCGGCGCGCTCGAAGAAGCTGATCGGCAGCACCACCTTCAGTTCGCGGGCGACCTTGCGGAAATGGGCGATGGCCTCGTTGGTTTCCACGGGCGTGGCCAGCTGCAGGTAGTCCGGGTTGGGCTTCTGGCAGAAGTACGGGGTCTCGAACAGCTCCTGCAGCAGGATGATCTGCGCCCCGCGGGCCGCCGCCTGGCGCACCAGCTTCTCGGCATTGGCGATGTTGGCGGCGCGCTCCCAGGAGCAGGCCATCTGGGTAGCGGCGACGGTGACGATGCGGGACATGACGACCTCGGGCGACGGGGAAACGGCTGCCTTCAAGCTGGCAGAGGATGGCGCCGGGGTCAAATGGCCGGCAGAAACGGGCGCGCCACAGTCCGCTGGTCATTCCCCGTCAGCCGCAGGGTGGATGGCCACCCCGTGGAAAACCACCGCAGGTCTTTTCCACCCTGCGGGTCGCGGGCCTGTGGTGGAACATCGCTGCGCGAGTTTTCCACCCTGGCGGCTGGCCGATGGTTCAAACCGTATGCAAGTACCAGTTGTACTCGAGGTCGGAGATCGAGTGCTCGAACTCCTCCAGCTCGTGCTCCTTGCAGGCGACGAAGATGTCGATGTAGTCGGGGTTGATGTAGCGGGCGAGGATCTCGCTGTCGTCCAGCGCGCGCAGGGCGTCGCGCAGGTTGTTGGGCAGGCTCTGTTCGAGCTGCTCGTAGGAGTTGCCCTCGATCGGCTCGCCCGGCTCGATCAGGTGGGTCAGGCCGTGGTGCACGCCGGCCAGCAAGGAGGCCATCAGCAGGTAGGGGTTGGCGTCGGCGCCGGCCACGCGCTGCTCGATGCGCAGGGCGTCGGGATTGCCGGTGGGCACGCGCAGGGCCACGGTGCGGTTGTCCAGGCCCCAGGACGGCGCGTTGGGCACGTAGAACTGCGAACCGAAGCGGCGGTACGAGTTGACGTTGGGGCAGATGAAGGCCATCGACGCCGGCAGGGTCTGCAGCACCCCGCCGATGGCGTGGCGCAGGGATTCGTTCTGCAGCGCGTCCTCGCCGGCGAAGATGTTGTTGCCGTCCGGGTCGAGCAGCGAGATGTGCACGTGCAGACCGTTGCCGGCCTGGCCCGGATAGGGCTTGGCCATGAAGGTGGTGTCCATCTCGTGGTCGTAGGCGGTGTTCTTGATCAGGCGCTTGAGCAGCACGGCGTAGTCGCAGGCCGCCATCGGGTCGGCGACGTGGTTGAGGTTGACCTCGAACTGCGCCGGCGCACTTTCCTTGACGATGGCGTCGGCGGGGATGCCCTGGATGTGGGCGCCGTCGAGGATGTCGCGCAGGCAGTCGGCGTATTCGTCGAGGTCGTCGATCGAGTAGACCTGCACCGCCTGCGGGCGCTTGCCGGAGATCGGCGAGCGCGGCGGCTGCGGGCGGCCGTTCACGTTCTCCTGGTCGATCAGGTAGAACTCCAGCTCGAAGGCGGCGCACACGGTCAGGCCCATGTCGGTGAAGCGCTGCACCACCTGGCGCAGCACTTCGCGCGGGTCGGCGAAGAACGGCTTGCCGGCCATCTCGTGCATGGTCATCAGCAGCTGCGCAGTCGGCCGGCGCTGCCAGGGCTCCATGCACAGGGTGCCGGGAATCGGGAAACACACCCGATCGGCGTCGCCGATGTCGAGGCCCAGGCCCGAGCTTTCCACGGTCGAACCCTTGATATCCAGGGCGAACAGCGAGGCCGGTAGGTTGATGCCCTTTTCATAGACCTTGACCAGCATGCTGCGGTCGATGCGCTTGCCGCGCACCACGCCGTTCATATCGGCAATCAGCAGGTCCACGAACTGGACCTCGGGGTGTTCCGCAAGGAACTCGTTCGCCTCGTTGAGCAGAACGGCACTCGGCGCGGGCAACATGATGGGACACCTTTCTTGTTAAAAATTTCAATCACATAGAGGCACGGTTTTGAGTCAATCCCAAAGGCTGCGGGTTGTCAATAGGCCCAGATGTTGCACAGTGTTTGGGCATGACGAGCCATTTCAGGGCAGTGCAAGCTCGGCGAACGTGTGGCGAACAGGGGGCGTTCATCACTTCCATTTGGGCAAAACGGCAACAGTTGTCGAATAAATTGAACAAGGCTAATCTCGGGTCAGACCCCATCATTACCATGTCCCCGGGTGCCCCATGTCCCGCCAGCCCCTGATCGGCGTCAGCGCCTGCAGCAAACAGATCGGCCCGCATCCCTTCCACATCGCCGGCGACAAGTACCTGCGCGCCATAGCCATTGGCGCCGGCGGCCTGCCGCTGGTCATCCCGGCCACGCCCGAGCTGATCGACATTCCGGACCTGCTCGAGCGCCTCGACGGCCTGCTGCTCACCGGCTCGCCGTCCAACGTCGAGCCGCAGCACTACCAGGGGCCGGACAGCGCGCCGGGCACCCACCACGATCCGGCCCGCGACAACCTGACCCTGCCGCTGATCCGTGCCGCGGTGGACGCCGGCGTGCCGCTGCTCGGCATCTGCCGCGGCTTCCAGGAAATGAACGTGGCCTTCGGCGGCAGCCTGCACCAGCGCGTCCACGAGGTCGGCCCGTTCATGGATCACCGCGACGATCCGGAGCAACCGCTGGAGGTGCAGTACGGCCTGCGCCATCCGCTGCTGGTGCAGCCGGGCGGCCTGCTCGACCAGCTCGGCCTGGCGCCGCAGTTCGAGGTCAACTCGGTGCACGGCCAGGGCGTCGAACGCCTGGCGCCCGGCCTGCGCGTCGAGGGCGTGGCGCCGGACGGCCTGGTCGAGGCGTTCTCCGTCGAGCGCGCGCGCACCTTCGCCCTCGGCGTACAGTTCCACCCGGAGTGGCAGGTGACCGAGCACCCGGCCTACCTGGCGATCTTCCGCGCCTTCGGCGACGCCTGCCGCGAGCGTGCCGCCCGACACTGAGCCATGCTGTAAGGGACTACCGACGTGCGAGGTTGTTATGGCTAGCAAGCAGGACCGGCTGAGCAGCTGGCTGCAGGAACGCAGGATCATCGAGGTGGAGTGCCTGGTCAGCGACCTCAACGGCATCGCCCGCGGCAAGATCGCGCCGACCAGCAAGTTCCTCGCCGAACGCGGCATGCGCCTGCCGGAGAGCGTGCTGCTGCAGAGCGTCACCGGCGACTACGTCGAGGACGAGGTCTATTACGAGCTGCTCGATCCCGCCGACATCGACATGTTCTGCCGCCCCGACGACAACGCCATGTACCCGGTGCCCTGGGCCGCCGAACCGACCGCGCTGGTGATCCACGACAGCTACGACAAGGTCGGCAACCCCACCGACCTGTCGCCGCGCAACGTGCTCAAGCACGTGCTGGCGCTGTACGCCGAGCAGGGCTGGCAGCCGATCGTCGCGCCGGAGATGGAGTTCTACCTGACCCAGCGCTGCGACGACCCCGACTACCCGCTGCAGCCGCCGGTGGGCCGCTCCGGGCGCCAGGAGACCGGCCGCCAATCGTTCTCCATCGACGCCGCCAACGAGTTCGACCCGCTGTTCGAGGACATGTACGCCTGGTGCGAGGCGCAGGGCCTGGATCTCGACACCCTGATCCACGAGGAAGGCACCGCGCAGATGGAGATCAACTTCCGCCACGGCGAGGCCCTGCATCTGGCCGACCAGATCTTCGTGTTCAAGCGCACCCTGCGCGAGGCGGCGTTCAAGCACGGCGTCACCGCCACCTTCATGGCCAAGCCGATGACCGGCGAGCCGGGTAGCGCCATGCACCTGCACCAGAGCGTGGTCGACCGGGCGAGCGGCCACAACGTGTTCTCCAGCGCGGACGGCAGCATGAGCGAGCTGTTCCTCAACCACATCGCCGGCCTGCAGAAGCTGATCCCCGAGGCGCTGCCGCTGTTCGCCCCCAACGTCAACTCGTTCCGCCGCTTCCTGCCCGGCACCTCGGCGCCGGTCAACGTCGAGTGGGGCGAGGAGAACCGCACCGCCGGCCTGCGCGTGCCGGACGCCAATCCGCAGAACCGCCGGGTCGAGAACCGCCTGCCGGGGGCCGACGCCAACCCCTACCTGGCCATCGCCGCCAGCCTGCTGTGCGGCTACGTCGGCATGGTCGAGGGCCTGCACCCGTCGCCGCCGGTCAAGGGCCGCGCCTACCAGCGGCGCAACCTGCGCCTGCCGCTCAACATCGAGGCGGCGCTGGAGGCCATGGAACAGTCGAAGACCCTCGAGCGCTACCTGGGGCGGCGTTTCTGCCGCGGCTACGTGGCGGTCAAGCGGGTCGAGAACGAGAACTTCAAACGGGTGATCAGCTCCTGGGAGCGCGAATTCCTGCTGCTTTCGGTATGAGCCCTCACCCCCTTGCCAATTAAGACCGGGGGAACAGCGCAATGACGCAGCAACGCACTACCGCGCAGTGGCAGGCGCTCGGCCGCGAGCACCTGCTGGCGCCGTTCAGCGACTACAAGCAGCTCGGCGCCAAGGGCGCGCGCATCGTCACCCGGGCCGACGGCATCTACCTGTGGGACAGCGAGGGCCAGCAGATCCTCGACGCCATGGCCGGCCTGTGGTGCGTCAACGTCGGCTATGGCCGCCGCGAGCTGGCCGATGCCGCGCACCGGCAGATGCTCGAACTGCCCTACTACAACCTGTTCTTCCAGACCGCCCACCCGCCGGCCATCGAGCTGGCCGCGGCGATCGCCGAGCTGGCGCCGGAGGGCATGAACCACGTGTTCTTCACCGGCTCCGGCTCGGAGGCCAACGACACCGTGCTGCGCCTGGTGCGCCATTACTGGGCGATCAAGGGGCAGCCGCGCAAGAAGGTGGTCATCGGCCGGGTCAATGCCTACCACGGCTCCACCGTGGCCGGCGCCAGCCTCGGCGGCATGGCGGCGATGCACGCGCAGGGCGACCTGCCGATCCCCGGCATCGAGCACATCGCCCAGCCGTACTGGTACGGCGAGGGCGGCGCCATGGACCCGCAGGCCTTCGGCGAATGGGCCGCCAACGAGCTGGAGAAGAAGATCCTCGAGGTCGGCGAGGATCGGGTGGCGGCCTTCATCGCCGAGCCGATCCAGGGCGCCGGCGGGGTGATCATCCCCCCGGACAGCTACTGGCCGAAGGTGCGCGCGATCCTCGCCAAGTACGACATCCTGTTCGTGGTCGACGAGGTGATCTGCGGTTTCGGCCGCACCGGCGAGTGGTTCGGCAGCCAGTACTACGGCCTCGAGCCGGACCTGATGTCGATCGCCAAGGGCCTGACCAGCGGCTACCTGCCGATGGGCGGGGTGATCGTGCGCGACACGGTGGCGCAGACCCTGGCCGAGGGCGGCGAGTTCTACCACGGCTACACCTACTCCGGACATCCGGTGGCCGCCGCGGTGGCACTGGAGAACATCCGCATCCTGCGCGAGGAGAAGATCGTCGAGCGGGTCAAACGGGAAACGGCACCCTATTTGCAACGACGCTGGCAGGAGCTGGCCGACCACCCGCTGGTGGGCGAGGCCCGCGGCCTGGGCATGCTCGGCGCGCTGGAACTGGTCAAGGACAAGCAGACCCGTGCCCGCTTCGAGGGCCAGGGCGTCGGCATGCGCTGCCGCGAGCACTGCTTTGCCAACGGCCTGATCATGCGCGCGGTCGGCGACACCATGATCATCTCGCCACCGCTGGTGATCACCCCCACGCAGATCGACGACATGCTCCTGCTGGTGCGCAAGTGCCTGGACGCCACGGCCGCCGAAGTGCTCGGCTGAGTGACAGGACGCCGCCGCCGAGCGTCATCGGCGTGACGGCAGTTGCGCGGCAGTTATTGAGCGGCGCGCCAGTCCTTGCCAGACTTTGCCACCGTGCGTTGGCCAGACACCGGAGGGTGCGGATGCTGACGGCGCACCCCGGAAGAACTCGAAAAAAACAGGAAGCACAAACCCATGAAAGCATTCGCCAAGACCCTCCTCGCCGCCACGCTGGCCGCCACCGTGGCCGGTGCGGCGCAGGCCGACGACAAGGTGCTGCACGTCTACAACTGGTCCGACTACATCGCCCCGCAAACCGTGGAGAAGTTCGAGAAGCAGACCGGCATCAAGGTGGTCTACGACGTCTACGACAGCAACGAGACCCTGGAGGCCAAGCTGCTGGCCGGCAAGTCGGGCTACGACATCGTGGTGCCGTCGAACAACTTCCTCGCCAAGCAGATCAAGGCCGGCGTCTACCAGAAGCTGGACAAGGCCCAGCTGTCCAACTGGCAGAACCTCAACAAGGACCTGCTGAAGACCCTCGAAGTCAGCGACCCGGGCAACCAGTACGCGGCACCCTACATGTGGGGCTCGATCGGCATCGGCTTCAATCCGGACAAGGTCAAGGCCGCGCTCGGCGCCGACGCGCCGGTGAACTCCTGGGATCTGCTGTTCAAGCCGGAAAACATCGAGAAGCTCAAGGGCTGTGGCGTCAGCTTCCTCGACTCGCCGACCGAAATGCTGCCGATCGCCCTGCACTACCTCGGCTACAAGAGCGACAGCCAGGATCCCAAGGAGCTGAAGGCCGCCGAGGAGCTGTTCCTGAAGATTCGCCCGTCGGTGACCTACTTCCACTCGTCGAAGTACATCTCCGACCTGGCCAACGGCAACATCTGCGTGGCCGTCGGCTACTCCGGCGACATCAACCAGGCCAAGGCGCGCGCCGAGGAAGCCAAGGGCGGCATCAAGGTGTCCTACAACATTCCCCAGGAAGGCGCCGGCACCTTCTTCGACATGCTCGCCATCCCGGCCGACGCCGGCAACCCGGCCGGCGCGCATGCCTTCATGAACTTCCTGATGCAGCCGGAAGTCATGGCCGAAATCACCAACTTCGTGCAGTTCCCCAACGCCAACGCCGCCGCCACCGCGCTGGTCGACGAGGCGATCCGCACCGACCCCGGCGTCTACCCGAGCGACGAGGTGATGAAGAAGCTGTACACCACCACCGACCTGCCGGCCAAGGTGCAGCGCACCATCACCCGCAGCTGGACCAAGATCAAGTCGGGCAAGTAAGTAGCGCGCGGAGTCCGGCCGCTCGCCGCAGCGGCCGGACAGCGGTTCGATGCGTGCCGGGCCGACGCTCCGCCGCAGGGCGAGGGCGTCGGCCTCTTTGTTTCTGCGCAGTTGCCGGCTAATGTGCGCGCCTCGCGAATCATTGCCGCCCGCCGGCGCCATGCCGACGCGGCAATCGCAACGCAACGCAACGATCAAACTGCCCCGGCCTGATGGCCGGGCTGCCCTGCCCCCGGGAGTACCAGATGGCGATAGCCTCCGCTGCCCAAAAGAAAGCCCAGTCCGGCACCCAGCCGGCCCGCGAGGTCCTGGTCAAGATCGACCGGGTGACCAAGAAGTTCGACGAGATGGTCGCGGTGGATGACGTGTCGCTGACCATCCACAAGGGCGAGATCTTCGCCCTGCTCGGCGGCTCCGGCTGCGGCAAGTCGACCCTGCTGCGCCTGCTCGCCGGCTTCGAGCGGCCCACCGCGGGGCGCATCTACCTGGACGGCCAGGACATCACCGACCTGCCGCCCTACGAGCGGCCGATCAACATGATGTTCCAGTCCTACGCGCTGTTTCCGCACATGACGGTGGAACAGAACATCGCCTTCGGCCTCAAGCAGGACGGCCTGCCCAAGGCGGAGATCGACGTGCGCGTGGCGGAGATGCTCAAGCTGGTGCAGATGAGCCAGTAAGCCCAGCGCAAGCCGCACCAGCTGTCCGGCGGCCAGCGCCAGCGCGTGGCCCTGGCCCGCTCGCTGGCGAAACGGCCCAAGCTGCTGCTGCTCGACGAGCCAATGGGCGCGCTGGACAAGAAGCTGCGCTCGCAGATGCAGCTGGAGCTGGTGGAGATCATCGAGCGGGTCGGCGTGACCTGCGTGATGGTCACCCACGACCAGGAAGAGGCGATGACCATGGCCGAGCGCATCGCCATCATGCACCAGGGCTGGATCGCCCAGGTCGGCAGCCCGGTGGACATCTACGAAACACCGGCCAGCCGCCTGGTCTGCGAGTTCATCGGCAACGTCAACCTGTTCGACGGCGAGCTGGTCCAGGACGACGCCGACCACGCGATGATCGCCTGTGCGCAGCTGGAGCGACCGATCTACATCGGCCACGGCATCTCCACCCGCGCCGAGGAAAAGCACGTCACCTACGCCCTGCGTCCGGAAAAGCTGCTGCTGAGCATGGAGCCGCCCGAGCTGGAGCATGCCGACTACAACTGGTCGAGCGGCAAGGTGCAGGACATCGCCTACCTCGGCGGCCACTCGCTGTACTACGTCGCGCTGCCCTCGGGCCTGGTGGTGCAGGCGTTCATGGCCAACTCGGAACGCCACGTCAAACGGCCGACCTGGGACGATGCGGTGTACGTGCACTGGTTCGATGACAGCGGCATGGTGCTGCACGCATGAACAGTCTCCGCCAACTGCTCCCGCGCGGCCGCCACCTGGTCATCGGCGTGCCGTTCTTCTGGCTGCTGCTGTTCTTCCTGCTGCCGTTCGCCATCGTGCTGAAGATCAGCTTCGCCGAAGTCGATGTGGCGATTCCGCCCTACACCGCCCTGCTCCAGTACCTCGACCAGCAACTGCAGGTGGTGCTCAACCTGGGCAACTACCTGTTCCTCGCCGAGGACGAGCTGTACCTGGCGGCCTACCTCGGCTCGCTGAAGATCGCCCTGGTCGGCACCCTGCTGTGCCTGCTGATCGGCTATCCGATGGCCTACGCCATCGCCCGCGCCAGCAAAGCCATGCAGACGGTGCTGCTGCTGCTGATCATGATGCCGACCTGGACCGCGATCCTGATCCGCGTCTACGCCTGGATGGGCATCCTCGGCAACAACGGCCTGCTCAACAACCTGCTGCTCGGCCTCGGCCTGATCGACACCCCGCTGCTGATCCTCAATACCGACCTCGCGGTGTACATCGGCGTGGTCTACGCCTACCTGCCGTTCATGGTCCTGCCGCTGTACGCCAACCTGGTCAAGCACGACCCCAGCCTGCTGGAAGCCGCCGCCGACCTGGGCGCGCGCCACCTGACCAGCTTCTGGAAGATCACCGTGCCGCTGTCGAAGAACGGCATCATCGCCGGCTGCATGCTGGTGTTCATCCCGGTGGTCGGCGAGTTCGTCATCCCCGAGCTGCTCGGCGGCCCGGAGACGCTGATGATCGGCAAGGTGCTGTGGCAGGAGTTCTTCAACAACCGCGACTGGCCGGTGGCCTCGGCGCTGGCGGTGGTGATGCTGGCGATCCTGATGGTGCCCATCATCCTGTTCAACAGGAACCAGGCCAAGGAACTGGAGGGCCGGGTATGACGTATGCCAATGACGTGGGCCGATCATCCTGTTCAACCGGCTTTCCATCCAGAAGCCGGGCCAAGCAACTGGAGGGCCGGGGATGAACAAGCGCTTCAGTTTCTCCGGCTGCATGCTGGTCGCCGGCCTGCTGTTCATCTACGTGCCGATGCTGATCCTGGTGCTCTACTCGTTCAACAGCTCGCGGCTGGTGACCGTGTGGGGCGGCTGGTCGCTGAAGTGGTATGCCGGCCTGCTCGACAACAGCCAGCTGATGGGCGCGGTGCTGCGCTCCCTGGAGATCGCCCTGTACACCGCCATCGCCGCGACGGCGCTGGGTACCCTGGCGGCCTTCGTGCTCACCCGCATCCCGCGCTTTCGCGGGCGCACCCTGTTCGGCGGCCTGGTCACCGCGCCGCTGGTGATGCCGGACGTGATCACCGGCCTGTCGCTGCTGCTGCTGTTCGTGGCCATGGCCCAGTTGATCGGCTGGCCGGCCGAGCGCGGCCTGCTGACCATCTGGATCGCCCACACCACCTTCTGCTCGTCCTACGTGGCGGTGGTGGTCTCGGCGCGCCTGCGCGAACTGGACCTGTCCATCGAGGAGGCGGCGATGGACCTCGGGGCGCGGCCGTGGAAGGTGTTCTTCCTGATCACCGTGCCGATGATCGCGCCGTCGCTGGCGGCCGGGGGCATGATGTCCTTCGCCCTGTCGCTGGACGACCTGGTGCTGGCCAGCTTCGTCTCCGGTCCCGGCGCCACCACCCTGCCGATGGAGGTGTTCTCGGCCGTGCGGCTGGGGGTGAAGCCGGAAATCAACGCGGTGGCCAGCCTGATCCTGCTGGTGGTGTCGCTGTTCACCTTCCTCGCCTGGTTCTTCAGCCACCGTGCCGAGGAGCGCCGCAAGCGCGCCATCCTGCAGGCCATGGAGGAGATGGTGAAGGAGCACTGAGCCGTCTGTTGCCGTCCGCAACGACAAGGGCCACACCGCGGGGTGGCCCTTGTGCATTTTGTAGGGTGGATGGCCACCCCGTGGAAAACTCGCGCAGCGATTTTCCGCCATGAGCCGCACACGGGTGGACAAGGCTGCGCCGTTGTCCACCCTACCCCATCCTCAGTCCTGCTTGAGCAGTGCCGGCAGCTGCACCGCCAGCTTGGCGACGTTCAGCGGCGCGCGGATGAAGCCGCGCTGGCGGCCGTCCGGGCCGATCACGGCGAGATTGCCGCTGTGGTCGACGGTGTAGTGCTCGCGGCTGGTGTCGCCGGGAATGAAGGGGATGCTCACCGCGTTGGCCAGCGCCTGGATGTCCGCCAGCTCGCCGGTCAGGCCGCTGTAGCCGGCCTTGTAGTAGCCGAGGTACTGCTTGAGCTGCGCGGGCGTATCGCGATGGGGGTCGATGCTGACCATGGTCACCTGCAGGCGGGCCAGCGCCTCCGGCTCCAGCTGGCTCTTGAGCTGGCGCAGCTCGGCCAGGGTGGTCGGGCAGATGTCCGGGCAGAAGGTGTAGCCGAAGAACAGCAGGGTCCAACGGCCCTTGAGCTGATCCACGGCCTGCGGCTGGCCGTTCTCGTCGGTCAGGGTCAGTGCCGGCAGCGCGCGGCTCTGCGGCAGCAGGACGATGCCGGCGTCGGCCAGCGCGGCGGGATCGCTCTGCGACGGCGCGTTGAGCACCTTGCTGACAGTGAGGCCGAGCACCAGGGCAATGGCGGCGACGAGGATGAGAACGGTCTTGTGGATGCGGGTCATGGACTCAGGTTCAGCAGACTGGGAGGCAAATAATGATCCGCCAGCAACACGATGAACAGGGCGAACAGGTAGGTAATAGAGTACTTGAAGGTTTTGATCGCAGCCTGCGGTCGGCTGTCACGGTACAGCGCCCAGGCCCAGTCGAGGAAACGCGCGCCGAGCAGCACGGCGCCGGCCAGGTACAGCGGCCCGCTCATGTGGATGACGAAAGGCAGCAGGCTGACGGCGAACAGGATCAGCGTGTAGAGCAGGATGTGCAGCTTGGTGTAGTGCTCACCGTGGGTCACCGGCAGCATGGGGATCTCGGCCTTGGCGTAGTCATCCTTGCGGTGGATGGCCAGCGCCCAGAAGTGCGGCGGCGTCCAGGCGAAGATGATCAGCACCAGCAGCAGCGCCTCGGCGTCCAGCTGGCCGGTCACCGCGGTCCAGCCGAGCAGCGGCGGCGCCGCCCCGGCCAGGCCGCCGATGACGATGTTCTGCGGCGTGGCGCGCTTCAAAAAGCCCGTGTACAGCGCCGCATAGCCGAGCAGCGAGGCCAGGGTCAGCCAGGCGGTGAGCGCATTGGTGAAGGCCAGCAGCAGCGCCTGCCCGGCCAGCGCCAGCAGCAGGGCGAAGGCCAGCGCCGCGCGCGGCGAGACGCGCCCGGCCACCAGCGGACGCAGGCGGGTGCGCGCCATGATGGCGTCGATGCGCCGGTCTACCACGTGATTGACTGCCGCCGCCGCGCCGGCGCACAGGCCGATGCCGAGGTTGCCGAACAGCAGCACGCGCCAGGGCACGCCGCTGTCGGTGGCGAGGAACATGCCGACCAGCGCGGTGATCAGCATCAGCACCACCACCTTGGGTTTGGTCAGCTCCAGATAGTCGCGCCAGCCGGCATGGGCTGGGTGCTCGTGTACCAGCGTGGTCATGGCGATCCCTCTCCTGTTGTTGTTCTCGGCGCCTAGCCCGTCCGGCGCAGGCTGCCGCGGGCGACCAGGCGCAGGCCGTTATCCATCTTCAGCGCCACCGGCACCCGCAGCCGGTAGTTGATCAGTACCAGCACCAGCAGCAGCGTCGCGCCGCCGAGGTTGTGCGCCAGCGCCACGGCCAGCGGCAGGTGCAGCAGCACGTTGGCCACGCCCAGGCTGACCTGCGCCAGCAGCGCCACTAGCAGCAGGCCGGCCAGCCGCGGCCGGCCGTGGCGCAGCAGCTGCCCGGCCAGCACCAGCAGCAGCAGGCTGACCAGCACGGCGCCGAGGCGATGGCTGAGGTGGATGGCGGTGCGGGCCTCGCTGTCGAGCTGACCGCCGAGATAGTTGGGGCCGATGTGCTGGGTCAGGTGGAAGCCGTTGGCGAAGTCCGTCGCCGGCCACCACTCGCCGTGGCAGGTGGGCAGGTCGACGCAGGCCACCGCCGCGTAGTTGCTGCTGACCCAACCGCCCAGGGCGATCTGGCCGATCACCACGAGCAGCGCCAGCGCCGCCAGGGCGCGCAGCGGCTGCAGGACGCCTGCCAGCGGCGGCAGCCGGCCGGACAGGCGCAGGCTGAGCAGGAACAACAGGCTGAGGGTGGCGAAGCCGCCGAGCAGATGGGCACTGACCACCTGCGGCCACAGCTTGAGGGTCACCGTCCACATGCCGAAGGCGGCCTGCAACAGCACCAGCGCGAACAGCGCCAGCGGCAGCTTCAGCGGCTGACCGTCGCGCCCGCCGCGGCGGATGGCCTGCACGGCGAGGACGGCGATCAGCAGGCCCAGGCTACCGGCAAAATAGCGGTGGACCATCTCGTTCCAGCCCTTCTGTGCCTCCACCGGGGCCTCGGGGAAATGCCGCTCGGCGTGGGCCAGCTGCGCTTCGCTCTGCGGCACGCCAAGGAAGCCGTAGCAGCCCGGCCAGTCTGGGCAGCCGAGGCCGGCGTGGGTCAGCCGCGTATAGGCGCCGAGCAGAACCACCAGCAGCGCCAGCGCGGTGGCACACAGGGCGAGCCGGTAGCCCGGTCTTGTGGTTGGCGCCATGGCAGTTCCTCCCCCGGTCCTGCACAGCTGATCAGTGGCTGGCGCAGCAGACGCTCCCCGGCATTTCCCGCACCTGTCTTGAATCTAGCAGGCGCGGGCCAGCCTGCCCGGATATCGCCCCGTCAGCCGATCTGGGAAATCTTCAGCAGATAGCGCAGATCCTCGAGAATCTGCTTGCCGTTGCTGCCGGCCGGGTAGCGCAGCACCAGGTTGCCGTGCGGATCGACGATCCACAGCTGGGCGCCCGCCTCGGGATAGCGCTCGCCATCCAGCTCCAGCAGGCGCAGCTGGGGGTAGGCCGTGTGCAGCTCGGCGGCATAGTCGGCCGGCAGCGCCGCACCGTGGGCCAGGACATGACCGGCGCGCGAGACCTCGCGATTGAGGCCGATGTGGATCTGCCGTGCCAGGTAGACCAGCTCACGACAGTCGGCACGACAGTCGTCGGCACTGGTCACCAGCAGCTGCCAGCGCGGCTGGTCATCGTCCACCGCGCTGCCCCAGGCGCCGGCCACGCCGAGATCGGCCGGGGTCTGCCCGGTGGCGATCAGCTCGCCGTGATAGCTGCGAGTCTGCGGCACCCAGAACTGCCAGCGGTACATGGCGCTGGCCAGCAGCATCGGGCCTATCACCACGGCCAGCAGGCCGAGCAGTTGCCAGCGCCCGCGACCAGGGCGTCGCGCAACCTGTTCAAGTGTCAGAGTGGAGCCCATCGCGCACCTCCCGTGCCTGCTGCACGCCGAACCAGACAAACAACCCCAACAGCGTCGCCGCCAGGGCGAACCACTGCACCGCGTAGCCGAGATGCTTTTCCGGCCCCATGCTCACCAGCGGCCAGTCGCCCAGGTAGCTGGCCGGCCCGGGCTGCAGACGCAGCTCGTCGGCCAGCCCCGCGCGACCCAGCTCGCGCCACAGCCCGGCGGCGTCCACCGCGTTGACCA
>DATCUN010000120.1:0-3182 GCA_036561825.1 Pseudomonas sp.
GTGCGCTACCCGCGCGGCAACGGCCCGCTGCTGGCCGCCGACGACAGCCTCGAGCCGCTGCCGATCGGCAAGGCCGTAATCCGCCGCCAGGGCAGCGGCGTCGCCCTGCTGGTGTTCGGTGTGCAGCTGGCCGAAGCCCTGCAGGTGGCGGACAAGCTCGACGCCACCGTGGTCGACATGCGCTTCGTCAAGCCGCTGGACCAGGACCTGGTGCGCCAACTGGCCGCCAGCCACGCGCTGCTGGTGACCATCGAGGAAAACGCCATCATGGGTGGCGCCGGCTCGGCAGTCAGCGAGTTCCTCGCCAGCGAGGCGATCGTCAAGCCGCTGCTGCACCTCGGCCTGCCGGACCACTATGTGGAACACGCCAAGCCGGCCGACATGCTCGCCGAGTGCGGCCTCGACGCCGCCAGCATCGAGGCCGCGGTATGCCGGCGCCTGGCGCTGCTTGAGGGAAATTCAACTCAAGTCGTCTGAAAGCTGCTTGAGTTCCATGACGCCGCGCACTAAGGTGCGCGGCGTTTTGCTTTTCGTCAGGGTGTGCCGGCATGGGCCGGCATTAAACGGGAAGCCGGTGCGTCCTGCGGACAATCCCGGCGCTGCCCCCGCAACGGTAATCGACCGCAGACCTCGGTCTGCACGCCTGTTCAACAGCCACTGGGAATGCCCGGGAAGGCGAACAGGTGCGCGTCGACAGCCCGGAGACCGGCCCCGACGAAGTCGACAGGTGTTGCGGAGGGCCGCACCGTCAGTCACGTGCCCGCCTCGCCGGTGCGTCGCTGGTTCCTGCCCTCCTCGAAAGTCTGCCTTCCACTTTTGAGGATTTCCTGATGAAGCTTTCCCGTCTGGCCCTGGCCATTGCCCTCGCGCCCGGCCTCGCCCTGGCCGCCACCGAGCAAACCACCGAGTTGCCGCCGCTGGTCATCACTCGCGCCACGGCCCTGCACAACCCGACACCCGCCAGCGTCGCGGTGATCGACCGCAAGCAGATCGAAGCCAGCGCCAGCCACGACCTGCTCGACGTGCTGCGTACCCAGGCCGGCGTGCAGATTCGCGACACCATGGGCGATGGCAAGCGTGCCGCCATCAGCCTGCGCGGCTTTGGCGAAAATGCCATCAACAACACGCTGGTACTGGTAGACGGGCGCCGCCTGAACCAGCCCAGCCTGTCCGGCCCCGACCTCAACAGCGTGCCGCTGGACAACATCGAGCGCATCGAGATCATCCGCGGCGCCGGCACCGTGCTCTATGGCGACCAAGCCGTTGGCGGGGTGATCAATATCATCACCCGCACGCCGTCCCGTAACGAAGCCTATATCGAGACTGGCTTCGGCAGTCATGACCTGGAGGCCTACCGCGGTCACGTGTTCCAGCAACTGGGCGGCGGCTTCTCCGCCTACGCCAGCGGCGAAACCCGCAACAGCGACAATTACCGCGACCACAACAACAGCAACTACAGCAACGCCTTCGCTCGCCTGCGCTACGACCATGCCAGCGGCCATGCGCTCTACGAATATCAGACGGTCGACGACGAGTTGCTCTACCCCAATGCACTGCCCCTGACCCAGCGTCGTATCGACCGCAAACAGAGTTTTTCCCAGAGCTGGAACGACACCAAGACGCAGGTACACCGCTTTGCAGTCGAGCAGCGCCTGAACAATATCTGGTCCTCCAACTTCGACTACAGCCATAGCGATCAGGATGGTGTCGGCAGTTTCGGCCCCGGTACGGAGTTCGCCCAAGGCACCCGGATCGAGACTTTCAGCCCGCGTCTGACCGCCCGCTGGGATACCGCCCTCGGCCGCAGCGAATGGCTGCTTGGTCACGACCACATCACCAGTGACTACCAAACCTCCTGGGGCACCGACGCCCAGCAGACCCTGCGCGACTGGTATACCCAACTCAGCCAGCCGCTGGGCCATGACCTGACCCTGAGCGTCGGCTATCGCGCCAGCGAAGTGGATGACAACAACAAAGGCACCGCCCTCAAGCACCGCGACCGCGAAGGCAGCAGCAGCGTTGGCTTGAACTGGCAAGCCAATGAGCAGACCCGCCTGTTCATCAAGCGCGAGGATGTATTGCGCTGGGCCAACGTCGATGAAAACGGTTTCGCCTCGCCCGGCATTACCTTCCTCAAGCCGCAGACCGGCGAGTCCTGGGAAACCGGGATCGAATGGCGCGATGGCATCCAGCGTTACCAGGCCAGCCTGTACCGTCTCGAGCTGGAAGACGAGCTGATGTACGACCCGACCGCAATCGGCCCCTACAGCAGCTTTGGCTTCGACGGCGCCAACATCAACTTGGACAAGACCCTGCGCAAGGGCCTGCTGCTTGAGGGTGAACGCCAGCTGACGGAACGCCTGAGCATTGGCGGCCAGTACAGCTTCACCGACTCCGAGTACCGTGACGGCAGTTTCCAGGGCAACGACGTGCCCTGGGTATCGCGCCACAGCGCCAGTGCCAACCTCGGCTACGAAATCCTGCCCGGCCTGAAGAGTCACCTGGAAGCGGTGTACACCGGCAAACGCTATTACTCGGGGGATGATGCCAATACCCAACAGCGAGCCGGTAGTTACACCCTGCTCAATGCGGCTCTCAGCTACGACTACCAGCAGTTCAACAGCAAGCTGCGGATCAACAACCTGACTGGCAAGCGCTATGACGCCTTTGCCAGTGCCGCCAGCCGCTACCCGGCGCCGGAAGAGGATGTGCAGCTGAGCGTCGGCTACCGCTTCTGAGGTTGATCGCAAAACGACGAGGCCCCGCATCCGCGGGGCCTCGTCGTTCTTGGCCGCAAAAATCAGCGCGCCCCATCCAGCAACTTGCACAACTTCTCGGTGGCGGCGAGCATCTGGAAGCTCGGCCGCTCGATGCCCTCGTCCGGCACTTCCCAGACCTGGCCGCGGCGCACCGCGCTCAGCTGCGGCCAGTCCTGCCAGGCGCCGGCCTGGCCCGGCTCGCCGACCAGAATCACCGCCGGGTCGCGGGCCAGCACCGACTCGACGCTGACCTGCGGCGCCGGCAGGTCGAGATCGCCGAACACGTTGCGCGCGCCGCACAGGCGCAGGGCATCGCTGATGATCTGCCGGCCGCCGAGGGTATACATGGGCCGATCCCAGACCTGATAGAACACCGCCAGCGGCTCGGCCCGCGCGTGGCGCGCGGCCAGCTCGCGCACGCCC
>DATCUN010000121.1:0-4671 GCA_036561825.1 Pseudomonas sp.
GCGAGGAAGGCTTCAACGATCTGCGCACCTCGGGCCTGCTCAAAGCCATGCAAGGCATGACCAGCCTCGCGGAAGTCAACCGTGTGACCAAGGATTAACCATGGCGGCCAAACCGTTACAGAACAGCACCTTCGTCTGGGAGGGCACCGACCGCAAGGGCGCCAAGCTCAAGGGGGAGATCAGCGGGCTGAACCCCAATCTGGTCAAGGCCCAGCTGCGTAAACAGGGAATCAACCCCCTCAAGGTGAAGAAGAAGGCCGGCTCGCTGCTGGGCAAGGGCAAGGCGATCAAGCCACTGGATATCGCCCTGTTCACCCGACAGATGGCGACCATGATGAAGTCCGGAGTGCCGCTACTGCAGTCGTTCGACATCATTGCCGACGGCGTGGAAAACCAGAACATGCGCGCCCTGGTCCTTGAGGTTAAGCAGGAAGTCGCCGCCGGCAACAGCTTGGCGGCCTCTCTGCGCAAAAAGCCGCTGTATTTCGACGACCTCTACTGCAACCTGGTGGACTCCGGTGAACAGGCTGGCGCGCTGGAAACCCTGCTAGACCGGATCGCCACTTATAAAGAAAAGACCGAGGCTCTGAAGGCCAAGGTCAAGAAGGCGATGACCTACCCGATCGCGGTACTGGTGGTGGCGCTGATCGTCTCGGCTATTTTGCTGATCAAGGTGGTTCCGCAGTTTCAGGATGTATTCGCCAACTTCGGCGCCGAACTACCAGCCTTTACCCAGATGGTGATCAATCTGTCAGAAGTGGTGCAGGAATGGTGGTTCATCGGGCTGATCGGGATTATCGGCTCCCTCTATGCGTTCAAGGCTGCTCACCAGCGCTCGGAAAAGCTTCGCAACAAGGTGGACCGCATCCTGCTGAAACTGCCACTGATTGGCGATATCACCTACAAGAGTGCGGTGGCGCGCTTTGCACGCACCCTGTCCACCACCTTCGCCGCCGGCGTACCGCTGGTGGAGGCACTGGACTCCGTTTCCGGCGCCGCCGGCAACGTGGTGTTCCGCGATGCGGTGAACCGCGTCAAACAGGACGTAACCACCGGCATGCAGCTGAACTTCTCCATGCGCTCCACGGGCCTCTTCCCGGCCATGGCCGTGCAGATGACCTCGATCGGCGAGGAGTCCGGCTCGCTGGACAGCATGCTCGACAAGGTGGCCGAGTACTACGAGGCCGAAGTCGACAATATGGTCGACAACCTGACCACGCTGATGGAGCCGATGATCATGGCCGTGCTCGGCGTGCTGGTCGGCGGCCTGATCATCGCCATGTACCTGCCGATCTTCCAGCTGGGCGCCGTCGTCTGAATCATGAATATTGCCGAGCTTCTGGCCAGCAATACGCTGGCTCTGGTTTTTTGCATCACCATCATCGGTCTGCTGGTCGGCAGCTTCCTCAACGTGGTGGTCTACCGCCTGCCGATCATGATGCAGCGCGACTGGCAATCCCAGGCGCGTGAGGTGCTCGAACTGGAGCACGAGGAGCCTGGCGAGCGCTTCAACCTGCTGCTGCCGGACTCCAGCTGTCCGCACTGCGGGCATCAGATCCGTGCCTGGGAAAATATCCCAGTCATCAGTTGGCTGCTCCTGCGCGGCCGCTGCTCGGGCTGCAAGGCGCCGATCAGCAAGCGCTATCCGCTGGTGGAACTGGCCTGCGGCGTGCTTTCCGGCTACGTGGCCTGGCATTTCGGCTTTACCTGGCAGGCCGGCGCCATGCTGCTGCTGAGCTGGGGGCTGCTGGCGATGAGCCTGATCGATGCCGACCATCAACTGCTACCAGACTCCCTGGTGCTGCCGCTGCTGTGGCTGGGGCTGATCGTCAACCAGTCGGGGCTGTTCGCCTCGCCGGGCGATGCCTTCTGGGGCGCGGTGGCCGGCTATCTCAGCCTGTGGTCGGTGTACTGGCTGTTCAAGCTGCTGACCGGCAAGGAAGGCATGGGCTACGGCGACTTCAAGCTGCTGGCGATGCTCGGCGCCTGGGGCGGCTGGCAGATTCTGCCGCTGACCATCCTGCTGTCGTCGGTGGTCGGCGCCGTGCTTGGCCTGATCATCCTGCGCATGCGCAGTGCCGAAAGCGGCACCCCGCTGCCCTTCGGCCCCTATCTGGCCATCGCTGGCTGGATTGCCCTGCTGTGGGGCGACGAGATCACCGGCAGCTACCTGCAGTTTGCCGGGATGAACTGAACTTTCCGCCGCATAAAATATCGCCAGCAAGCTGACTCCAACAGCCGGAGCCAGCTTGCTGGCGATCTGCACCTTCCTCAGCCGAATCCGTGACTGGCACCCCGTAGCCTCGACGGCGATAATGCGCCCATCGCAGCAACGGATCTTCCTCCCATGAAACCCTGGATTCTCGGCCTCACCGGCGGCATCGGCAGCGGCAAGAGCGCGGCGGCCAGCCATTTCGCCAGCCTCGGCGTGCATCTGGTGGATGCCGATCAGGCGGCGCGCTGGGTGGTGGAGCCAGGGCGGCCGGCACTGGCGCATATCGTCGACCGCTTCGGCGAGCAGATTCTCCAGGACAGCGGACAGCTGGACCGCGCGGCCTTGCGCACACGCATCTTCCAGGCGCCGGAGGAGCGCCAGTGGCTGGAGCAGCTGCTGCACCCACTGATCCGCGAGGAAATCCGCAACGTGCTCGACGAGGCACGCTCGCCTTACGCCATCCTGGTGTCGCCGCTGCTGGTGGAGTCCGCTGCGCAGCGCGAGATGGCTCGCCGCGTGCTGGTGGTGGATGTGCCTGAGCAGGTGCAAATCCAGCGTACCGTGCAACGTGACCAGGTGCCGGAAGAGCAGGTTCGCGCCATCCTGCAGGCCCAGGCCAGCCGCGAGGAACGCCTGCGCCACGCCCACGACGTGCTGGTAAACGACCGCGATCTGGCCTGGCTGCAGCGCGAGGTGGAGCGCCTGCACGAATTCTATCTGACCCTTGAAGGAGGCCGACCTCAATGAAAAAGCCGCTGACCGTAGCCTGTCCGACCTGCGCCACTCCGGTGGAATGGAGCACCGACAACCCTTACCGGCCGTTCTGCTGCGAGCGCTGCAAGCTGATCGACCTCGGCGCCTGGGCCGCCGAGGAACACAAGATTCCCGGCGATCCGTTGGAGGACGAGCTGTTCAGCGGCGAACTGGACGGGTTGCGGCACTGATCAGATCAGCCGGCGCAGCCCCCACCCTAGCGCTCCTCGTCCTTCCACGGCGCCTGCAGGTAGCGGGTGCGGTTGAAGGTTTCCAGCCAGTCCGGATAGAACACCACCAGCGCGGTAACCACCATGCCGTTGATGAAGGCCTCGGGAAACATGATCAGCCACAGGTAGCCGGCGAAGTCGTCGAGCCAGGGCGGCATCTGGTAGATGCCATCGATCAGCAGCACGCCGAGGCCGGCGAGCACAACCAGCACCGCGGTCAGCGCCGCCGGGAAGAAGCCGCTGAAGAAGATGTAGACGAACAGGTTGCGCGGCTGCAGGCGCTCGACCAGGCGCGCACAGACCTCGGCGACCAGCACCGGGACCAAGATCAACAGCACGCCGTTCACCCCCAGAGCCAGCCAGTCCTGGCGACCGAGGGCTGCAATCCCCAGCTGAGCAACGAAGGCGGCGAGCACTGCCAGCGGCCAGTCGAGCAGCAGGGTCACCGCGGTCATGCCGATGAAGTGGTAGGACAATCCGGAAGGAAAGTCGCGCCGTACCAGCCAGAGCAGGAACAGCGCCAGCACGGTGCCGAACAGCAGGTGCTGGCGGCGGAAGTCGCTGAACAGTTCGACCCAGGGCGCCTGCCAGAGCGCTGCCAGCAGCAGCGGCAGGAACAGCAGGGCTCCCAGCCACAGGCTGGACTCGGACAGCAGCGCCGCAGTGATCACGGCGCAACCTGCTCCAGCGCCGCGCGCAGCGCTGCCGAATCGGTGAACACCTTGCGCTCGCGCAGCACACCCTTCTCCAGTTGCAACCAGAGCACGCCCTCCTGCGGAACGGCATATTGCGGCACCACCTGCGCCTCGCGATCCAGCAGCACGCGATAGCTGTAGTCGCGCATCGCCGGAATGGCGAACAGCCTGCCGATCAGGCTGGGCATGCGACTGATATCGGCCACGAACAGCGCCTGACGGGCCTCCAGATAACCCTTGGGCCGCCCTTCCAGCGCCGCGCCGAGCAGCTTGGCGCCATCCATGCTGCGCGCCACCAGCAGGACGTGCAGCCGGTCATCGAGGGTGTAGGGCTGGTCGAACTGGTCGCTAAGGGTCCAAGGCGCGAGACGCTCGCCCGTTTCCAAGGCTTGTACGGTAGCAGCCAGCAGGGCCAGGCCTAGCAACATCCAGCGTTTCATCGATTGTGCTCCACAGTGGAAAAGACTCGAATATCCTCACGCTCACTCCAGCCAGCACGGCTGCGCCAGAAGGTCAGCGCCTGCGGCGCGGCGTCGAGGACGAAGACATGACTCTTGGCGATGCCCTGTGTCGCCAGGCGGGCCAGCACCGCTTCGATCAGCGCCGTGGCGATGCCGCGCTGCCGGCAACGCGGATCGACCAGCAGGTGCTGCAGGTAGCCGCGCCGCCCATCATGGCCGGCCAGCAGGCAGCCGACAATCGCCCCCTCCTCCTCGGCCAGCAGACTGAGCCCGGGATTGCGCGCCAGGTAGGCGCAGAACGGCACATAGGCATCCTC
>DATCUN010000122.1:0-1965 GCA_036561825.1 Pseudomonas sp.
CCGGCGCCGGCGCCCAGGCCCGCCGCCGAGCCATCGATGCGGTTGGCGCCGGCATCGATGGCCGCCAGCGAGTTGGCAACCGACATCGACAGGTTGTTGTGGGCGTGAAAGCCCAGTTCGACGTTCGGCGCCAGGTTGGCGCGCAGCAGGCCGACCTTGGCCGTGACGTCGTCCGGCAGCATGTAGCCGGCCGAGTCGGTCACGTAGATGCAGGTGGCGCCGTAGGACTCGAACAGTTTGGCCTGCTCGAGGATTTTTTCCGGGCTGACCATGTGCGCCATCATCAGGAAGCCGACCGCATCCAGGTTCAGCTTGCGGGCTAGGCCAATGTGCTGCTCGCCGCAGTCGGCCTCGGTGCAGTGCGTGGCCACGCGGATGCAGGACACGCCAAGATCGGCCGCCATCCGCAGGCCGTCCACGGTGCCGATGCCCGGCACCAGCAGGCAGGACACCTTGGCCTGCTTCAGGTGCGGCACGGTCGCCTTCAGGTACTCCTCGTCCGTGTGCAGGCCAAAGCCGTAGTTGATGGAGGTACCGTCCAGGCCGTCGCCGTGGGTGACCTCGATCATCGGCACGCCGGCCTCGTCCAGCGCCGAGGCGATGGCGGTCATCTGTTCCAGGGTGATCTGCTGGCGCTTGGCGTGCATGCCGTCGCGCAGGCACATGTCGTGCAGGGTGACCTTGCGGCCTTTCAAGTCTTTCAGGGCCATGGCGATGTCCTCAGGTCAGGCGGCGGCGGTCTTGTACTGCGCCGGGTTGAAGCTGCCGGCGATGATGTCTTCGGCAATCATCTCGGCCGTGCGGGTGCCGGCGGCGGTCATGATGTCCAGGTTTCCGGCGTACTTGGGCAGGTAGTCGCCCAGGCCCTCGACCTCGACGAAGATCGACACCCGGTTGCCGTCGAACACGATGTTGTGCAGCAGGCGGTAGCCGGGCACGTACTTTTGCACCTCTTTGATCATGTCCGTCACCGAGGCACGGATGGCATCCTCGTCGGGGACGGTCTCGGTCAGGCAATGGATGGTGTCGCGCATGATCAGCGGCGGCTCGGCCGGGTTCAGGATGATGATCGCCTTGCCCTTGCGGGCGCCGCCCACCACCTCGATACCCTTGGACGTGGTGCGGGTGAACTCGTCGATATTCTTGCGCGTGCCGGGGCCGGCCGACTTGGAGGCCACGGTGGCGACGATCTCGCCGTACACCACCGGCTGCACGCGGCTGACCGCGTAGACCATCGGGATGGTGGCCTGGCCGCCGCAGGTGACCATGTTCACGTTCATCTCGCGCTTGCCCAGGTGATCCTTGATGTTCACCGGCGGCACGCAGAACGGGCCGATGGCGGCCGGCGTGAGGTCGATCATCACCACGCCGCGGCTGGTCAGCTTGTCGGAGTTTTCCTTGTGCACGTAGGCCGAGGTGGCGTCGAAGGCAATCTGGATGTTGTCTTCCGCCAGGTGCGGCAGCAGGCCGTCCACGCCCTCGTGGGTGGTCTTCATGCCGGCCTCGCGCGCCTTGCGCAGGCCGTCGGAGTCGGGGTCGATGCCGACCATCCAGACCGGATTGAGCACCGGGCTGCGCTTTAACTTGAACATGAGGTCGGTACCGATGTTGCCCGACCCGATCAGGGCGCAGTTGATCTTCATTTGAGGCTCCTCGGCAGGCCTGGGAACGGCCGGAATGCCGTCGCCCGGCGGCGAGCGGCCCGGATGGCACGGTCCGGACCGGTAATGGTACTTGCCGGCTGCCGTGGGCCACAAGGCAGGCACTTTGCGCGACCCGGCAGTCGCAGCATACTCGCTGGCCCACACCCAGCCGCCGCCTGCCAGAGGAGCCACGCATGAGCGACAACCCCTACCACTGCCGCCGTTTCGAGGGTCAGACCGCCGTGGTCACCGGCGCCGCGCAGGGCATCGGACGCGCCACGGCGCAGCGCCTGGCGGCCGAGGGCGCACGGGTGATCGTGGC
>DATCUN010000123.1:0-2526 GCA_036561825.1 Pseudomonas sp.
GTGTGCACCCGGTCGCCAGCGTGGCCGGCGGCGGCCGCGCGGGTACAATGGCCCCCCTGTCCAATCGCGGGAGAGTCCTGTGGAGAAGATCAAAGGTGCCCTGGTGGTGGGTGCGCTGCGGCTGGTCGCCGCCCTGCCCTGGTCCTGGGTGCAGGGCCTCGGCGCGGCCATCGGCTGGCTGATGTGGAGGCTGCCCAACCGCTCGCGCGAGGTGGTGCGCATCAACCAGGCCAAGTGCTTCCCCGAGCTGGGCGCGGCCGAACGCGAGGCGCTGCTCGGGCGCACCCTGAAGGATATCGGCAAGACCTTCACCGAGAGCGCCTGCGCGTGGATCTGGTCGCCGCAGAAGTCGCTGGCGCTGGTCAAGGAGGTCGAGGGCCTGGAGGTGCTCGAGGCGGCGCTGGCCAGCGGCAAGGGCGTGGTCGGCATCACCAGCCACCTGGGCAACTGGGAGGTGCTCAACCACTTCTACTGCAACCAGTGCAAGCCGATCATCTTCTACCGGCCGCCCAAGCAGAAGGCGGTGGATGAGCTGCTGCAGCAGCAGCGGGTGCAGATGGGCAATCGGGTGGCGCCGTCGACCAAGGAAGGCATCCTCAGCGTGATCAAGGAGGTGCGCCGCGGCGGTGCTGTGGGCATTCCCGCCGACCCGGAGCCGAGCGAAGGCAGCGGCCTCTTCGTGCCGTTCCTCGGCGTGCAGGCGCTGACCAGCAAGTTCGTGCCCAACATGCTCGCCGGGCACAAGGCGGTCGGCGTGTTCCTGCATGCCATCCGCCTCGACGACGGCAGCGGCTTCAAGGTGATCCTCGAGGCGGCGCCGGAGGACATGTACAGCAAGGACCCGGAGGTCGGTGTGGCGGCGATGAGCCGGGTGCTCGAGAGCTACGTGCGGCGCTGGCCGAGCCAGTACATGTGGAGCATGAAGCGCTTCAAGAAGCGCCCGCCGGGCGAGCCGCGCTGGTACTGAGGGCGGGCCGCTGCAACCGCCGGCCCCGGAGCGCCGCCACTGCATCTGATCGGAGGATATGCCGGCGCCGTCTTGCGCCTCCTATACTCAAGACACCGTGGTCGGACGTGCTGGACGTTCCGTTCTAGAGGCTGGCAAACCTGCGCAGGCTCCGCATGCAGTTTGTTAGGAGGAAGAGAGCAGCCCTTTGAGGTCTGCGGAGCCTTTGAGCCCCCATGAACAGCCTGAAGGGTCCGCTTGCAACAGATTCGCTGGCGGTTGACTGGCCGCTGGCGAGTCTGTTCCACGGACCTGCGATGTCGCTCCTGCGCGCCCTGATCGTCGCCCTGCTGGTGGCGCTGACGGGGTGCGCTTCTCGCGAGCGCCCACCCGCCCCGCCTCCTCCGGTGGTGGTTGCGGAAAGTACCTGGCGGCAAATCGACAGCGACATCTTCGCCGCGTCGCAGGAGGCGACCGGCGAGGCCACGGGTTACGCCCGCGACCTCATGCAGCGCTGGAGGGGCCTCGTCTACCAGCGCAGCGAGGCCGAGTTCATTCCGTGGTTTTCCAGCTACTGGACCCGGCAATGGCTGACCATGAAGGTGACCTGGTATCAGCTGAACGCCGGGGACGAGAAGGAGGCGGTGGTGGATCGCCTGGCGCTCTATCTGCAGGAGCAATACCAGGAGCGCGTGCTGGATCCCGTCGCCAAGCAGGTCAGTCCCGACTGGATCATGGCGCAGACGACGCAACTCTACGTCCGCCTGCTGCGTGAGCAACTGCAGGGCATTGCGCCGCGCTACGCTGTCCCTGTGGACCAATTCGCCACCCACCTGCAGGGCATTCCCGCCATCGCGCTGGCGCCGCCAGCCAGCCTCGACGCGTCGCTCTACCAGCTGGTCAGCGCCGAGCCGATCGACAGTCAGCCGGCCTATGTGGCCCTGGTCGAGCGCCTCCAGCAGGCCCGTGGTGGCCCGGGAGACTGGTCGGCGGACGCCGGCATCTCGTCGCTGGCCAGGCAGACGAGCAAGAGCCTGGTGGCCGAACGCAGCCGCGGTGTCGCAGGAACTGTTTCCTCGATGGTCGGCCGGGTCGCCGGCACGGTGATTTCTCTGGGGATCGCGGGTTTCAGCGCCCTCGTGCGTGAAAACGAACGGCCGAAAATGGAGGCGCAGCTGCGCAACAACCTCAACGTCGCCTTTGACGAAGAGTGGCTGGACTTGCTGCACAACCCCGCCAGCGGGGTGCTGGCGGGGGTCAATCACATCGCCGGGCAGATCGAGGGCGGCCTCGCCGACAGCGTCCTGCAGCCGGTCGACGTCGAGCCGGTTCTGCCCACCGTGGTCATGCCCGGCGAGCAACCGCGGCAGGATGAAAAGAACGACGACGAGACGCTCTACCGACTGTGGTAGCGCGCCTGCATGACTCGGCACGGCCGTCAGCGGCGGTTACGCCGGCCGCGGCTTGTCCAGCTTGTTGAGGAATACCGTCATCTCCTTCTCCGCCTGCTTGTCGCCGTGGCGGCGGGCGGCGTCCAGGCCCTGCTGCCAGGCGCTGCGCGCCGCCTCGGCGGCGCCGAG
>DATCUN010000124.1:0-6628 GCA_036561825.1 Pseudomonas sp.
AGGACCGCGACAAGGCCTCCAACTACGGCATGCAGCTCAAGCGCCTGTATCCGGGCACGCCTGAATATCAGCAATACCTTGCGGAGCAAAAATGACCATGTCGTCGCATACCGAAGCAGGCGCAGCGCCGCAGCGGGGCAACCCGGGTGAAGTCCTGCGTCTGGCTCGGGAAAACAAGGGCTGGCAGGTGGCCGAGGTGGCTACCCAGCTCAACCTGACCGCGCAGGCCCTGACGCAACTGGAAGCCGGCGAATTCGACCGTCTGCCTGGGCATACCTTTGCCCGCGGCTACATCCGCGCCTATGCCAAGCTGCTGGGCCTGGAGCAGGCGGCACTGGTCGAACAGTTCGATCGCTACACCGGTACCGATGCCACCGGCAGTACCGTGCATAGTCTCGGTCACGTGCCCGAGCCGCTGCGCCTGTCGCGCACCGTGCTGCGCCTGGCCAGCGCGGTGCTGCTGCTGCTGTTGCTGCTGCTCGGCTACTTCTGGTGGCAGGAGCGCCCCGAGCGCCTCGCCGACCTCGGTGCCCTGGGGCTGCAGCACATCGAAGTGGAAAGTGCCGACGGCACCACCGAGATCCATCCGCTGGACGAGCCGGAAGACCAGGCCGTGGCCAAGGCCCTCGAAGAGAGCGAGCCGGCGCCGCTCGAGCTGACTCCGGCAACCACCGGCGAAGCGCCGAACTCCGCGCCGGTCAACGCCCCGGCCGTGCCCGAGCTGTCGCCGGTCGCCCCAGCGGCCACCACACTCCCGGCTCCGGCTCCGGCTGTTGCGGCCGCCACTGCCGCTGTGCCGGCTGCCGTCGAGACTCCGCCTGCCGCGCCCGCCGCACCGACTGCGCCGGTCACGGTCGCCGCCGGCGAAGGCCTGGTGCAGGTCAACTTCAGCGCTGACTGCTGGGTCCAGGTTACCGACGCCAATGGCCGGGTGCTGGTCAGCGTGGTCAAGCACAAGGGCGAAACCCTGCAGGTGACCGGCAAGGCTCCGTTGGACCTGCGCTTGGGCTTTGCCCGCGGCGCCCAGGTGACCTACAACGGTGCGCCGGTCAATCTGCGCGACGTCACCTCGGGCGGTACCGCCCGCGTCAAGTTGGGGCAGTAAGATGCATTGCGAATCTCCGATCAAGCGCCGCCAGTCGCGGCAGATCTTCGTCGGCAAGGTGGCGGTCGGCGGTGATGCACCGATCTCGGTGCAGAGCATGACCAACACCGACACCTGCGACGTCGCCGCCACCGTGGCGCAGATCCGTCGCCTGGAAGACGCCGGCGCCGACATCGTGCGCGTCTCGGTGCCGGACATGGACGCCGCCGAAGCCTTCGGCCGCATCAAGCAGCAGGTGCAGGTGCCGCTGGTCGCCGACATCCACTTCGACTACCGGATCGCCCTGCGCGTCGCCGAACTGGGCGTCGACTGCCTGCGCATCAACCCGGGCAACATCGGCCGCGAGGACCGCGTGCGCGCGGTGGTGGATGCCGCCCGCGACAAGGGCATTCCGATCCGCATCGGCGTCAACGCCGGTTCGCTGGAAAAGGACCTGCAGAAGAAGTACGGCGAGCCGACCCCCGAGGCGCTGGTCGAATCCGCCCTGCGCCACGTCGAGCATCTCGACCGCCTGGACTTCCAGAACTTCAAGGTCAGCGTCAAGGCCAGCGACGTGTTCATGGCCGTCGCCGCCTACCGCCTGCTGGCCGCGCAGATCGAGCAGCCGCTGCACCTGGGCATCACCGAGGCCGGCGGCCTGCGTTCCGGCACCGTGAAGTCGGCGGTGGGCCTGGGCATGCTGCTCGCCGAGGGCATCGGCGACACCATCCGCGTGTCGCTGGCCGCCGATCCGGTGGAAGAAATCAAGGTCGGCTTCGACATCCTCAAGTCGCTGCGCCTGCGCTCGCGTGGCATCAACTTCATCGCCTGCCCGAGCTGCTCGCGGCAGAACTTCGACGTGGTCAAGACCATGAACGAGCTGGAAACCCGGCTCGACGATCTGCTGGTGCCGCTCGACGTGGCCGTGATCGGCTGCGTGGTCAACGGCCCGGGCGAAGCCAAGGAGGCCCACGTCGGCCTCACCGGCGGCACGCCGAATCTGATCTACATCGACGGCAAGCCGGTACACAAGCTGGACAATGACCATCTGGTGGACGAGCTGGAAAAGCTGATCCGCCGCAAGGCGGCAGAGAAGGCTGCGGCCGACGCCAGCCTGATCGTCCGCAGTTAAGGAATTCGCGTGAGCAAGAACATCCAGGCCATCCGTGGCATGAACGACATCCTGCCGGAACAGACCCCGCTCTGGCGCTACCTCGAGAACAGCGTGGCCGGCCTGCTGGACGGTTACGGCTACCGGCAGATCCGCATGCCGATCGTCGAGTTCACCGACCTGTTCAAGCGCTCCATTGGTGAGGTCACTGACATCGTCGAGAAGGAGATGTACACCTTCGACGACCGCAACGGCGACTCGCTGACCCTGCGCCCGGAAGGCACCGCCTCCTGCGTGCGCGCGGTGCAGGAGCACGGCCTGATCGGCGGCGGCCAGCCGCAGAAGCTGTGGTACATCGGCCCGATGTTCCGCCACGAGCGCCCGCAGAAGGGCCGCTACCGCCAGTTCCACCAGATCGGCGTGGAGCTGTTCAACTTCGACGGCCCGGACGTCGACGCCGAGCTGATCGTGCTGACCTGGCGCCTGTGGGGCGTGCTCGGCATCCGCGATGCGGTGCAGCTCGAGCTCAACAGCCTGGGCAGCAGCGCCGACCGTGCGCGCTACCGCGAGGCGCTGGTCGAGTACCTCTCCGCCCGTTTCGAGCAGCTCGACGAGGACAGCCAGCGTCGCCTGGGCAGCAACCCGCTGCGCATCCTCGACAGCAAGAATCCCGACACCCAGGCCCTGCTGGTGGATGCGCCCAAGCTGGCCGACTACCTGGATGACGACTCGCGCGCCCACTTCGCCGGCCTCAAGGCCCGCCTGGACGCCGCCGGCATTCCCTACGTGCTCAACCCCAAGCTGGTGCGCGGCCTCGACTACTACGGCAAGACCGTGTTCGAGTGGACCACCGACCAGCTCGGCTCGCAGGGCACCGTGTGCGCCGGCGGTCGCTACGACGGCCTGGTCGAGCAGCTGGGCGGCAAGCCGACCCCGGCGGTCGGTTTCGCCATGGGCATCGAGCGCCTGGTGCTGCTGATCGAGACCCTGGACAAGGTGCCGGCCGAGCTGGCCCGCCAGGTCGACGTCTATGTCGCCGCCTTCGGCGAAGCCGCCGAACTGGCCGCGCTGACGCTCTCCGAGCAGCTGCGCGATGCCGTGCCGGGCCTGCGCCTGGCGGTCAACGCCGGTGCCGGCAGCTTCAAGAGCCAGCTGAAGAAGGCCGACAAGAGCGGCGCGCTGTTCGCTCTGATCCTCGGCGAGGACGAACTGGCGCAACAAGTGGTCGCGCTCAAGCCCCTGCGTGGCGAAGGCCAGCAGCAAACCATTGCCTGGGATGCGCTGGCCGCGCATCTCGCCGCTTGCCTGGCGCAAGCCTGAACCTGACCAATTAAGGGAGTGACCAGGTGACCTCGCGTACCGAAGAAGAAGAACTGGCGGTAATCAAGGACTGGTGGCAGCGCAACGGCAAGCCCCTGCTCACCGGCAGCGTGCTGGCGCTGGTCGGCGTATTCGGCTGGCAGGCCTGGCAGAAGCACGAGACCAACCAGACCTACGCCGCCTCGAGCGTGTACCAGCAGCTGGTGGACGTCGCCCTCAACACCGCCGGCCAGCCGGATGCCGGCAAGGTCAGCGAGCTGGCCGGCAAGCTGAACAAGGACTTCGCCGGCAGCCACTATGCCCAGTACGCCAGCCTGCTGCTGGCGCGGGTGGCGGTGGACAGCGGTCGTCTCGACGAGGCCGCCGCCGAGCTGCGCAAGGTACTGGACAAGCCGGTCGACGCGACCCTGGGCGAAGTCGCCCGTCAGCGTCTGGCCCGCGTGCTGGCCGCGCAGGACAAGGCCGAGGAGGCCCTGGCCCTGCTGGCCGGCGACGCCGCGCCGGCGTTCGTCGCCGGTCGCGAGGAGCTGCGCGGCGACCTGCTGGTCAAGCTCGGCCGCAGCAGCGAGGCGCGCAGCGCCTACGAGAAGGCGCGCGCGGCCCTGCCGCAGGAGGCGGGTCTCGGTACGCTGCAGATCAAACTGGACGACTTGACTGAAGGGGAGACCCGATGATGCGCTGGACTCATGCACTAATGCTGGCGACGGCGGTGCTGGCCGCCGGTTGCAGCAGCAACTCGACCAAGGAACTGCCACCGGCCGAACTGACCAAGTTCAGCGAAGAAGTCCGCCTGGACAAGCAGTGGAGCCGCTCCATCGGTGAAGGCCAGGGGGAAACCTGGAACCAGCTGGAGCTGGCGTCGGACGGCGACAGCCTGTACGCCGCCGACATCGAAGGCCTGGTCGTGGCGATGAACCGCGAAACCGGCAAGGTGCTGTGGGAGCAGGAACTGGACAAGCCGGTCTCCGGTGGCGTCGGTGCCGGTTACGGCCTGGTGCTGGTCGGCACCCTCAAGGGCCAGGTGATCGCCCTCGACAGCGCCACCGGCGAGGTCAAGTGGCAGGCGCCGGTCGGCAGCGAGGTGCTCTCCGCGCCGGCCAACAACGGCGACGTGGTGGTGGTGCAGACCCAGGACGACCATGTGTTCGGTCTGGATGCCGCGACTGGCGAGCGCCGCTGGAGCTACGAAAGCACGCCGGCGGTGCTGACCCTGCGCGGCACCAGCGCGCCGGTGGTGACCAACCGCCTGGCGGTGGCCGGTCTGTCCAGCGGCAAGGTGGTCGCCCTCGACATCCAGCGCGGCATCCCGGTGTGGGAACAGCGCGTGGCCATGGCCAAGGGCCGTTCCGAACTGGAGCGCATGGTCGACATCGACGGCGCCCTGCTGCTGTCCGGCGGCACCCTGTACGTGGTGACCTACCAGGGTCAACTGGCGGCGCTGGATCTGCAAAGCGGCCGCCCGTTGTGGCAGCGCGATGCCTCCAGCTACGTCGGCGTGGCCGCCGGCTTCGGCAACGTCTACGTCAGCCAGGCCAGCGGCACCGTCGAAGGCATCGACGAGCGCTCGACCTCGGCGCTGTGGAGCAACGACGCCCTGGCGCGTCGCCAGCTGTCGACCCCGGTGGCGTTCTCCAGCAACGTCGCGGTCGGCGACCTGGAAGGCTACCTGCACCTGCTGAGCCAGGTGGACGGGCGCTTCGTCGGCCGCGAGCGCGTCGACAGCGACGGCCTGCGCGCCCGCCCGCTGGTGGTCGGCGACTGGCTGTACGCCTACGGCAACAGTGGCAAGCTGGTGGCCTACACCCTGCGCTGAGAGCCAGCCCAGGATCTGCTGCGCGTCGGCCATGCTGCGTTGAAATCGGCTGCGGACTGCTCATTTACAGCCCGTAAACTCCGCGTCCTCAGCCGATTTCGCCTTGCCTGGCTCTAGCTCGCCAGATCCTGAACAGGCCTACGGAGTGCCCACGGAGGCACTCGACATGCTCATATCGCGGCCGCTGCATCTACACTGCAGCGGCCGTTGTGTTTTTCCGAATTACCGTGGAGAGCCGCATGGTTCCCGTAATTGCTCTGGTAGGACGGCCGAACGTCGGCAAGTCCACCCTGTTCAACCGCTTGACCCGCAGCCGCGACGCCATCGTCGCCGACTACTCCGGCCTGACCCGCGACCGCAAGTACGGCGAGGCGAAGTGGCAGGGGCGCACCTACATCGTCATCGACACCGGCGGCATCTCCGGTGACGAGGAAGGCATCGACGCCAAGATGGCCGAGCAGTCGCTGCAGGCCATCGAGGAAGCCGATGCCGTGCTGTTCATGGTCGACTCGCGCGCCGGCATGACCGCCGCGGACCAGATGATCGCCGAGCACCTGCGCAAGAAGAACAAGTGCACCTTCCTGGTCGCCAACAAGGTCGATACCGTCGACCCGGACATCGCCCGCGCCGAGTTCAGCCCGCTGGCCATCGGCGACGCCTGGCCGATCGCCGCCGCTCACGGTCGCGGCATCACGGCGCTGCTGCAGGCCGCGCTGGGCGAGTTCCCCAAGGACGAAGTCGAGGAAGAGGAGTTCCCCGAGGGTGAAGGCGAGGAGGGCGGCGCCGCGGCCGAGCCGAAGAAGCGCATCCCCGGCCCGGACGAGCGTACCGGGATCAAGATCGCCATCATCGGCCGCCCCAACGTCGGCAAGTCGACCCTGGTCAACCGCATGCTCGGCGAAGAGCGGGTCATCGTCTACGATCAGGCCGGCACCACCCGCGACAGCATCTACATTCCCTTCGAGCGCGACGACGCCAAGTACACCCTGATCGACACCGCCGGCGTGCGCCGCCGCGGCAAGATCTTCGAGGCGGTGGAAAAGTTCTCGGTGGTCAAGACCCTGCAGGCGATCCAGGACGCCAACGTGGTGGTCTTCGTCATGGACGCCCGCGAGGGTGTGGTCGACCACGACCTCAACCTGCTCGGCTTCGTGCTGGAAACCGGCCGCGCGCTGGTGATCGCGCTGAACAAGTGGGACGGCATGGACAGCCACGAGCGCGACCGGGTCAAGACCGAGCTGGAGCGCCGCCTGCAGTTCGTCGACTTCGCCGACATCCACTTCATCTCCGCCCTGCACGG
>DATCUN010000125.1:0-18046 GCA_036561825.1 Pseudomonas sp.
GGTCGCGCAGGCATACAGCGCACGCAAGGGCCGCAGCGGGGCTCCACGGCTGTGCCACGATCTGCGGGAAGCAGGGCTGCCCTGCAATCGCAAGACGGTTGCCGCCTCGATGCAACGGCAAGGACTGCGCGCCAAGGCCGCCAGGAAGTTCAAGGCCACGACAAACTCCCGGCACTCGCTGCCGGTGGCAGATAACCTGCTCAAGCAGGATTTCACGGCATCGGCACCGAACCAGAAATGGGTGGGTGACATCACCTACCTGCACACGGAGGAAGGCTGGCTGTATCTGGCGGTGGTCATCGACCTGTACTCACGGATGGTGATCGGCTGGGCTATGGGCGAGCGCATGACAGCCGACCTGGTCTGCGATGCCTTGCGCATGGCGCTGTGGAGACGCAAGCAGCCCAGGAGTGTGATCGTGCATACCGACCGCGGCAGCCAGTACTGCTCAGCGGCTTACCAGGAGCTGATCCGTGCCCATCACTTGCGATGCAGTATGAGCGCCAAGGGCAACTGCTATGACAATGCCTGTGCGGAGAGCTTCTTTCACAGCCTGAAGGTCGAGTGCGTCCACGGCGAGCACTTCAGGAGCCGCACCCAGATGCGTGAAACCGTGTTTGAATACATCGAAACCGACTACAACCGCCAGCGCCGCCACAGCACGCTGGGGCACATCAGCCCGGAGGCCTTCGAGGCCCGGATGAGTGCTTAAACCCGTGTCCACAGCTGCTGGGCAAGATCAGGCGACGCAGGCTCACGCTGTGTGGACTGCACGGATATGCCGTCGCGCGCTGCGCTGCAGGCGCACGCCGAGCAACAGGGCGGCGCAGGTCAGGCCCACCACCAGCCCCTGCCACAGTCCGGCCGGGCCGCTGGCCGGCCCGAACCAGTCGGCGAGGCCCAGACCGTAGCCAATCGGCAGGCCGATGCCCCAGTAGGCCAGCAGGGTGATCAGCATGGTCGCGCGGGTGTCGTGGTAGCCACGCAGGGCACCGGCGGCAGTGACCTGGATGGCGTCGGAGAACTGGAACAGCGCCGAGTACATCAGCAGCGCGCTGGCCACGGCGAGTACCTCGGTGTCCGGGGTGTACAGGCGGGCGATGTCCGCGCGCAGCAGCAGCATGAGGCTCGCGGACAGGCAGGCATAGACCAGCGCCGTGGCCATCGCGACACCCGCAGAGAAGCGCGCATCACGCGGCGCCCCGCGCCCCAGCGCCTGGCCGACCCGTACCGTGGTGGCCATGGCCAGCGAGTAGGGGATCATGAACACCATCGAGGAAAAGTTCAGCGCCACCTGATGCCCGGCCACCACGCTGGCGCCCAGGCTGCCAATCAGCAGGGCGATCACCGAGAAGATGCTGGCCTCGGCGAAAATGGCGATGCCGATCGGCAGGCCGAGCGTCAGCAGCGCGCGGATCGCCGGCCACTGCGGCGCTTCCAGGCGCTCGAACAGCCGGCTGGACTTGTACAGCGGCGCCCAGTGCACCCACCACAGCAGGGCGCCGAGCATGAACCACATCACCAGCGCGGTGGCCCAGCCGCAGCCGACGCCGCCCATGGCCGGCAGGCCGAACTTGCCGTAGATGAACATGTAGTTGAGCGGGATGTTCAGCAACAGGCCGAGTAGACCGATCACCATGGTCGGCCGGGTGCTGCCCAGACCGTCGCTGAAGCCGCGCAGCACCTGGTACAGCGCCAGCGCCGGGAAGCCGAGCGCCACGGCCTGCAGGTAGCCCATGGTCGTCGTGCGCAGCGAGGCCTCCACCTGCATCAGCACCAGGATCGGCTCGGCGCAGAACAGCAGCGCGGCGGCGATCAGGCCGATGGCCAGCGCCAGCCACAGCGCCTGGCGCACCAGCGGGCCGATCAGCGCGTAGGTGCCGGCCCCTACCTTGCGCGACACCTTGGCGGTGGTCGCCAGCAGGATGCCGCCCATCAGCAGCAGCATCGGTACCCAGATCGAGTTGCCGAGCGCCACGGCGGCCAGATCGCGCGGGCCGACTCGGCCGGCCATCACGGTATCGACGAAGCCCATGGCGGTGTTGGCGAGCTGCGCGACGATGATCGGGCCGGCGAGGGCGAGCAGGGCCCTGACTTCGCTGAGGCTACGACGGAAGGGGGAGGGGGCGGGAGAAGCGGGCAGGGCGGACATCGACAAACCTCGGCAAGCAGCCCGCAAGTCTACGCCGTGCACCAGAGTGGGGCCAGCGGAGTGCCGCGCCGGATCGGCCGATCAGGTAAAGTGGCGGCAACTCCCGATCTTCCGACGGATACTGCCCATGCGCCTGCTGGCCGACGAAAACATTCCGCTGCTCGATCCTTTCTTTGCTGCGTTCGGCGAGATTCGCCGCCTGCCTGGCCGGGCCATCGACCGCGCCGCCGTGGCTGATGCCGATGCGCTGCTGGTGCGCTCGGTGACCCGCGTCGACCGTGCGCTACTTGACGGCAGCCCGGTGAAGTTCGTCGGCACCTGTACCATCGGCACCGACCATCTGGACCTGCTGTATTTCGTCGAAGCCGGTATCGCCTGGTCCAGCGCTCCCGGCTGTAACGCCCGCGGGGTGGTCGAGTACGTGCTCGGTGCGCTGTTCGCCCTGGCCGAGCGGCGCGGCGCCGATCTGGCTGCGCGCACTTACGGCGTGGTCGGTGCCGGTCAAGTCGGCAGCCGCCTGGTGGAGGTGCTGCGCGGCCTGGGCTGGAAGGTGCTGGTCTGCGATCCGCCGCGCCAGGCTCGCGAGGGCGGCGACTTCGTCGGCCTGGAGGAGATCATCCGCCGCTGTGACGTGATCAGCCTGCACACCCCGCTGACCCGTGATGGCGACGATGCGACCTGGCATCTGTTCGACGTTGCGCGCCTGGCGCAGCTCAAGCCCGGCTGCTGGCTGATCAACGCCAGTCGCGGCGCGGTGGTCGACAACGCCGCGCTGAAGGCGCACCTGCAGGGCGGTATCGATCTCGATGTGGTGCTGGACGTGTGGGAGGGCGAGCCGCAGGTGGATGTCGAGCTGGCGGCCCTGTGCCGTCTGGCCACCCCGCACATCGCCGGCTACAGCCTGGACGGCAAGCTGCGCGGCACCGAGCAGATCTACCAGGCGTTCTGCGCCTGGCGCGGCGAGCAAGCACAAGTCGAGCTGGCCCAGCTGCTACCACCGGCCTGGCTGGGCGAGCTGGTGTTGCATGAGCAGGCCGATCCGGCCTGGGCGCTGGCCATGGTCTGTCGTGCGGTATACGACCCGCGGCTGGACGACGCCGCCTTCCGCCGCAGTCTGCTGGCGGACACGGAGCAGCGGCGCGCCGGCTTCGATGCCCTGCGCAAGCACTATCCGATGCGCCGCGAGCTGCCCGATCTGACGGTGCGGGTAAGCGGGGCGGCACAACAACTGCGCCGCCAGTTGGCGGCGCTGGGGGTACGGCTGGCCTGATCAGCCGAACAGGCGGCGGAACGGCTTGGCGTCCTGCTCCAGCTGTCGGCAGGCCTGCAGGATCATCTGTTCGGTGATCGGGATTTCCCGACCTTGGGCGTCGATGATCGCACCCAGCTGCAGGTGGCGCAGTTTCTGGGCGGTATGCTGGCGGCTGTGTGCGATGTGCAGGGGGGTGTGCATGACGTGCTCTCCTTGACGTTGACATCCTCCCCGCCCTCAAGCCTTCGGCTTGCGGCCATAAGCGGGAAGGACGGGGATTCCTACGGCGTCAGGCGGCGGTAGCTGCATGAACGCTTCGGTGGGTTCCTGCTGCTGACGGCCTGATTGCACCGTTCACTTCACAGGCGATCTGGGCATGGTCCTGCCCTTCTAACTGCTTCAATCCGCGCTCACGGATGTTCATCGCGCCGACCACATCGGCGTTTTCCTCAAAACCGCAGGCCTGGCAGAGGAACTCCGCCTGACGCTGGCGATTTTCGGCATGGGTGTAGCCACAGGCCGTACAGTGCTGACTGGTGTACTGCGGCGGCACGGCTTCCAGCCAGCCGCCACACCAGGTGGCCTTGTAGTCGAGCTGGCGGCGGAATTCTCCCCAGCCCTGGTCGAGGATGGATCTATTGAGCCCCGACTTCTGCCGGACGTTCCGCCCAGGCTGCTCGGCAGTGCCGCTGGCCGAGCGGGTCATGTTGCCTACCCGAAGGTCTTCGACACACACCAGCGCGTGGTTTTGGCTGAGGGTGTGGGTCGCTTTGTGCAGGTAGTCGTTACGGGCGTTAGCGATCTGGAGCTGGATGCGCTGGACTTTCGCCTTGGCCTTGAGCCGGTTACGGCTGAATTTCGTCTTGCGGGCCATCTGCCGCTGGGCTTTGGCCAGGCGGTGCTGATGAGCGGCGAAGCTGTTGAGCGGCTCCAGGACGGTTTCCCTCTGTCCGTCCCAGAGCGTGGCGAAGCGCACCACGCCCAGGTCGATGCCAACGGCGAGCGCCGAAGGATGGCGGGGAATCTCGACTTCGCGCTCGGTCTGGATCGATACGTACCACTGCCCGGCACGCAGGCTCACGGTGAGGTTCTTGAGGGTGCCGAGCACCTCGCGGCTATTGCGGTAACGCATCCAGCCGAGCTTGGGCAGGAAGATCCGGCTGTTGGCTTGATCGACCTTGAATTGCTTGGCATCCGGGTAGCGAAAGCTGTCGTGCTTTCCTCGCTTCTTGAAGCGGGGGAAGTCCGCCCGCTTGGCGAAGAAGTTCTGATACGCCCGATCCAAATCCTTTAGCGACTGTTGTAGCGGATGCACCGGGGCATCCTTCAACCAGGGGGTTTCATCGCTATTGCGCCAGGTGGTGAGTTGCCGGCTCATGGCTGCGTAGTTGAGGTGCTTACCACCGGCCTCACGGGTTTCCGTCTGCAACGCCAGGGCCTTGTTGAAGACGAACCGAGCCATTCCGGCGAACTGGCGCAGCTTGCGCTGCTGTTCGCCGTTGGGCTCGATACGAAACTGGTAGGCCTGGCGTTTAAGCATGAGCGTAATACTGTCCATATGTACAGGTTCGAGTATAGGGCGGCTTCGCGCCCTGCGCTATCCTCCCCGCCCTGAAGTGCGGGGCTTGTCGCGCTTTCTGGTCAATGAGGGCAGTCTAGAAGCGCCAGATGAAGAGCGGGTGACAGTTTCCCGAGGCCGGAAAGACAAATGCCCGCAACCAGTGCGGGCATTTGGCGGACGGAGCGCCCGGCCGGCGGCTGCCGGCCGGCGCAGCGTACTCAGCGGTATTCGCAGAGGTAGGCGGTATCCTGGGCAACCTGCAGCTGGAATTTGCTGTCGGCCGGAACGTCGAACTTGCTGCCAGCGGCGAAGGTTTCCCAGGCGTCGCTGCCCGGCAGCTTGACGGTCAGGGCACCGGCGATCACGTGCATGACCTCGGCCTTGGCGGTGCCGAATTCGTATTCGCCGGGCGCCATCACGCCGACGGTGGCCGGGCCTTCGGTCATCTCGAAACCGATGGATTTGACTGTGCCGTTGAAGTACTCGTTGACCTTGAACATGCGGGCCTCTGCATAAAGGAGAAAAAGGGCGCGCCAGTATGCCCAACGCCGGTGGACACGTCACCCGTACCGGCATCGATTGCACGGTAGAGGCACGTCGTCGGCGACGGCCTCGGCGCAGGCCGCTAGAATCGGTCGTCAGATTCGGTCAGGAACAGGCCCATGGCTATCCGCGCGTTGCTCGCCACCGTGCTGCTGTTACTCGGTGGTGTGCTGCAGGCCCAGCCTGTTTCCTACAGCCGCGACATCCAGCCGATCCTCACGCAGAAGTGCGTGGCTTGCCATGCCTGCTACGACGCGCCCTGCCAGCTCAACCTGGGCAGCGGCGCGGGCATCCAGCGCGGCGCCTCGCCGCAGGCGGTGTACAACGGTAAGCGTACCGAGGCGCAGGCCACCACCCGTTTGTTCGTCGATGCGCAGGGCGAGCAGGGCTGGCGGACGCGGGGCTTCCATTCGGTGCTGGGCGGCGGCGAGGCGGCGCTGGTGGCGCGCATGTTGGAGCTGGGGCGCAGTCACGCGCCGCTGCCGGGCAGCAAGCTGCCGGAGGATCTGGACATCGGCATCCGCCGCGAGAACCAGTGCCCGCGGCCCGATCAGTTCGACGACTTCGCGCGCAAGAATCCCGGAGCTGGCATGCCCTTTGCCGTCACCGGGCTGAGCGATGGCGAGTACGCCACCTTGCGGCGCTGGCTGGTCCAAGGCGCGCCGCTGGATGGCGAACCGCTCGAGCCGAATGCCTCGGAGTCGGCGCAGATTGCCGAGTGGGAGGCGCTGTTCAACCGCCCCGGTGCCCGCGAGCAGCTGGTGGCGCGCTGGCTGTACGAGCACCTGTTCCTTGCCCACCTGTACTTCGACGCGGGCAAGAGCGGGCACTTCTTCGAGCTGGTGCGTTCGCGCACGCCTCCCGGCGAGCTGGTGGACGTGATCGCCACGCGCCGCCCCAACGACGACCCGGGGACGCACTTCTTCTACCGCCTGCGGCCGATCCAGGGCGTGATCGTGCACAAGACGCATATCACCTATGCCTTGAACCCGCGCAAGCAGGCGCGCATCGAGACGCTGTTCTTCGCCGCTGACTGGCAGGTGGACGCGGTGCCCGGCTACGGCCCGCAGCGCCGCGCCAACCCGTTCGCGACCTTCGCCGCCATCCCGGCGCAGGCACGCTACCAGTTCATGCTGGACGACGCCGAGTACTTTGTGCGCACCTTTATCCGTGGCCCGGTGTGCCGCGGCCAGATCGCCACCGACGTGATCCGCGACCACTTCTGGACGCTGTTCCAGGCCCCGGCCCACGACCTCTACCTGACTGATGCGGCCTACCGCGAGCGAGTCACGCCGCTGCTGGCGCTGCCCGGCGTGCAGGACGGCCTGGCTCAGCTACCGCTGCTCTGGCACGAGTCCAAGGCCAATCGCAATGCCTACGAGGCGGCGCGCCGCGAGGCCTACTCGCACACGCCCTACCCGAGCTGGTCGCATATCTGGGCGGGTAACGACAATGCGCTGTTGAGCATCTTCCGCCAGCTGGACAGCGCCTCGGTGCGCAAGGGCCTGATCGGCGCGGTGCCGCAGACTTTGTGGTGGCTGGACTTCCCGTTGCTGGAGCGCACCTATTACCAGCTGGTGGTCAACTTCGACGTATTCGGCAACGTCTCCCACCAGGCGCAGACCCGGCTGTACTTCGACCTGATCCGCAACGGTGCCGAACAGAATTTCCTGCGCCTGATGCCCGCCAATCAACGCCAGGCGATCCTCGGCGATTGGTACCAGGACGGCGGCAAGCTCAAGCTGTGGCTGGACTACGAGGGCATCGACGCTGACACGCCCAGCGGTCTGCGCCTGCCTGCAGACGATCCCAAGGCGGCGTTCGCCGAGCGCCTGCTGCAGCGCTACGGCAGCCTCAATGCGCGGCCCGACCCGCTCAACCGTTGCCGCGACGAGCGCTGTTTCCGCCCGGGGGCGAGCCCGGCGTTGCAGCGCATGGACCAGCGCCTCAGCGTCCTGGCGGCGCGCCCGCTGAGCCAGCTGCCGGCCATCGAATACCTGCCGGAAGCGACCCTGCTGCGCGTCGAGCTGGATGGCGGCGGGCGCGAGGTCTACAGCCTGCTGCGCAACCGCGCGCACAGCAACGTGGCCTTCCTGCTCGGCGAATCGCTGCGCTACCAGCCGGAGAAGGACACCCTGACGCTCTATCCGGAAGTGCTGAGCAGCTACCCCAACTTCCTGTTCAGCCTGCGCGAGGGCGAGGTGAATGCCTTCGTCGCTGCGCTGCAGCAGGCACGCAGCGCGGCCGACTTCGAGATGATCGTGCGCCGCTGGGGCGTGCGCCGCACCCATCCGCAGTTCTGGGCGTTGTTCCATGACCTCGGCGAGCACATTCGCGAGCACGAGCCGGTGGAGGCGGGGGTGCTGGACATGAACCGCTATCAGAATCTGTAGGTCTCACCCGCCTGTGGGAGCGCGCACCGACCGGTCTGCAGGTTATTCCTACTAAAATGCTGTGACTTTATCCGCGCCCCGGCATGGCGTACACTGCGCCCATATTTGCGAGGAGTCGCCATGAGCAACATCACCATCACCGAATCGGCTCAGGAATACCTGGCCGACCTGCTTCAAAAGCAGAACACTCCGGGTATCGGCATTCGCGTGTTCATCACCCAGCCGGGCACCCAGTACGCCGAAACCTGCATCGCCTACTGCAAGCCGAGCGAGCAGAAGGCCGAGGATACCCCGCTGGCGCTGAAGGACTTCACCGCCTGGCTGGATGCGGTCAGCGTGCCCTTCCTCGAAGACGCCGTGGTCGACTACGCCACCGATCGCATGGGCGGCCAGCTGACCATCAAGGCGCCGAACGCCAAGGTGCCGATGGTCAACGAGGACAGTCCGCTGCCCGAGCGCATCAACTACTACCTGCAGACCGAGATCAACCCCGGCTTGGCCAGTCACGGCGGCATGGTTTCGCTGGTCGACATCGACGACGAAGGCGTCGCCATCCTGCGTTTCGGCGGCGGCTGCCAGGGCTGCGGCATGGTCGACATGACCCTCAAGGACGGTGTCGAGAAGACCCTGATGGAGCGCATCCCCGAACTCAAGGGCGTGCGCGACGTGACCGATCACAGCAACAAGGAAAACGCGTTCTACTGAGTTTCGCGATCCGGTCTTTCATAAAGGGCGGGAAGCCGCCCTTTTCGTATCGTATTCCGTAATTGCAGTTATCAGGAAAGCATCTAAGTCCCCGCCATGCTGTTTGCTAGTTTCATTCATGCAACGCCAATGCCCCTTCGGGTTGCATTAGCGAATAACCAGGATGGAACATGCACAAGTCAATGTTGCGTCGACTGCTTGTTGTTGACCTTTTCGATGAATTCAATCCCATCGCTCCCGAAGTACGGAGCGCCGGCTGGATAGTCGATCTCTGCTCCCTGGACGAGGCATTTGATCGTCAGGCCGATGTCGGCCTGATACGCCTGGGGCCTTGTCTGGACTCGGGGGGCAAACTGTTGCGGCGCACGCCGATGCAATGGATCGCTGCCCTCCCGCCAGATATCTCGCTGGACGGCAGCCTTGGCCTGTTCGTTGGCGAATGGTGCTTCGACTTCCACACCTTGCCATTCGACCGGCCGCGGCTGCTGGTCACCCTGGGACACGCTCTAGGCATGGCTGCGCTGCGCCGGGCCGAGCAGGTCGACGGTGGTGACGAGCTGCTCGGCGATGCGCCGTGCATGCGCGAGCTGCGCAAGCTGCTCGGCAAGCTCGGGCCGACCGACTCGCCGGTGCTGATCCGCGGCGAGAGCGGGACCGGCAAGGAGCTGGTGGCCCACGCTCTGCACCGCTTGTCGCGTCGCGCCGAGCAGGCCTTCGTGGCGATCAACTGCGGAGCTATTCCCGAGCAACTGATCCAGTCCGAATTGTTCGGCCATGAGAAGGGCGCCTTCACCGGCGCCCACCAGCGCAAGATCGGCCGGATCGAATCGGCCCATGGCGGCACCCTGTTCCTCGACGAGGTTGGCGACCTGCCGCTGGATCTGCAGGCCAACCTGTTGCGCTTCCTGCAGGAGGGGCAGATCGAGCGGGTCGGTGGCAACCAGCCGATCGAGGTCAATGTGCGGGTGCTGGCGGCCACCCACATCGATCTCGAGCAGGCGGTGGAGCGTGGGCGTTTCCGTGAGGATCTCTATTACCGGCTGAATGTCCTGCAGGTGCATACCAGCCCCTTGCGTGAGCGGCTGGAGGACGTGCCAGCTCTCGCCCGACACTTTGCCCGGCTGTACGCCGACGAGGTCGGGCGGCGGCCGCGCTCGTTCAGCGAGGAGGCGCTGCGGGCAATGGGCGAATATGCCTGGCCGGGCAACGTGCGCGAGCTGGCCAACCGGGTGCGCCGCGGCCTGGTGCTGGCCGAGGGACAGCAGATCATGGCGCAGGACCTAGGGTTTCGTGGGGTTTGCGTACCGACGAGCTTGGATTACAGCCTTGAGAACTACAAGATGCAGGCCGAGAAACAGGCGCTGAGCGATGTGCTGCGCCGCTACTCGGCGAACCTCAGTCACGCGGCCCGGGCGCTGGGTGTGTCGCGGCCGACCTTCTACCGCCTGCTGAACAAGCACCAGATTCGTTGAGCGCGAGATAGCAAAGGCCCCTGCCGGATTCCTCCCGGCAGGGGCCTTTTGCGTGATGAGACTGCCGCGCTGGATTCAGAAGTAGTAGGGGAATTTCAGGCTGAAACTGAAGTCCGGTGAGTCCGGGGTCAGGCCTATCGACAGGTTGGGCACCATGGTCAGCTTGTCGCTGAGGGCATAGGTCATGCCGATATTGAAGTAGGCGGCATTGGCATCGCTGCTGGAAACCGTCTGCCAGCTGCCGCCATCCGGCTTGATCTTGCTCTTCTGGCTGATCAGTTGCGAGTAGGACAGCGACAGGCTCATGCGCTCGTTGAGGGCGAAGGCCGTACCCAGGCCGTACTGGAACCAGTTGCCCATCTTGACCTTGCCACCCACCTTCTGGTTCTGGACCGGGCTGATGTCGTCGAAGGACTCCTCGAGGTTGTAGGTATAGGACAGGTTGCCGAACAGCACGGCCGGGTCCACCGTCTTGACCACCGAGATGCCTGGCGTAACCGACCACACGCCGTTGCCGGTGGGCAGGTCCTCCGGAACCGACAGGTTGTCGTTGTCCGGCGACTGCACCAGCTTGATACCGTAGGGGTCTTCGCCGGTTGGCGCCTTCACCCGCAGGCTGAATACCGTATCTGGCCGGCTTTCGCTCTCGTCGAGAAACTTGTAGGCCACCCCGAAGCTGACATCGCCGAGTCGGGGGTCGCCGGTGACGCTTTCCGACGAAACCTGAGTGGTCGAACCGCCAGCGCCAGCCGACTCGTAGGTGGACTCCCGATAGACCAGCGGCACGTTGAGATCGAACTGCCAACGATTGCCCAGGTTGTAGCGACCGGTCATGTCCAGGGTGAAGTTATCGGAATTGATCTGGTCGACGTTGATGTTGCCGAGAAAGATGGCGTCCAGCAAAAGCAGGCCGTTGAGGCCCAGCTGGCGGGTATCGTAGTGGCTGTATGTCAGGCCGGTTTCCAGGCTGAACGTGCCTTCGCCGAAGAAGCCGCTGGCTTTGTCGTAGATGTTCTCGACACTGCGCGCCGGGGTGTTGTCTTCGCGCAGGCTTTCGCCGTAGCCGGCAGCGGGTTGGCTGGTGGAGGAGGGCGAGCGGGCCAGTCGCTGTGGCTGGGGAACGGCAGGTTGTGTCTCGACCTCGCGTACCCGCTGTTCCAGCACCATGAGGGCTTTCTGCTGGGCGTCGTAACGCTGACGCAATTCGAGCAGGGCCTGCTGCAGTTCTCTTAGCTCGGCATCGGAGGCCGCATAGAGGAGTGTCGAAGGCAGTAGCGCGGCAATGCCCACTGCCACGCGAAGCGAGTGTGACTGAAGCATGGGAAGTCCCTATCGCGATTATTTGTCAGTGTATCCAGCGTAGATCAGTAACCCGCAGGGCGCAGGGCGCGCAGTTGATCCAGGTTGACCCCCATCGAACTTGCCGGGATTGGCGTGTCGCGCAGTACCACATCCAGCTCGGTCAGGTTCCTGACCATATTGCTCGATCCGCCGATGTTGGCATGCTGTTGCAGTCCGCCACCCGCCAGTTGTTGCAGGCTGGTGCCTTGGCCAAGAGCGTTGATGGCGATCCTGAAGCCGCCGTCGCTGGCGCTGATCTGCACATTGCCGGCCTGGGTGCTCTCGATCTGGTTGGCAAATGGCTGGCCGGCATTGCCCGCATTCGGAGCTGAACCGCCGCGTTTGACGTTGACGACGAAATTGTTCGCTGCGCTATTGAAGTCGCCGGCCGAGCGTACGCTTTGGGTCACGCCGTTGACGGTGCTCAGGCCCTCACCGCCATAGATTTGTCCGCTGCCCGCCGCCGGGGCGCTCTGGTCGCCGTTTTGGGTGATGGTCGAAACGTTGAACTGCGGCTGGAACATCCCTTCGCTCGCCTGCATGTGGACCGCGCCGGCGAGCACCTGGCCGCTGGCGTTCTCCCACACGCTGCTCATGGTGACGCCAAAGTGGACGATGTGCCCGGGCATGACGAAACGGCCGCGCAATTGGGAAAGCTCCTGGTCGCTCAGTTCGACCGGCTGCAGCGGGTTGCTGGCCTGAGCGCAAATGCTGGCGGCAATGCAACTGGCAGCCAGTAATACATGAATCTTCATGTCGACCTCCGGCGGAGACTTCCTGCCCGTGATGTCAGAATGATTTGTCTGTGATCAAAAGAAATCGCTCTGGATGAATCCATGTTCCATCAGTTCGGCATCCTTGACGGGCTGGAATGCATTCAGGCGATCTTTGGCTGACAACGGCTTGGGCGGATTCAATAGGGCATTGGTTTTGTCGTACTCTCGGCCAATCACCGCGAAGACAATTCCATTCCAACCTTTGAGGAAATCCTCAACCTTGTAGCGTTTATGTCCGAAAATCGGGTCGCCAATATAGGCCCAGCCATTTTCTGTTCTTTGCAATACCACGAAGTGTTTGTAGCCGCGGACTTCCTGCAGCACGATAGCCGGAACCTTGAGTTGCTCGAGGCCGGCAGCAGGAACGCGGTAGCCGCGGGCGCGCATGCCGAGGTTCTCGACATAGCGCTTCATGTCGAGCATGGAAAAGCCCTGGGTACGCACCAGCTCATGGTCGGCACCGGCCAGCATGCCGTTGATCACGAACGTCTCGTCCACATCGAATCGATAGGCTTCGCGCAGGATGGTTGCCAAGGCGGCGGCACCACAGCTGAAGTCGGTTTTTTGTTCCACCAGATTGCTGAAGCGCCGTTCACGGATGCTTTCGACGTGCTTGAACGCGATGGCACCGCCGGGCAGTACGGCGAAAGGGACTTGTGCGGCTTGCAGCGCAGTACTCAGACAACACAGGACAGGCAGGATGGCCAGACGCATGGGGCACACTCCCTATGGCTATAAGGGAAGCCCTGCGGGTGCAGGGCTCCCTTCGCGTGTGGTTGCTTAGTTGCCGTTGTTGCAGGAATTGCAGCCGACGGCGACAGCCAGGGTGTTCAGCTGCTGGTTGCTGCTGCCCGAGGCAATGTTGACGCCGATGTTGCCGCTGGCGTTATTGAGCGAGTCGCTGAGGGTGGCGCTGTTGATGACGGGATTGGCGAAGGTGTAGCTCTTCGTGAAGGTGACGGTGGCAGCCAAGGTGCTGTTGCCGGCCTCTTCGATGAGGCTGTTGGCGCTATGGCTTTCGTTCTTCTCAGCACTGGCCGAGGCGCTGGCCTCGCTGCTCTTCTCGAAGGAGGCCTCGAAGCTCTTGTCCACGCTACGAGAATCGTCAGCCGTGTAGGAAGAGCTCGCGTCCACGCTCTTGGCGAGGTCGAAATGCGCTGCGGACTCCTCGCTCGCATTTTCGGCCGCGTTGGCATTGGCATCGATTTCGAGGGCCCCATCGCCATGGGCATGAATCCTTCCGGGCGAAACAACCAGATGGCCGTCAAGGCTGGCGCTGGCGGTGGCGTCTAGATGGGCCGTCTTGTCCCACTCGCTGGAGGAGCTGCTCGACTTGTTCGCGTCCACGACGACATCCAGACTGGCGTTGTAGGTGCGGTCGGAGCTCTCGGACGAGTCATGGCTGGCCGAGAGCGAGGCCGAAGCGGTCGCTGACTTAGCACTCTGCGCCTGCCACGAAAAATCCCAGGAGTCGCTCGAATCACTGGATTCCGCCTTCGAGTAGTTGTTGCTCCAGTCCTTGGTGACATCGAAGGTTGTCTCGACGGTCACGCTGGCGGCCTTGTTGTCGACGCCGCCGCGCAGGTCCTGATTGCCGGTGGCAGTGGCAGTCGCATCCCAGCCCCTGGCCGTGGCGATCGCCAGGGCGTTCTGCTGCTGGTTGAGGTTGCCGCTGGCCGCGTTCACGCCGATGTTGCCGGAGGCATCGTTGCCGGAACCGTTCACCGTCGCTGCGTTGCTGCCGCCGAGGTTGTAGGTCCAGCCGTCGTTGTCCTGATCGATGGTGGAGTCGGCTTCGGCGCTGCCAAAGACGAAGGCCTCATCGGCGGTGGCAATCGCGACATTGTTGGCTTGCTGGTTCATGCTGCCAGCGGCAACGTTGGCGCCGATGTTGCCGCTGCTGCTCAGCGAGTTCTCGATGTTGACGCTGTTTTCGGTGCCCTCATTGGTGACCTGGGCGTCGCCGATGTATTGGTCGCGGCCTGCGTAGGCAGTGGCATCGCCAGCGTTGCGGTCCAGCAGGGGGTCGTGATCGTGGTTGTGACCATTTGATTGGTTTGCTTGGGCCGCCATCGCCATCGCGGCAGCCATGGCGAAGACCAGCGGTTTCAGAGCCATTGACACTTTCATGGTAGTTCTCCTTGCAGTTTTTTATGCAACACGTGTTGGTCTTGCGTTGGATAACGAGTCAATCCATGACCCTGATGCTGACGGTGTTGGCCATCCGGTTTCCCACCCCAGCGCTCTGGTTCAGCTGAACTACACCACTGCTGCCGGCGAAGGCCTGTCTGTCGATAGCGACGGCACGCTCTCCCGGCTTTGTCTCAGCCGTACCTGAGTTCTGCGCAAGCACCACGTTCTGCTGGGCGAGGATGCTGTCATCCACGCTTTGTGCCGCAGAACCGACGCTCATGCGAAAAGAGTTGATCTGTTGAGTGCCGGCGCCAGCCGACTGATTGACGCCCAATACCCCGGAACCATTGCTGAAGGCGCTACCGGTGATGTTGGCCTGGGCATTCATCGAGGTGTCGACGCCGTCCAGCTCCTGGTACTGACGAAAGTTGGTGGTGGCATCAGCGCCAATCGCCAGTGCGCGGCCGTTGATCTGTTGCTGTTGGCTGCCGGCGGCCTGATTGACCGACAGCACGCCTTGGTAGGTTCTGCCGCTGTTGTCGATTGTTGCGTGGTTGTTTACCTGCGCTTGTTCGGCGAGGCTGGCGACGGGTATGGTCATGGCGATAAGCAGGGTGAGTCGCAGCATGTCAGCGATCTCCGGTGAGGATTTTCAGCGGTGCCAACCCCTGCTGAAGGCTCCGATTGATCTGGTTGGAGACGTTGCTGCCAGCTCCGCCACTCTGGCCGGCGCGCATGCCGGGCAGGCCATGCGAAGAGGCTTGGGATGAGTTACTCAAGCCTGGCAGTTGGCCGCTGGGAAGCATCTGGCGTTGCAGGCTGGATCCGCTGGTGACCCTGGCAAAGTCGGCATCAGTCAACTCGAACGAATTGGTCGCTCTGATGACGGTGCTGGAGGGGTTGGCATTGACGGTGCGCGGATTGGGATCGGGGAGCAGGGCGGGGCGGGTGGCAACCCGCGGCTGCACGTCGCGGGTGATGACGATGATCCCGTCGGCGGAGTGGGCAGGGATGGCAGCTCCCATGGCTGAGAGCATCAGCATGGCCAGCAGTGCCGGACGAGAAATCCTTGAAGCGTTTCGATCCATGGCAGCGGTTCCTACGCGATTCAGACCCTTTTGCGTGCAAGGGCATACGCATGTGCCGTGCCAGTTTCTAAATCTTCAATTGAATCAGTGGGTTGGGGTTTTCCTTGAATAGCCGGGAAAATCCGCTGTCAACGCGTTGAAACAGTGGGGTGTGTGTCTGCGCTGTTGGGCCGGCTAATCCGCGGCCTGCATGGCGATTGAGGGTGTTGCAGGCTTGATACACTCCGCCGGGTCAGGACCGCAAAGCCCGTCAGCCGCGGTATTTGCCGGCAACGGTCTGTATCATCCGCGCAACACCCCCGCCGTTACTGCATCACTGCAGGTCGCCACTCGCACAGGTCAAGGAGAGAACATGCATCCGTTTACCGCCCCCCGTCCGCCCCATCTGGCCTGGCTGCTCGGCCTGGCCGGGCTGATTCCGTTTATCAGTGGCGCACTGGGGATCTGGATCACGCCGGTCGGCTGGCGCCCGCTGGTACTGACTGCGCTCCTCGACTACGCCGCGGTGATCCTGGCGTTCATGGGGGCGATTCACTGGGGACTGGCGATGCGTGCCGAACAGGACGACCTGCGTGCCCAGCTGCAGTTGGGTCTGTCGGTGATTCCGCCGTTGCTGGGCTGGGCAGCGGTATCCTTCGGGTTGCCGGCGGCTCTGGCCATTCCGGTATTCGTGCTGGCTTTCGTCGGCCTGTACATGGCCGACCTGCGCGCCGTGCGCCTGGGGCTGGCACCGCTCTGGTACCGCCCCCTGCGCATGCCACTGACCGTGGTGGTGGTCGCCTGCCTGCTGATTGCCTGGGCCGGGGTACTGGCGGGCTGACTCAGCAGCTCAGCTGGTCGGCCTGGCGGTAGAGCATCAGCAGCTTGCGGGTCACGGTCTGCTGCAGGTCGTTGCGCTCGAAGGCGGACAGATGTGGCAGCTGGGTCAGCTGCAGGCGGTGCAGGTGAAGGTAGGGCATGCGCTGGTCGAATTCGCGCAGGTCGCCCTTCATCAGTACCGGCAGGAACACGTCGCCATTCTGTTTCAGCTTGCTGATGATCTGCGCCAGGGCGCTCTTGAACGGGCGCGCCTGAAGCATCTCGCCCTGCGCGCCCAGACGGGCCAGCAGCAGTCCATTGTGCCCCTGGAACTGCCCCGGCAGTACGCACAGGCCGGTCTTGCGTACGGAATAGGGCGAAATGTGGTTCAGGGTGTCGTGGAAGGCGTAGGGGTTGGGCAGCACGACCATCTTGCGGCCCAGTTCGGCGGGGAAGTGCAGGCCGTAGTTGGTATACAGCTGGCTCACCGACTCGGAGTAGACGCACAGACGGTTCTCGAACAGGCGAATGAAGCGCTGTGCCAGCTCGCGCTGCTCCAGGCGATCCAGGTCCCAGATCAGGTCCAGGTTCGGTTTCTTGTCCAGGTTCACTTCCTGGAAGTTGATCGTGCTCATCGCGACGGCGCCATGCATGCAGGTGGGGTCGTTGCCGCTGGCGGCGAACAGCCAGGGGGTAATCGTCAGCCCCTCCGTGGGCAGGCGACAACAGGTGGTGGCAGAGTATGCGCAAAGAGTGTGACAACCCACCAGTTGTCTTGCGCAGATTTGCGATCAAAGTCGGCCATCCGCCACTGCGGACGCAAGCCGAATGATCCGGACTGACCCTGGTCAACGCGCTATGGGCCAAGACCTGCTGCCGGCCGGCCAGCTCTGGTAGGATGCCGCCCGGTTATCCAACCGACGCCCTGCTGCGCGCCGGTCGGCACTTATCAATCATGAGCAAGGACGCGCGACAGGCGCGTGACGGGGAGTTTTTGCATGGAATTCTGGACCGCCATTCAGGCGCTGATCCTGGGTATCGTCGAGGGACTGACTGAGTTCCTGCCGATCTCCAGCACCGGTCACCAGATTATCGTCGCCGACCTGATCGGCTTCGGTGGCGACCGCGCCAAGGCGTTCAACATCATCATCCAGCTCGGTGCCATCCTCGCGGTGGTGTGGGAGTTCCGACAGCGCATCTTCGGCGTGATTTGCGGCCTGCCGCGCGAGCGTCAGGCGCAGCGCTTCACCGCCAACCTGCTGATCGCCTTCTTCCCGGCGGTGATCCTCGGTCTGGCCTTCGCCGACCTGATCGAGCACTGGCTGTTCAATCCGATCACCGTGGCCAGCGCGCTGGTGATCGGTGGCGTGGTCATGCTCTGGGCCGAGAAGCGCCAGCACGCCATTGAGGTGGATACGGTGGACGACATGAGCTGGAAGCATGCGCTGAAGATCGGCTGCGCCCAGTGTCTGGCCATGATCCCCGGCACCTCGCGCTCGGCCTCGACCATCATCGGCGGCCTGATCTTCGGCCTGTCGCGCAAGGCGGCGACCGAATTCTCCTTCTTCCTCGCCATGCCGACCATGGTCGGTGCCGCGGTCTACTCCGGCTACAAGCATCGCGCACTGTTCGAGAACGGCGCCGATCTGCCGGTATTCGCCCTCGGCTTCGTCACCTCGTTCGTCTTCGCCATGCTCGCCGTGCGCGCCCTGCTGAAGTTCATCGCCAGCCACAGCTACGCAGTGTTCGCCTGGTACCGCATCGGCTTCGGCCTGCTGATCCTCGCCACCTGGCAGCTGGGCATGATCGACTGGAGCACGGCGCAGGGCTGA
>DATCUN010000126.1:0-5660 GCA_036561825.1 Pseudomonas sp.
GATGCATCCTCGCTTTTCTTATTTTTGTCATCAGCTTGATGGAAACCTTGCACGCCCTGCGGTCACGTTAAAAACCGACAGGAAGGTTTTTATTTAAGCTATCCGCTCCCCTCCTCCTGCGCAAGCCTTGGTGGAAAAAAATCTTCCGTCTGCATCCTCCTGCGCAAATGAACCGTTGGTAACGGCTGCCTGCGCTTGGCCGCACGAGACTGTGCAAATTTGCAGATACAGCCTGCATTTACCGCCATTGCACCAGTCAAATTTACACTGCTAGTCTCAATTCAACCCTCAGCGCAGCGCTGGGAACACAACAATAACGAGAGCCTGAACAGGCGGGGTATCCATGACAACGCACAGCGCCATCCCTACCGTAAAATTGCTGATCAACGGCCAGTTCGTCGAATCCACCACTTCCCAGTGGCGCGATGTGGTCAACCCGGCTACCCAGGAAGTCCTGGCCCGCGTGCCCTTCGCCACCACCGAGGAGATGAACGCCGCGGTCGCCAGCGCCAAGGAAGCCTTCAAGACCTGGCGCAAGACCCCGATCGGCGTGCGCTCGCGGATCTTCCTCAAGCTGCAGCAGCTGATTCGCGACAACATCAAGGAACTGGCGGCTATACTCACCGCCGAGCAGGGCAAGACCCTGCCGGACGCCGAAGGCGACGTGTTCCGCGGTCTGGAAGTGGTCGAGCATGCGTCCGGCATCGGCAATCTGCAGCTCGGCGAGCTGGCCAACAACGTGGCCGGCGGCGTCGACACCTACACCCTGCTGCAGCCGCTGGGCGTGTGCGCCGGCATTACCCCGTTCAACTTCCCGGCGATGATCCCGCTGTGGATGTTCCCGATGGCCATCGCCAGCGGCAACACCTTCGTCCTCAAGCCCTCCGAGCAGGACCCGATGGTGACCATGCGCCTGGCCGAGCTGGCGCTGGAGGCCGGCATTCCGCCGGGCGTGCTCAACGTCATCCATGGCGGCGTCGAGGCGGTCAACCTGATCTGCGATCACCCGGACATCAAGGCGGTGTCCTTCGTCGGTTCGACCAAGGTCGGCACCCACGTCTACAACCGCGCCACCCAGAACGGCAAGCGCGCGCAGTGCATGATGGGCGCGAAGAACCACGCCATCATCCTGCCGGACGCCCACAAGCAGCAGACCCTCAACAACCTGGTCGGCGCCGCCTTCGGTGCAGCCGGTCAGCGCTGCATGGCGCTGCCGGTGGTGATCCTGGTGGGCGAGGCGCAGGGCTGGCTGCCGGAGCTGGTCGAGAAGGCCAAGAGCCTGAAGATCAACGCCGGTTGCGAACCCGGCACCGATATCGGCCCGGCCGTGTCGTGCAACGCCCTGGACCGCATCAGCGGCCTGATCGAGCAGGGCGTGCGCGAAGGCGCACAGCTGGTGCTGGATGGCCGCAATCCGCAGGTGCCCGGCTATCCGAACGGCAACTTCGTCGGCCCGACCATCTTCTCCGGCGTCAGCACCGAGATGAGCATCTACAAGGAAGAGATCTTCGGCCCGGTGCTCTGCGTGCTGCAGGCCGCGACCCTGGACGAGGCCATCGCCCTGATCAACGCCAACCCGAACGGCAACGGCACCGCCATCTTCACCCGCTCCGGCGCCGCCGCCCGCCACTTCCAGGAAGAAATCGACGTCGGTCAGGTCGGCATCAACGTCCCGATCCCGGTGCCGGTGCCGATCTTCTCCTTCTCCGGCTCGCGCGCTTCCAAGCTCGGCGATCTGGGCCCGTACGGCAAGCAGGCCGTGATGTTCTACACCCAGACTAAGACCGTCACCCAGCGCTGGTTCGACGAGGACGAGGTCGGTGGCCCGGTCAATACCACCATCACCCTCAAGTAACTCGCCAAGGCCGGTGCCGCTGGGCACCGGCCTGTACCTGGAGAAGTCGATATGGAATTTGAAACCCTGCTACTTGAGGTGCAGGGGCGCGTCGGTCTGATCACCCTGAACCGTCCCCAAGCGCTCAACGCCCTGAACAGTCAGCTGATCGCCGAACTGAATCTGGCGCTGGATCATTTCGAGAAAGACCCGCAGATCAGCTGCATGGTCCTGACCGGCTCGGCCAAGGCCTTCGCCGCCGGTGCGGACATCAAGGAAATGGCCGACCTGACCTTTCCGCAGATCTATCTGGATGACTTTTTTGCCCCTGCCGACCGCATCGCCAACCGACGCAAGCCGCTGATCGCCGCGGTAGCCGGCTATGCCCTGGGGGGCGGCTGTGAACTGGCCCTGATGTGCGACTTCATCTACGCCGCCGACAACGCGCGCTTCGGCCAACCGGAAATCAATCTGGGCGTGTTACCCGCCATTGGCGGCACCCAACGCCTGACCCGCGCCCTGGGCAAGGCCAAGGCCATGGAAATGTGCCTGACCGGGCGCCAGATGGACGCCCATGAAGCCGAGCGCGCCGGACTCGTTGCGCGGGTGGTGCCGGTCGAGAGCCTGCTGGAGGAAACCCTCAAGGCAGCCCATGCCATCGCGGAAAAATCGTTGCCGAGCACCATGATGGTCAAGGAAAGCATCAACCGCGTCTTTGAAACCAGTCTGAGCGAAGGCGTACGTTTCGAGCGCCGGGTGTTCCACGCCGTGTTCGCCACGGCCGACCAGAAGGAAGGCATGGCCGCCTTCGTCGAGAAGCGCAAACCCGCCTTCAAGAACCGCTGAGCGCAGCACGCCCATAACAACAAGAGGACACCACCATGCATATCGGCTTTCTCGGCCTCGGCAACATGGGCGCGCCCATGGCCCGCAACCTGCTCAAGGCAGGTTACCAACTGACCGTATTCGATCTGTCCGCCGCCGCCGTCAGCTCCCTCGTCGAGGCCGGCGCCAAGTCCGCCGCGTCCCCGGCCGCCCTGGCGCAGGCCGATGTCGAGCTGATCATCACCATGCTGCCGGCCGCCGCCCACGTGAAGAGCGTCTATCTCGGCGAGGACGGCCTGCTCGCCCATGTCCGTCCTGGCGTCACCCTGATCGACTCCTCGACCATCGACCCCCTGAGCGCCCGCGAGGTCGCCTCCGCCGCACGCCAGCACGGCAACCCCATGCTTGACGCGCCGGTCTCCGGCGGCACCGGCGGCGCTATGGCCGGCACCCTGACCTTCATGGTCGGTGGCGACGCGGCCGATTTCGACCGCGCCCAGCCGATCCTCGCCGCCATGGGCAAGAACATCGTGCTCTGCGGCGGTTCGGGGAACGGCCAGGCGGCCAAGGTGGCCAACAACATGCTGCTGGGCATTTCCATGATCGGCGTCGCCGAGGCGATGAGCCTGGGCGTGGCCCTGGGGGTCGATCCCAAGGTGCTCGCCGGGATCATCAACACCTCCAGCGGGCGCTGCTGGAGTTCCGATACCTACAACCCATTCCCCGGCGTGCTGGAGAACGTCCCCGCGGCACGCGGCTATAGTGGCGGTTTCGGTTCCGACCTGATGCTCAAGGACCTGGGCCTGGCCAGCGAAGCGGCCAAGCAGGTCCGTCAGCCGGTGATCCTCGGCGCCCTGGCCCAGCAGCTGTACCAGAGCTTCAGCCTGCAGGGCCATGGCGGCCTGGATTTCTCCGCCATCATCAACCTCTACCGCAAGGACACCGAGGCATGAGCGAGGCTCCCGTACTGGCCACGGTGCGCAACCGCATCGGCCACCTGACCCTCAACCGCCCGGCCGGCCTGAACGCCCTGACTCTGCCGATGGTGCGCATCCTGCACCGGCAGCTGCAGGCCTGGGCGGACGACCCGGAGATCCTCGCCGTAGTGCTGCGCGGCACGGGCGAGAAGGCCTTCTGTGCCGGCGGCGACATCCGCTCGCTGCACGACAGCTACAAGAACGGCGACACCCTGCACAGCCAGTTCTTCGAGGAGGAATACGCCCTCGACCAGTACATCCATACCTACGCCAAGCCCATCCTGGCGCTGCTTGACGGCTTCGTCCTCGGCGGCGGCATGGGACTGATCCAAGGCGCCTCGCTGCGGGTGATCACCGAGCGGGTGAAGATGGGCATGCCGGAAACCGCCATCGGCTTCTTCCCCGATGTGGGGGCCAGCTACTTCCTCTCGCGCCTGCCGGGCGAACTGGGCGTCTACCTCGGCGTCACCGGCGTACATATTCGCGCCGCCGATGCGCTGTATGCCCGCCTGGCCGACTGGTGCCTGCCCAGCGAGCAGGTTGCCGAGCTGGATCGCTGCCTGGACAGCATGAGCTGGAACGTGCACCCCAAGGAGGCGCTGCGTACCCTCCTCGCCACCCTGGCCACCAACAAGCTGCCGGGCTCTGAACTCAAGGCCCTGCAGCCAGCCATCGACGAGCATTTCGCCCAAGCGGACATCGCGGCCATCCGCAACGCGCTGCTGGCCGAGACCCGCCCGGAGTTCCACGACTGGGCGGAGGAAACCGCCAAGTTGCTGTACAGCCGTTCCCCCCTCGCCATGAGCGTCACCCTCGAGCAACTGCGCCGGGGCCGCAGCCTCCCCCTGCAGGAATGCTTCAGGATGGAGCACCTGCTGGGTAGCCAGTGGTTTGCCAAAGGCGACATCATGGAAGGCGTGCGCGCACTGATCATCGACAAGGACAAATCGCCCCGCTGGAATCCGGACCGCATCGATGCGGTCACCCCGCTGCAGGTCGACGAGTTCTTCATCGATTTCAAGCCCGCCAACAAGTCCCGGCGCGCCGGCTGAAGATCCGCCGGGACACGCCAATCAGCTTAAATAAGAAGAGAGACCGCTGATGCACGACATCGAGCTGACCGAAGAACAACGCATGATCCGCGACATGGCCCGCGACTTCGCACGCGGCGAGATCGCTCCCCACGCCCAGGCGTGGGAAAAGGCCGGCTGGATCGATGATGCCCTGGTCCGGCAGATGGGCGAGCTTGGCCTGCTCGGCATGGTGGTACCGGAGGAATGGGGCGGCAGCTACATCGACTACGTCGCCTATGCCCTGGCGGTGGAGGAAGTGTCTGCCGCCGACGGTGCCACCGGCGCGCTGATGAGCATCCACAACTCGGTGGGCTGCGGCCCGATCCTGAAATACGGCACCCAGGCGCAGAAGGAAGCCTGGTTGCCCGACCTGGCTGCCGGACGGGCGATCGGCTGCTTCTGCCTGACCGAGCCCCAGGCCGGCTCCGAGGCGCACAACCTGCGCACCCGCGCCGAGCTGCGCGACGGCCAGTGGGTGATCAATGGCGCCAAGCAGTTCGTCAGCAACGGCAAGCGCGCCAAACTGGCCATCGTGTTTGCCGTCACCGATCCGGAGTTGGGCAAGAAAGGCCTGTCGGCCTTCCTGGTACCGACCGCTACCCCGGGTTTCGTGGTCGACCGTACCGAACACAAGATGGGCATCCGCGCCTCCGACACCTGTGCGGTGACTCTGGACAACTGCCGCATCCCGGCGGAGAACCTCCTCGGCGAACGCGGCAAGGGCCTGGCCATCGCTCTTTCCAATCTCGAGGGCGGCCGCATCGGTATCGCCGCCCAGGCCCTCGGCATTGCCCGTGCGGCTTTCGAAGCGGCGCTGGCCTACGCCCGCGATCGCGTGCAGTTCGGCAAGCCGATCATCGAGCACCAGAGCGTGGCCAACATGCTGGCCGACATGCACACCCGCCTGAATGCCGCGCGCCTCATGGTCCTGCATGCCGCACGCCTGCGCAG
>DATCUN010000127.1:0-14048 GCA_036561825.1 Pseudomonas sp.
TTCATCGCCGTGGTCTTGCCCGCGCCGTTGTGCCCGAACAACCCCAGGACTTCGCCGGGGGCCAGGCTCAGGTTCAGGTCGTGCAGTACCGTGGCACGCCCATAGCGCTGGCTGACGCCTTCGATCTCGACGACATTCATCATGCAGGTTCCTTCTGAGTGGGGGCTTGCATCAGGGGGTGGCTGTCCATCACACCCGGCGACTTCATCACCGGAAACGCACGTTGCACCCAGCGCAGCAACTCGATGCCGGGGCTGTTCATCAACAGCCGCACCTGGGGGTACAACCACAGCAGGCGGTCGACGTTGTCGTTCGGCTCATACGCCACATCGCCGAGGCCATCGCCGTTGCGGTCCCAGCCGAGGTAGTCGCTCCAGTAGTTGCCCCGGCCGTCCGCCGACCATTCCTGCAAGCGGCTGGCGACGTATTTGACCTGGCGCTGGTTGTCGATGAAGGCGTTGCCGGCGATGCGGTTGTCTTCGGAACCGGCGGTCAGGTGAATGCCCACCGCGCTGCGCGCGAAGCGGTTGTTTTCGATGCGGTTGAACAGCGAGTTGTAGATGAACAGTGCCTTGCCTTCGCCGCCGGCGATCATGGTGTCGCCGGTGGAGCCGTCGCGCACATCGGTGACGACGTTGTCCTGCAAGGTCGAATAGGTGATGTAGTTCATCAGGATGCCGTAGTTCTGGTCCTGCTCGGAGCGATTGCCGATCACCGTCAGCTTGCGGCTTTGCATCAACGCATAGCCGGTGCGGGTACGGCGGGTGGTGTTGCCCAGGACCTGGTTGTCGTTGGCAAACATGTAGTGGATGCCGTAACGCAGGTCTTCCAGGGTGTTGCCTTGCAGCAGGTTGCCGTTGGAGGTGTCGATGTAGATGCCGTCGCGGGTGTCGCGCACGTGGTTATCGATGACGCGGGCACCGTGTACCGCGTACAGGTGAATGCCGTTGCCACGGTCCTGCGAACGTACCGAGGTGTCACCCTGGATGCGGTTGCCGATCACGCTCACGTCCTGGGTGCCATCGACCCAGATGCCAAAGCCCTGGCCTTGCAGGCGGTTGCCCAGCACTTGCGCGCCACGCGCCTGGGGCTGGATGAACACAGCGGCGTTCATGGCCGTGAGGTCGGCGCCCCAATCGAGGAACGTGCAGCCTTGGACGCTGACATCCGGCGCGCTGATCAGCAGGCCGTTGCCCTGCCCTTCGGCCTGGAAGATGGCGCCGGGGGCGCAGGTCAATTGCAGCGGTTGGTCGATGCGGAACGAGCCCCGGTACTCGCCAGCAGGCAAGCGCCAACGGTTGGGGCCGTCGGCTTGCAGGGGTAAGTCGGTGATGGGGCGAACGGCGGCGACCGCTCCCGCCGAAGCCACTATCAGCATCACCAGGATGACGAGTGATCGAGCCACGATGATGTCCTCTTAAAGGAAATGCGGCTAAAAGTGGGAGGGACGGTGCGACGATTCGACTTGCTCCCGATGAGGGTGTGTCAGTTGATGCATCTGTGACTGATTCACCGCCATCGGGAGCAAGTCGAATCGTCGCACCGTCCCTCCCACATTTGCCTTGTGTCGCTTCTCAAACAGCGTGTCAGGCGGGCTCGACCTTCATCCGCCCGACCATTTCCATGTGCAGGGCATGGCAGAACCAGCTGCAGTAGTACCAATGCAGCCCGGGCTTGTCGGCAATGAACGTGATCGACGAGGTCTGCTGCGGGCTGATCTCCATGCTCGCGCCGTGGTTGACCATGACAAAGCCGTGGGTCACGTCTTCGATCATGTCGATATTGGTGATGGTCACGGTGACTTCATTGCCCTGTTTGACGGTGAACTCCGAAAGCCCGTAGGCCGGGGCCATGGAGGTCATGTACACGCGCACTTTGTTGCCGTCGCGGATCACCTTGCTGTCGGTTTCCAGGTTGATCCCGTCCTTCTTGGCGATGGCCACCGTTTCGGCGAAGAATGGATCGTTGCGCTCCCAGATTTTCTTGGTCTTGATCTGGTCGCGGCGCGCCATCACACAGTCATGGGGTTCGGCGAAGGCCGGGCCGTCGTGGACCAGTTTCATTTCATCGCCGGAGATGTCGATCAACTGGTCGTTTTCCGGGTGCAGCGGGCCGGTGGGCAGGAAGCGGTCCTTGGAGAACTTGCTCAAGACCACCAGCCACTGGCCGTCGGCGTCGCGGGTTTCGGTCAGCGACGCATGGTTGTGACCGGGCTGGTACTGCACATCAAGCTTCTGCTTGATGTAGTTGACCTTCTCGCCGCCATAGGCACGGATGGCCTCGGCGATGTTCCACTTGACCACCTGGCTGTCGATGAACAGCGTGGTGTAGGCAAAGCCGCGTCCGTCGTAGGTGGTGTGCAGCGGGCCCAGGCCCAGCTCCGGTTCACCGACCACCACACCGCGCGGGTCGCTGATCTTGCCGCTGAACAGGTCGTCGAGTTTTTCGATGGCGATGATGGTGCAGGTCGGAGACAGCTTGCCGTTGGCGATGAAGTACTTGCCATCCGGCGAGGTGTTGCAGCCGTGGGGGTTTTTCGGCACCGGAATGTAGCGGGTGAACTCGCTGTCCTTGCCGTCCTCGGATTTGCGTCCGTCCACCACCGGCACCTTGACGCCGTCCACATTGATGAACTTGCCGGCCTTGATCGCCGCTTCGATGCGCGGGATGTTGAACACCACCACCCAATCGCGCTCATTGCGCATCATGCCGGCCAGGTCGGTGGCCTTTTCCGAGTTGTAGCAGGTGGCCGCTGCGTACTTGCCGGTGTAGTCCATGTCGGCGTTGTCGAGGTTGCCGTCGACGATCACCTGGAAGGCCATCTCCATTTTTTCCGCATCGATGGCGTTGAACATGGTGAAGCTGTTGCGATCCTGCAGGTCGAAGTTTCGGCCGTCATTGGGGTGCGGGATGATGAATTCGGCGTTGCAGAACACGTACTTGGTGTAGGGCACCTTTTGCAGGCGCAGGCCGTGGATGGCCTGGACGTTCGGTACGGTGAGGATTTTGTCGCACTTCATGATGTCCAGGCGGATGCGCGCCACCCGGCTGTTGGCCTTGTCATTGATAAACAGGTACTTGCCGTCGTAGTGGCCGTCGGTGGTGGACAAGTGCGGGTGATGGCAATCGCCGTTGGAGTACTTGGCGCCCTCGCCGAGGATGCGCTTGCTCTCGTTGGTCAGGCCCCAACCGGTGGCCGAATCGACGTTGAACACCGGGATACGCATCAGCTCGCGCATCGACGGGACGCCCATCACCCGCACTTCGCCCTGGTGGCCGCCACTCCAGAAGCCGTAGTAGTCGTCGAGTTGGCCGGGTTCCACATGGATTTTCGATTTGGCGTCCTTGGCCGCCGCCGCGAAGGATTCACGGGTAAACACCGCGCCGCCGAGGGCCGACGCACCCGCCAGTACGGCGCCGGTCACCGCACCGGTGCCGAGGAAACTGCGCCGGGTCAGGCCGTCATGTTTATCGTCTGTATCGTTCATGGGTTGCTCCTTCAAGCGTTGGGATTTATCTGCACTACGGGAATCTGTTCGGGCGCCGCCTTGTTGCGCTTCTTGCGTTTGTTGATCAGCGGCGGGCATTTTTTTTCGTTGTGCCAGGTCATCTGGCAGTCGAGGCAGTAGTGGCATTCGTTGGCGTTGATATGGCCGTCCGGGTGGATCGCCTGGATCTCGCATTCCTTCGCGCACAGCTGGCACGGGTTGCCGCATTCCTGGCGCCGCTTGAGCCAATCGAACAGGCGGAATTTGCTGGGGATCGCCAGGGCGGCGCCGAGGGGACAGAGGTAGCGGCAGTAGACTTTGCGGGTGAACAGGTTGATCACCAGCAACGCCACGGCGTAGAGCACGAACCACCACTGGCGGTCGAACTTGAGCGTGATGGCGGTCTTGAACGGTTCCACTTCGGCAAAGCGTTCGGCGGTGGCCATGGATTCCAGGGAGAGGCCGAACAGCACCAGCAGGATCAGGTACTTGATCGCCCACAGCCGTTCATGCACCGCGAAGGGCAATTCGAACTGGCGGATCTTCAGGCGGCGCGCGGCCTCGTTGAGCAGTTCCTGCAAGGCCCCGAACGGGCACAGCCAGCCGCAGAACACCCCACGCCCCCACAACAGGATGCTGGCGGCGGTGAAGACCCAGAGCATGAAGATCAGCGGGTCGGTGAGGAACAGTTCCCAGCGGAAGTCCTGGACCAGCGCATGCACGAAGGTCAGCACATTGACCACCGACAACTGCCCCAGCGCATACCAGCCGATGAACCCCACGGTAAACACCAGGTAGCCGCGGCGCAGCCAGTGCAGCAGGCGCGGGCGCCGGGCCAGGCTGTCCTGCAGGAACAGGATCGCGGTAAGCAGCAGCAGCGCGACGCCGAGCACCATGACCTGCACCTGTTTCTGGTACCAGATGCTCAACCACAGTGGGCGGCTGGCCTCATCCAGCGCGGCTTGTTCGGCGGCGGTGGGCAGCGGCCGTTCCAGGTACTGTTCGGGCATCTGGTAAGGCAATTCGAAGCTGCTGAACGTGCCGCTGACCGGGCCGGTCTGGCGCCGCACCAGCAGTTCCAGGGTCCAGGGCGAGCCGGGGTCGAAGCCGGCCTGCGGGCGCACGATGAATACCGACATCTCGTCGAAGGCCGGGATGCCCTCGGCGTAGACATCGTCGATGCGCTGGTGGTCGAGGTCGCGGAAGCTGATCACGTTGCCGAACTGGCGCAACTGCACCCGGTCGAAAATCCCGCCGCGCACATAACCCGAACCCTTGAACGAAAACAGCCCACGGCCGAGCACGGCGATGGCCTGTTCGCCGGGTTTGAGCCCCTGCATCAGGGTGCGGTAGTGCTCTTCGCCCAGCAGGTTGCGGCCGATGCTCGGCGGGTTGATGTCGGCCACATAGAGGTCGATGAAGGTCTCGTCCGCAGCCTCGGCGCCTTCGGCGGCGGTGTCCTTGAAGGCCGCGTCGACCTGGCCCCGGGTCAAATGCAGGCGGCGGATCGCGCCATTGCCGGTCAATTGTGCCCAGGTGGCGGGGTCAAACCGGTCGGTGCGGATCAGCGCGACTTTCTGCGCGGTCGCGGCCTTGCCGTCGATCAGCTTGAGCCACACCGCCACGTCATGGGCCGCCCGCATCACCACTTCATTGACCACCATCGCGGTCACGGTCGCGCCGGCAATCGCGTCCACCGTCACCGCCTTCGGATCGCTGGAACGCCCGACCACCACGCGCTGGCGCACATCGACGCCGGAATAGTGCGCGGTGAATTCGTGCAGTTTGACCTCGGGAATACCGATCAACAGGATCGGCTCGTGGTGTTCCAGCACGTAGGCATCGCGGATCACCCCGGCGGCGTCGAGGATCACCAGGGTGTTGATCGGCTTGCCCGAATACGCCGGGATCGCCACCACATCCAGGCTCTGGAACACGTAGCCGATGGGCTTGCCGGCAGTCGAAATGGTTCGCACCTTGAACGGCCCGTCGGGTGCGGAGACCGCATCCTGGGCGGGGAAAGCGCGTTCGATACGCTGCTGTTCGATGTCGCCGTAAGGCCGGGCCTGGGCGGTGAAGCTGGTGATGAGCAACACCACCAGCAGCGTCAGCCAGTGGCGTGTCAAGCGCGCGGAGCGAGTCATGGAGTCCCTTGAGGCGTCGGGCTGAAGATGGGACGGATGGTAGGGGTGGTGATGGCAGGTGGCCCTTGACCAGAATCAAGTCTGGCCGGTAGGTAGTGCGGCAGATACGCACAGCTGGCGTGTTGTCACACCCCTTACTTGAGCTTCAGGCGCCGCGCCAGCTTGTGCAGGTTGCTCGCGTCCACGCCGAGCAAACGCGCGGCACTCGCCCAATTGCCGGCGCAGTGTTCCAGGGCGTGGCGAATGTTCCAGCGCTGGCACTCGTCCACCGCCACCGCCAAGGGTTGGAAGGCCTCGATCGATGACGCGGGCATGGCTCGTTCCACCGCGACGGCGGCCGTGTCCAGGCCCAGAGCGTGCGGTTCCAGGCGGATCACCGAACTGCGCGGCTCGCCACGACTGAGCTGCTTCAACGCGGCGCGACTGATCACATGCTCCAGCTCACGCACATTGCCCGGCCAGGCGTACTCGAGCAGCGCCTGTTGCGCCGCCGGCGACAGTTGCAGGTCATGCAAGCCCAGGCGCTCGCGGTTGAGCTCAGCGAAATGCCGCGCCAGCAGCAACACATCCTCGCCACGCTCGCGCAACGCCGGGATCGGCAGCGGGTACACCGACAGCCGGTGATACAGGTCGGCGCGAAACAGGCCGTCACGCACGCGGTCGGGCAGGTGGCGATTGGTGGCGGCGATGATGCGGACATCCACATGCAATGGCCGATCGGCGCCCAGGCGTTGGATCTCGCCATTCTCCAGGGTGCGCAGCAGCTTGGCCTGGATGCTCAAGGGCAATTCGCCGACCTCATCGAGGAACAAGGTGCCGCCGTTGGCCGCATCGAACCGCCCGGCGCGGTCGTGGGTGGCGCCGGAGAAGGCGCCCTTGACGTGACCGAACAGCTCGCTTTCGGCCAACGCCTCCGGCAGCGCCGCACAGTTGACCTGCACCAGAGGCTTGTTGCCGCGTTGCGACAGGCGATGCAGGCGCCGCGCGAACAGCTCTTTGCCGACCCCGGTTTCGCCGAGCAACAACACCGGCAACTGCGTTTCGGCCAGCAGCGCCAGCTCGTCGAGCAACTCCTGCAACACCGCGCTCTGGCCGAGGATGCCGTCGAGCGGCGCGGTCATTTCGACCCTCCTGGGGTTCAGAGCACCCTGGAAGCGTGTGGTCATGATTACCTTACTCCGGGATAAATCGTTACTTTTCAATGCGTTAAAATTGGCACGCAGCCTGCAATCACTGGTTCATACCCGTACTGCCGATGAGGAAAGCCCGATGACCGTGAGCGACTGGAACACCCAAACCCAGGACCACTTGATCGACCATCTGCTGGCGCGCTACCACGCACGTCATCGCGAGCAATTGCCGGAACTGGTCCGCATGGCGAGCCGCGTCGAACAGGTCCACGGTCAGCACCTGCAATGCCCCAACGGCCTGGCCGACCTGCTGCTCGACATGCAGCAGGAACTGGAGAGCCATATGCTCAAGGAGGAACAGGTATTGTTCCCGATGCTGCAAATGGGCATGGGGCCGCAGGCGTCGACGCCGATCCAGGTGATGCGCTACGAGCACGACCAACACGCCGAGGCCCTGGAGCAATTGTTGAGCCTGACGAACCAGATCACCCCGCCGGCCGAGGCCTGTAATACCTGGCGCAGCCTGTACCGCGAGCTGAGCGCCTTTCATGCCGACCTGCGCGAACACATCCGCCTGGAGAACGACATATTGTTTGCCCGGGCCGCGCCCAGCCTCGCCGTGGCCCGCGCATAGCGCATAGCGCACTTTCACAAGCGTTCACTGCGACGATCGTGCAGCGTTGCCTGTGCGCTGCCCTTGTCGTAGATCAAGTACGGCCGACGCCAACAGGATTAACCTTGGGTATCCCTTCCCGATATTCCCCGAGGTCAAGATGGTGCTCCATCGTGTTCATCACCAGATCCTGCGCAGCCACCACTTGTTCGAACCCCTGGACGAGGCGCAGTTGAACGAGCTGATGAGCAGCAGCCAATTGCTCAGTGTCGACAAAGGCGAACCGCTGTTCCGCCAGGGCGAACCGGCCGATGCGTTCTACTTCGTGATCGCCGGCGCGGTGAAAATCTACCGCCTCACCCCGGACGGCCAGGAGAAGGTGTTCGAGGTGATTGGCGAACGGCAGACCTTCGCCGAAGCCATGATGCTGATGGATACGCCCAACTACGTAGCGTGCGCCGAAGCGGTGTGCCCCACGCAGTTGTACCGGCTGTCCAATGCCACCTACATGCGTTTGCTGCAGAGCAACAGCCGCCTGACCTTCGCCCTGCTCGGCAAGTTGTGCGTGCGCCTGCACCAGCGGGTCAACGAGATCGAAACCCTGTCGCTGAAAAACGCCACCCACCGTGTGGTGCGCTACCTGCTCACGCAACTGGTGCGCTTGCAAAGCACCACCGACTGCAGCTTCGAGCTGCCGATGGCCAAGCAGCTGGTGGCCGGGCACCTGTCGATCCAGCCGGAGACGTTTTCGCGGATCATTCGGCGACTGATCGATGAGAACATCATCACCCAGGAAGGCCGGCAGATAGCGATCCTCGATCGCCAGCGGCTCGAGCAGTTCGAGTGAGTTGATCGTCGTCAAAGCCTGCGATTTTTCCGCCGTGTCAGGCTTTACCGACCGAGAGGAGCGCCGCCATGCCCAGATGCCTGTACTGCCAACAGGACAACCCGCCGAAGCAAGCCGAATGCAGCAACTGCGGCATGCCGCTGCCGGAACACGCCGACAGCGCCCCGGAGCGCCGGCAGCGGCGCTTCCTGTGGTTCTGCATCGGTCTAAGCGTCTTCTGCGCGGTGATGATCGTCTGGCTGCCACGCCATCTGTTCTGATGGCGCCCCACCCAATGGTGTCTACAGCGGATAGTCGCTTCGCAGTGAAACGCCGCCCCGTGCTGAAGCGGATGTGCCGCGAAACAGCTCAGCGACCAGCCTTCCCTTGCCCACAGCAATCCTTCAGCGTGGCCCCATGATCTCTCCCAGCGCATCCGGCTGCGGTGCACCCTGGTGCTGCTGCAGACGGTCGTTGTCGTCGAGATAGAAGATCGCCGGAGTTGCCTGGGCGCCCAGTTCGCTCATGAGCATCAGGTTGTTGGTGAGCTGTTCTTCGAGTTCTGCCGGGATCTTATTCAGCGCCTTCAGCTTGCTCGCCTTGCCAGCCGCTTCGTGCTCGTTGAGCGCTGCCTGAGGATCCTTGGCACTGAGCAGCGCGGCGGATTTGCCGGCGCTGTCGGCGCGCAGCATGCCGACCATGATGTGCCGCAACTGCACCTTGCCGGACTCGACCCAGGGTCGGGCCTGCTTCCAGAACATGTTGCAGTACGGACAGTTCGGGTCGCTGAACATGTAGATGATGCGCGGCGCGTCGGCCTTGCCGTCGGCGATCCAGGTGCTGTTCTCCATGCGCGTCCACATTTCCTTGCCCAGGGGTTCGTAGACCAGCTTCTCCAGGTGCGCGCGGGTCAGGTCATCGCCTTTTGCATCGAGCAGGCTACCGATCAGCACGTGCTCGCCATCCGGGGTGAGATACAGCGCCATGCCCTGCCCGTTGTAACGCGCGGCATAGCCCTTGAGCCCGCCGGGTGCCTCGAAACGGCCGACGACCTCGGCGCCACGCGCCTCGACGGCCTTGATCGCCTCCGGCAATTCCTCGGCCTGCGCCATGGGCAGGGCCAGCAGGCTGACGCCGGCCAGCAGGTAGGGTAACGGCTTGAATCGAATCACTGCGCAGCTTCCTCTTTCAGTTTTTCCAGCGCGCGCGCCAGGCTGGCGTGCGAGAGTTCACCAAGATGGCTGCTGACCTGGCGGCCATCGGCGTTGTAGAACAGCGTGGTCGGCAGCGCCGTGGAGCCCACGTGCTGACCGAGGCGCCCGCCACTGTCGAGCAGGACGTTATCGAGACTCAGCCCTGCGGTTTCCAGGAAGCGGTTGATCTCCCCCTCCCCCTCGCCCTGATTGACGAACAGAAACAGGGTGTCGCTTTCCCGTGCCTGGGCGTCGGCGAGTACCGGCATCTCGCGCCGGCACGGCGGGCACCAGGTCGCCCAGAGATTGATGACCAGTGGCTGACCTGAATAATCCTCCAGCGCCACCGGACGCCCCTGGTTGTCGCGCAGGGCCATTTCCGGCAGCCGCGTGCCCTGCTCGAAGGAATGCCAGGCCAGGTTACTGAAGCCCCAGCTGAGGATTCCCACCGTCAGCGCGATACCCAGCGGCTTGCGCAGTTCGCGGTCGCGCCAGCCCCACCAGATGCCCAACGCCAGCGCAGCGACCAGCCCGGGCCAGGCGATGAAGCCACCGTCACGGATATCGATGACGCTTAGCCAGTCATCCCGGTAGTACGCCCAGTACAGCGTGACAAAGGCCAGGCGAGCCACGAACAGCGCCACCAGCAGCAGGCGAAACAGCTGCCGCTCCGGGTTGCGCTCGCTGCGGCGGCCGACCCACCAGCCGGTCAGGGTCGCCAGCAGCAGGCTGCCCAGCAGCAATACATGGGGCACCGCCAGGGCCAGCGGCCCGATATTCACAGTCAGCATCAACCTCGCTCCCGGGTCTGGTTCCAGTTCTGCAGAAAGCCCCCGGCACCGACCTCGCCGGTGATACGGCGTTCGCGGCGCTCGACACCATCCGGGCCGATCCACAGCAGCGTCGGCGGGCCGAGCACCTGGTAACGGTCCAGCAATTCGCGGCTGGCGGCGTCGCTGCGGGTCACGTCGGGGCGCAGCACGCGCACGCCGTCCAGGCTAGCCTGCACCTCGGCATTGCCGAAGACCTCCTTCTCCATGACCTTACAGGAGACGCACCAGTCGGCGTAGTAATCGATCAGCACCCACTGGCCCTGCGCTTTGGCCGCTGCCAGCTCACGATCCAGCACGGACGGATCGCTGAAACCGAGCGCGTGAGCGTCGGCGGAGATGGCGCTCGCCACGCCGCCGGCATAGATCGCCAGCGGCCGGCGTGGATCGTCCGCGCCGCCGGCGGCACCGAGCAGCATCGCCGCGCCCCACAGCCCCAGCAGAACGCCGCTGGCCCGACAAAGCACGCGCTGGCGTTGCACTGCCTGCGCCACATGCAGCAAGGCGGTGGCGAGCACCACCAGAAGAGCGCCCCACAGGCCCAGCCACAGCCAGTCGGCCAGCAACGGACGCGCCACGAACAGCGCTGCCGCCAGGAAGAGAAAGCCGAACACCACCTTGACCCGATCCATCCAGGCGCCCGGCTTGGGCAGAAAGCGCTGGCCAACCGTCACCAGCAAGAGCAACGGCGTGCCGATGCCGAGGCCTAGCGCGAACAGCACCAGGCCACCCTGCAGCACACTGCCGCTCTGTGCGATGAACAGCAGCGCGGCGGCCAGTGGCGCGGTCATGCAGGGGCCGACCAGCAGGCCGGAGAGCACGCCCAGCGCGCCAGCTCCGGCGAGGCTGCCCCCGCGCTGACGATCACCGACACGCTGCAGACGATCGCGCAGCGCCACCGGCAATTGCAGCTCGAACAAACCGAACATTGGCAGCGCCAGCAACACGAACAGCACGGCGAAACTGGTCAGCAGCCAGGGCTGCTGCAGCGCCGCCTGCAGGTTGGCGCCGAGCAGCGCCGCCAGTACACCGAGCCCGGCGTAGACCAGCGCCATGCTGACTACGTAGGTCGCCGCCAGGGCAAAACCACGGCGCGAGGTGGCACCGCTGCCGACCACGATGCCCGCCAGGATCGGCAGCATCGGCAGCGAACAGGGGGTGAAGGCCAGCAGCAAGCCGAGGCCGAAGAAGACCAGCAGGCTCCAGGCCAGTGCCTGACTTTCGAGGCCGCTGACCAGCGCCTGATCTTCGGCCAGCCCAGGCGCTGCCGCCGTGCCGTTGCCAGCCAACGACACCTCGCGGGTCTGCGGCGGATAGCAGAGCCCTGCATCGGCGCAGCCCTGCCAGCCGAGACGCACACTGTTCTCCGCGCCCGGCGGGATCAGCAGTTCGAGGCTGTCGCGGTAGATCTGCGAGTCGCCGAAGAACTCGTCGCTGTAGGGCTCGCCCTCGGGCAGCGGCGGCTGGCGCTCCGGCGGAAGGCCGTCTAACTGCAGGCGCTGCTGATAGAGGTAATAGCCCGGTGCGATCCGCCAGTGCAGCAGCGTCGCGCCGTTCTCCTGCGGGCTGACCGTCAGCGCGAACGCCTCTTCCACCGGCAGGAAATCATCCTGCGAGCCACCGCCAAACAGCCCACCGGCCGGCAGCGCCAATCCGGGCGCCAACAGAAACAGCAGAAGAACCAATATGCGCATGAGAGTCCTGGCCGAGAAATGACTGCCACGCAGCATGCCGCGACGGGATTAACGCGCCATTAACAGGCCGCTGAAAAACGTAGGCGAGGCCGCCAGCGCGAGGCTGGGCGCCCCCGGCAAAAAACAGGCGAAAAAGCGCAGTTTACGAACGGTAAAAGAGCATTTTGAGCCTGTTTTTAACGCTGCGATGGCAACGCAGGTAGTTTTTCAACGGCCTGCCAACGCCAGCGCACGGGCTGCATAACGTTGCCTTAATCGCTAAGGTCCACCCTTGAGCTTTTTCTGCGGACCCTCCCATGCACGTGCTGCTTGCCGAAGACGACGCGCTGATCGCCAGCGGTATCGTCGCCGGGCTCAACGCCCAGGGCCTGATTGTCGACCACGCCGCGACTGCGGAGGATGCCGAAGCCCTGCTGCGTGCGGCGCACTTCGATGTGCTGATCCTCGACCTCGGCCTGCCCGACGAAGACGGCATCGCCCTGCTGCGACGCCTGCGCCAACAGGGCCTGGAACTACCGGTGCTGGTGCTCACCGCGCGCGATGCGGTCAGCGACCGGGTCACCGGCCTGCAGGCGGGTGCCGACGACTACCTGCTCAAGCCGTTCGACCTGCGCGAGCTGGCCGCGCGCCTGCACACGCTGATGCGGCGCATGTCCGGCCGCAGCGTCAACCTCATCGAACATGGCCGGTTGAGCTACGACCCGAGCCGCTGCGAAGCACGCCTGGACGGCCGCCTCGTCGACCTGTCGCGCCGCGAACAGGCACTGCTGCAGGCGCTGCTCAACAACCAGGGCCGGGTGCTCAGCAGCGAGCAGCTCAAGGACGCGATTTACGGTTTCGCCGATGATGTCGAGAGCAACGCGCTGAACGTGCATATCCACCATCTGCGCCGCAAGCTCGGCAGCGGCATCGTCGAAACCGTGCGCGGCCTCGGCTATCGCCTCGGCCTCGCAGGCGACGAGGACGCGCCATGAGCCTGCGTCTGCGCCTGACCCTGATGCTCGGCTCGGCCTTCGTGCTGCTCTGGGCATTGGCTGCGACCTGGATGCTGGTCGATCTGCGCAGCCAGATGATGCTCTCGCTCGATCAGCGCCTGGCGGCCTCGGCGCGCATGGTCGCCGGTCTGCTGGTGCAGTTGCCGCAGCCGGTGCCCGGCGACGGCCCGCCGCAGCGTCTGAGCGCCGAGCAGCTGGGCATCCCCAACGGGCTGGCCTGCCAGGTCAGCTCGTTGCGTGGCGAGGTGCTGGCGCGCAGCCACAGTGCGCCCGACCAGCAGCTGGATGCCGAGCAGAACGGCTATCGCGACCAGCTGATCGACGGCGTGCCCTGGCGCAGTTTCACTCTGGTGCAAGGCGAGCTGCGCATCACCACGGCCGACCGTCTGGATGAGCGTGCCGCGCTGAAGCGCTCGGTTTTGCTGACGGCGGCGCTGCCGGTGGCGGTCGCCCTGCTTGGCAGCCTGGGTCTGCTCTGGCTTGGCCTGGGCCGTGGGCTGGCGCCGTTGCGCAGGATTCGCGAGGCACTGACCCAACGCAGCGCCGACTCCCTAGAACCGTTGCCGGTCGAAGGCCTACCGCCGGAGCTGCTGCCGCTGGTGCAGACGCAGAACCAGCTGTTCCAGCGCATCGCCCAGGCAATCGAACGCGAACGCCGGCTGACCGGCGACGCCGCCCACGAACTGCGCAGCCCGCTGACGGCGATCAAGACCCACCTGCAGGTAGCACGCATGACCGAAGGCGCCGCCGCCGAACAGGCACTGGCCAACGCCGAGGCCGGCGCCGATCGCCTGCAGCGCACGCTGGAACAGCTGCTGTTGCTGGCGCGGGTAGAAGGCAGTCTGGATTTCGACGATGGCTTACAGTGCACGACCGCCGAGGTCGCGCGGCTGGCGATTCAGGACGCCAGTGGCGGTGACGGCGCGCCAATCCTGTTGCAGGTCCCGGCGGACCTGCCCGACACGCCGCTGGCCATGCCGCCGGTGCTAGCCATCGCCGCGCTGCGCAACCTGCTGGAGAATGCCCAGCGCCACACCGCGCCGGGCAGCGCCGTCACGCTAACCCTGCAGCCTGAAGCCGAGCGAGTACGCTTCGAAGTACGCGACCAGGGCCCGGGCATCGCCGCCGAGCATCT
>DATCUN010000128.1:0-7630 GCA_036561825.1 Pseudomonas sp.
AACCGTCGCCAGGCATAGTCCACCCGGCTGTCCGGGCTGCCGTTGTAGGCCGTAGCGGTCAGACGGTACAGATTGAAGGTGCGGATACCCTCCGTGTAGGTCTGCGCGCAGGTGGCCGCGGCACAGGGCAGCTTGACGCAGACGAGGCTCACGCTGAACTCGCTCAGGCCGCTGCCGGACATGGATGGATTACCCACAGGACAGACGCCCGTGGTATTGCTCTCGGCCATCAACTGATGCAGCCCCCACTCCAGGCCGGCACGGGCGGCCTGGTAGGCGCGGGCCTGCTGGATGGCCAGGTCGAGGCTGGCGTTCTGGGTGACCGACAGGCGGCTCATGGTCGCCACCACCACGGCGACGATGACCATCACGAACAGCGCCGCCACCAGGGCGAATCCACGTTCAGGGCGCATTGTTCACCTGTACCTGCTGGGCCAGCCGGACGCTATCGCCCGCCGCGCCGATGGTCAGACGCAGGGTGGCCAGCCCGCTGGCGCTGGCGTAGCCGAAACTGCAGGACTCGACGCGGTCGGCCTGCAGACGCCCGGTGGCCGGCAGCGTCGCGGGCAGGGCGGCCTGCAGCTGGTCGTGCTCGTAGCGCAGCAGTTGGCCGCCGCTGCAGCGATAGCCGACCACCCGGTCGGCGAAGTAGATGCGCCGCTGCGCCGAGGCGGCGGCAAAGGCGAAATTGCCGCCCGGCGGCGTCACGCGGATCAGGCTGATGCCGGGATAGTCGACCGAGTCGGCCAGGCGCGTGAAGCTGGTGCCCGTCGGCGTGATGTTGCCCGGATTGCTCACGACCCAGCTGAACGGGTTGCTGGCCACCACCAGCCAGCCGGCGGCCGGCGGCGCGAGATCCGGATCGAACACCTGCAGCACATCGCAGGCCGGCACGCCCGCCACCTGCGGGCCGTTGCACTGCGCATCCGGCGCGGCGGAAAAGTTCAGGCTGACGCCGTCGGCACGATTGGGCAGGTAGCGCCCGCCGCTGTGGATCAGCAGCAGCTCCAGCGCCTGGCCATCGCCGCTGATCCGCAGCGAACCGGGAACCGCCATGCGGATATCGCGCTGCATGCGGTTGAGGGCGCCGGCGCCTATGTCCACCAGTTCGGCGCGGCGACTCTGGGCGACGAAGCCTTCCAGCGGACGCGACAGCACGCTGCTGACCATCGCCCCGACCACCGCACTGAGGACGATGACCAGGATCAGCTCGACCAGGGTGAAGCCGCGCTGACGGGCCGGGGCAGCCGGAATCAGGGCACGCATGCGTAGGCTCCCGTGCCGTCGTACTCGCCATAGCAGGTGCGCCAACCGGAAAGGGTCAGCGTCTGGTCGTCCGGCGCCTCGACCGTCACCGTCACCAGCAGCGCCGCAGCGACGGTCAGGCTGTTGAAGGGCTGCGGCGTCACGGCGACGCTGACCCGATAGTCCTGCAAGCCAGGCACCAGCGTGCCACTGGCATCCTCGGCACCGCTGTCGACGAGACCGGCGTAGTCGCAGACGTTGTCAAAGGCGGCGCGCGCCACAGGTGCAGCCGGGCACTGATCGTGACTGGTCGGATCGAGGAAGTCCTGGGCGAGGATTTCCTCCAGATAGGCCTCGGCGATGGCCAGACTCTGCTGGCGCAGCATGGGATCGGCCGAGCGGCCGGTGATGCTGGCCATGGCGGTATACAAGGCCGCCGCCGCGATGCCGACGATGACGATGGCGATCACCAGTTCGACCAGGGTGACGCCGCGCTGACGCTTCACGGCACGAACCCGGTTTCCGCCTCGACACGCACGGCATGGCCACTGCCAAGAGTGACACTGACCGCCTGGCTGGGCCGGCCGAGGGCGTCGAAATCGACGTTGAATGAGGCCGACAGCGCCGTACCGGCCGGCGGTGTGCCGGCGTAGGGTGCCTGCCCGGTGGACGGATCGGGCACGCTGGGGCTGAAGGTGTTGCCGCTGCCCTCGCAGTCGGCATCGCGCAGCAGCTGGTAGCCCGTCGTGTCGAGGCTGAAGCGAATGCGGCAGCCGCCGGCCAGCGCCAGCTTCTGCGCATGGCGCAGCCCGGCGCGGACTTCCTCGGCGTACAGCCGCTCGTCGAAGGTCGAGCGCTCGAAAAAACGCGGCCCCACCACCGCAGCGAGGATGCCGACGATCACGATCGTCAGGATCAGCTCGACCAGGGTGAAGCCGCGGGAATGCATGGGGTCAGCAGCCGCCGGTCTGGATGACGATGGTGGGCGGAACAGTGCCCGCTAGGTTGGCTTGCGTGTATTGCACATAGCAACTCGCGGTAGAGGCAACACCCAACGGCCGGATGGTGGCCGTGGTGGCCGTGGTCGCTATCTGGTAGCTGCCGCTATCGATACCGGCGGCACCGGCAATGCCGACGGCTCCGGCCAAGGTCACGCGCGCCTGAGGATACCCCCCGTAGATCAACACCGTGGCGCCCTCCAGCGTCACCTCGTTGTTGGTTCCGCCCTGAACCAGCCATCCTGTATGGCCAATAGCCGAGGCCGAGCGGATCGACGCGGCGGCGCCCTGTACGGCGGCGATGCGAGCGTCCTTGCCCAGATTGGCAAAGCGCGGCAAGGCAAAGGCGGCGAGGATGCCGAGGATGACGATGACCATGATCAGCTCTACGAGAGTGAAGCCACGTTGTTGTTGCATGGATACGGTCCTTGTCCTGACGACTTGGCCAGCTCCGAGCCGGCAGTTGGGTAATTAGTCGACAGGTGCCCGGAGGCACCTGTCTTGTTTGGAGCGCTAAAGCAGAGTGGAAATGGGGTCTATCCCTTTTTCTCCGAACTCAGCAGCCCCCGGTTCCGGGAGTGATAGTCGGCGGAGTATTGGCATCCGCAGCATCAACGTAAACGACCTGACAGGCGCCACTTGCACCCTTGGCAGCCACAGTCACTGTGCCAGTGCCATAGGTCACGGTGAATTCGCTTTTGGAAATTCCAGCGGCTTCGATGATGCCTACAGTGGTATCGGTAGCGGAAGCCGGATAGGTTTCCTCCAGAAGAACATCCACCCCTTCAGCAGAGATTTCAGTCACCGTGGAATCGTTCTTGGCCAGATATGCCGAGTGAATGATGGCCGAGGCCGACTTCATCGAGGCGGTAACGCCCTCAATGCTGGCACGGCGGGCATCGGAGCCCAGGTTGGCAAACTTCGGCAACGCAAACGCCGCCAGAATGCCCAGCACCACAATGACCATGATCAGCTCGATCAGGGTGAAGCCACTTTGCTGTTTTTTCATGATTGCAGTCCTTTCGGATAATTATCTAAGTTAGAGGTAGAACAAATCAGTCGGCGTTGGTGGTCACGGCGCCAGTGGTGGCGTCATAGACGATGGTGCGCAGCGGAGCCACAGTGCGGCCGTCTAGGCGGTAGGTGTAGGTGCAACCGGTACCAGCGTTGACCGCTGCCTGATAATCCGCGGTAGCTCCACCGGCCACTGAAGGCGCCGACCCCTGCAACACCCCTTCCCAGATCTGTATGCATCGGGCATTGGTATCCGGAGCAGCCAGAGTGGTACCGACTGCAACGTTGGCGCCCACCGGCCAGCCAGTGCCGTTCACGTCCATGTTCCCCTCACCGAAACCGGCCACGTTGTTGTTCGGGTTGGCAATGCCCTGCACCCGGTTCAACTCCCACTGCGAACGCACCAGCGCCACACCGGCAGCCAGCGCACCGCCAGTACCATTCACAGCAGCGGTATGCGCATCCTCAGTCGCATTCATGAAACGCGGCAGCGCCACCGCGGCGAGGACGCCGAGGATCACGATCACCACCACCAGCTCGATCAGGGTAAAGCCCTTCTGTCGTTTCATTTCCTTGCATCTCCTGTTGCCCTGCGGGCGTCATTTCGGATCGGTCCAGTCCACCGCCCGCAGCTCCACGGCGGTCAGCCGCTCGGCCTTTGCGGTATCCATGGTTTGCAGCGGAAGGCGCACCAACTGCCAGACCTGCACGCCCTCCCCCCCGCCGCTGCGCCAGCCGCGAAAGCGGGCGCGGTACAGCACACGGGACTGCTGCGGCAGGAAGTACCAGCAGCCCCGGCTCGGCGTCTGGCCTTGAGCCAGTTCGCCGCAGTAGTTGTCCTGCCGCCCGCGCAGCAGGACGAATGGATTGCCCGTGGCCCAGCCGGCGTCCAGCGGGCGGCCCTGCGCCATATTCTCGGCGGCCAGCGCATCGAGGCTGCGCGCCAGGTGCTCTGCCGTCGTGTTCATGGCTTTTGTCTCGCTGTCGACCGCAATATGCCACAACGAGATAAAGATCACATTGGCCAGAATCAATGTCAGCAGCCGCCAACCGCGTCGCTGCAGCGGCGCGACCAGCAGCAGCCGCTCGTCGCGCGCCGGCAGCGGTTTCATTTGACGCCCTTGGCCGCCGCCGACAGCTCCCACATCGGCAAGAACACCCCCAGCGCGAGGATCAGCACCATCACGCCCATGGCGACGATGAGGATCGGCTCGATGGCGTCGGCCAGGCGCTTGAGGTCATAGTCCACTTCCTGTTCGTAGAAGTCGGCAACCTCGACGAACAGGTCGTCCAGCGCGCCGGTTTCCTCGCCGACCGCCATCATCTGCAGCACCAGCGGGGTGAACAGACCGCTGGCGGCGGCGCCACGGGTCAGCGCCTCGCCGCGCTCGACGCCCGCGCGCATGGCGGTGATCGCGCTGCCGATATGCCGATTGCCCACCGTGTGGCTGTTGATGCCCAGGGTCTGCAGCAGCGGCAGGCCAGCGCGGTACATCATCGCGAAGGTGCGGGTGAAACGGGCCAGGGCAATGCGCTCGAAAATCGGTCCGACGATCGGCAGCTTCAGCTTGTAGCGATCCCAGACCAGCGCGCCGGCATCGGTGGCGATCCAGCGCACGAAGGCGACGATGCTTCCAGCAATCGCCATGCCGAGCAGCCACCACCAGTCCTGCATGAATTCGGAGAAACCGATCAGCACCCGCGTCGGCCAGGGCAGTTCGGCATGGAACTGGGCGAACACCTTGGAGAAGGCCGGGATCACCAGCAGGTTGATCACCGCCAGCGCCACGCTCATGGCGATCAGCACGAACAACGGGTAGCGGGTGGCCTGCTTGATACGCTTGCGGGTCTCGCGCTCCATCTCCAGGTAGCCGGCCAGCTGGCGGAAGGCCTGGTCGAGCTGGCCGGTGTTCTCGCCGACGCTGATCATGCTGACGAACAGCGGGTTGAACACCCTGGGATGGTTGCCCAGCGACGCGGCCATCGCCGTGCCGCCTTCGAGGTCGCTGCGCAGGGTCTGCAGCACCTCGCGGAAATACGGGTTGCGCGCCGATTCGGCGAGGCCGCCGATGGCGCGGATGATCGGTACGCCGGCCTTGTTGAGGCTGTACATCTGCCGGCAGAAGATGATCAGTTCCTCCAGCTCGACGCGCTCGCGGCCAAGCAGCTTGTTCAGCTGGCGCAGGACGTCACCGCCACCGGCGGCCTTTTCCGCCAGGGCGTCGATGCTCAGCGGGGTGATGCGCTCGGCCAGCAGCTCGCCGGCCAGCGCCTCGGCACTCGCCGCCTGGCGGCTGCCGCTGATCTTGCGGCCCTGGGCATCGCGCCCGCTGAAGCGGAAGTTCGCCATCAGCCGATCCGCTCGTCACTGAGGCTGGCGCTGACCTTGAGCACTTCCTCGACGCTGGTCAGACCGGCCAGGGCAAAGTCCAGCGCACTGGCGGCCAGTGGCCGGTAGTACGGCTGGGCGCGCGCGGCGTCGATGAAGCCCTGGGCATCGTGGCGGCGCAGCGCGGCAGCCAGCGGCGCATCGATCTCCAGCAGCTCGTAGACGCCGATCCGCCCCAGGTAGCCGGTGTTGTGGCACTGGTGGCAGCCGCTGCCACGTACGAAGCGCCGACCGGCCAGCGGCTGGCCGCTGATGCCTTCCAGCCAGTGGCGCTCACGCTCCTCGGGCAGGTGCTCCTCGCGGCAGTGCTCGCAGACCCGGCGCACCAGACGCTGGGCCAGCACGGCGTTGAGGGCGTTGGCGACCAGGAACGGCTCGGCGCCCATGTCGATCAGGCGCAGCGGCGAGGTCATCGCGTCGTTGGTGTGCAGGGTGGACAGCACCAGGTGACCGGTCAGCGCGGCGCGCAGGGCGATCTCGGCGGTCTCGCGGTCGCGGATCTCGCCGACCAGGACGATGTCCGGGTCCTGGCGCAGGGCGGCGCGCAGCACGCGGGCGAAGGTCAGCTCGATCTTCGGGTTGACCTGCACCTGGCTGATCCGCGGCAGGCGGTATTCCACCGGGTCCTCGACAGTGATGATCTTCTTCTCCGGGCTGTTCAGCTCGGAAAGGCCGGCGTACAGGGTGGTGGTCTTGCCCGAGCCGGTCGGCCCGGTGACCAGCACGATACCGTGCGGACGCTGCAGCAGGGTGCGAAAGCGCGCCAGCATGTCGGCCGGCATGCCGGTGCGGTCGAGGCTGAACACTCCGGCGCTCTGGTCGAGCAGACGCAGCACCACCGACTCGCCGAACTGCACCGGCATGGTCGACACGCGCACGTCGAGGCTGTGGTTCTTGACCCGGATGTTGAAGCGGCCGTCCTGCGGCAGGCGCTTCTCGGAGATGTCCAGGCCGGCCATGATCTTCAGGCGCATGACCAGCGCCGAGGCGATGCGGGTTTCCTTGATCAGTTGTTCGTTGAGCACGCCGTCGATGCGCTGGCGCAGGCGCAGGACCTTCTCGTCCGGCTCGATGTGGATGTCCGAGGCCTTCATCTGCACCGCATCCTCGAACAGCATCTGCAGCAGGCGCACCACCGGGGCGTCGCTGTTGTCGAGGCTGAGGCCGCTGAAGTCGAAGTCGCTGTCTTCCAGGCGCTCGTCGAGCTGGCCGGCCAGCTCGGCGATCTCGCCGGTGCGCCGGTAGAAGCGGTCGAGGTTGTCGAGCAGATCGCTCTCGCGCACCACCGCCGGCTTGAGCGGCTGGCGCAGCAGGCGGCTCATCTCGTCGAGGGCGTAGAGATCGAGCGGATCGCCCATGCCGACCAGCAGGCCGTCGCTCTCCTCGACCAGCAGGATGGCGCGGAAACGCCGCGCCAGGGTCTCGGGCAGACGCTGGATCAGCACCGCGTCGAGCTTGAACTGGCGCAGGTCGACATAGGGAATTTCCAGCTGGCGCGACAACGCCTCGAGCAGCTTCTGTTCGGAGACGAAGCCGAGATCGACCACCGCGCGGCCGAGCTTGGCGCCGCTGCGCTTCTGCTCCTGCAGCGCCAGCTGCAGCTGGCCCTCGCTGATCAGTCCGGCCTGGACCAGCAGGTCACCCAGGCGCACCTTGCGCTGACGCAGATCGACGCTATCCATCAGGACGCTCCTCCGAGGGCCTGCGCCCGCTCGCGGGCATAGCGGCGACTGCCGTCGTCCAGGCCCTGGCCCTGCAAGGCCTGGCGATAGTGCTGGGCGGCCGCGGCGCGCTCGCCGAGCTGCTCGAGAGCGATGCCCAGGCCCAGCTGCCAGGCGGACTGCTCAGGGCGCAGCAGCACCAGGTTGCGGTACAGCTGGGCGCTCTCGCGCCACTGGCCGGTCTGCTGGTAGCTGGCGGCGAGCAGCGCGTGGTAGGCCGGATCGCCGGCCAGCGGGGGCAGATGGGCGGCCAGGGTCGCCAC
>DATCUN010000129.1:0-7842 GCA_036561825.1 Pseudomonas sp.
AATCTTGCGACTGTCAGTCTTATCTCACAAGCACCCACACGAATTGCTTGATTCAACTTGTTAAAGAGCGTTTCGACCGAGCCAGTGTTTCGTCTCAACCGAGGCCGCGAATTCTACAGCAGCCTTACAACCTGTCAAGCGTTTCGTGAAAATTTCTTTTCGTTTCAACCACTTGCGCTAGCTTCAACCCGGAGGCCGCCGCAGCGAGGAGGTGAATAATACACCCCTGAAAACCGATGTCAACACCCCGCTGCACTTTCCGGCAATCACCGAAAGCGCTGGCGAGACCTTGATCTCGCCAGCGCCTGCCACTCAGCCACCGGACGCAAACCATTGATGATCAAGAACTTCTGCCCAGCTTGTCGCTGGAGGCGGGCACACCTATACGGATGCCGGCACCGCTATCAACGACGCCTTTCCAGGCAAATCACTCCAGGCACACAGTAACCCGGGCAAAAGCCTTTTTGCCCGCCTGGCAGACATGGGTCTTGCCAAGCGCAAAGACGAAGTCGCGATCCACCACAACACCATCCACCTTTACACTGCCGGCATTCAGCATGTCGCGGGCAGTAGCGGCATTCTTGACCAATCCCGCCTTATTAAGTACGGCCGCGATCGACATAGGCTCCGCGGACACCAATCCCACCTCCGGCAGATCCTCAGGCAGCTCGCCATCCTTCAGCCGATTGCCCGCCGAACGATGCGCCCCAGCGGCAGCCTCTTCACCGTGGAAGCGCGCCACAATCTCCTCGGCCAACTGGATCTTGATGTCCCGCGGATTGGCGCCACGCTCGACGTCGCGACGCAACTCGTCAATCTCCGCCATGGGCCGGAAGCTCAGCAACTCGAAATAGCGCCACATCAGCGCATCAGGAATGGACACCAGCTTGCCGTACATGACACCCGGCGCCTCCTGGATGCCAATATAGTTGCCGAGCGACTTGGACATCTTCTTGACGCCATCCAGCCCTTCGAGCAACGGCATGGTCAGGATGACCTGCGACTCCTGGCCATAGGCGCGCTGCAGTTCGCGCCCCATGAGCAGATTGAACTTCTGGTCGGTGCCGCCCAGCTCCACATCGGCCCTTAAGGCCACTGAGTCATACCCCTGCACCAGCGGATAAAGAAACTCATGGATGGCGATCGACTGGTTGCTGGTGTAGCGCTTGTGGAAGTCGTCGCGCTCGAGCATCCGCGCCACGGTGTACTGCGACGCCAGGCGAATGAAGTCGGCCGGCGACAGCTGATCCATCCAAGTCGAATTGAAGGCCACCTCGGTCTTGGCCGGATCGAGGATCTTGAATACCTGAGCCTTGTAGGTCTCGGCATTCTCCAGAACCTGGTCGCGCGTCAGCGGCGGACGCGTGGCGTTCTTGCCGCTCGGATCACCGATCATCCCGGTGAAGTCACCAATCAGGAAGATGACCTGATGCCCCAACTCCTGGAACTGACGCAACTTGTTGATCAGCACGGTGTGCCCGAGATGGAGGTCCGGGGCGGTGGGGTCGAAACCGGCCTTGATCCGCAATGGCTGGCCGCGCTGCAGCTTGGCCACCAGTTCCGACTCGACAAGAATTTCCTCTGCGCCGCGCTTGATAAGCGCCAGCTGCTCTTCGACCGACTTCATGAAGCTGCCCATAGCGAAAAAGGGCTCACGATACAAGATCGCGCAAGATCTGCAAAATCTGCGCAGCAGCCCACAGCCGCGCATCGCAAAGCGGGCGCTTCGGGTTGCCTCAAAGAGGTTTTGATTATAATTTAGACGGTTATTGCACTCCAAAGAACCCTACCCGCTATGACGGATAAGTCCAGGAACACACCCCTCTACCCCAAAAGCCACTTGCTGGCTGCGAGCGGGATTGCGGCGTTGCTGAGCCTGACTCTGCTGGTATTCCCCAGCAGCCAGGTAGAAGCCAAGAAGACCCTGCTGCCACTCGAGATCGAAAACAGCAGCGACGTGCTTGCAGACAAAGACGACCTCCAGCCCAGCTTGGTCACGTCCGAGCGTCTTGCTGTCGAAAAGCCGCTCGAAACGCTGCCCCCCGAAACGCAGGCCGCCAAACCGGCACAGCCACGCGAAACCCATATTACAGTTGCCAATGGCGACACCCTGTCCAGCGTTTTCGCCAAGGCCGGCCTGCCTGACGAAACCCTGCACGATCTGCTGGCCAGCAACCGCGACGCCCGGCAGCTGACCCGCATCAAGTCCGGACAGATCTTCCACATCACGCGGAACGATCAAGGCGGGCTCGAGTCCCTGAACTCGCGGCTGAGCTCCCTGGAAAGCGTGCAGGTCACCCGGACCGAACAAGGCTTCAGCGTCAAGCGCGACCTGATCAAGCCGGCTACTCGCCAGGCCTATGCCCGCGGCGTCATCGACAGCTCGCTGTTCGTCGCCACCAAGCGCGCCGGCCTGCCGCACAGTCAGGCCATGGAGCTGGCCAGCATCTTCGGCTACGACATCGACTTCGCTCTCGACCTGCGCGACGGCGATGAATTCGAAGTGATCTACGAAGAAAAAGTGGTTGACGGCAAAAAGGTCGGTGGCGGCGCCATTCTTGCCGCGCGCTTCACCAACCGCGGCAAGACCTTCAGCGCCGTGCGCTACACCGACCGCCAGGGCAGCAGCACCTACTACAGGGCCGATGGCAGCAGCATGCGCAAAGCCTTCATCCGCACGCCGATCGATTTTGCCCGCATCAGCTCGCGCTTTACCCAGGCCCGCCGCCATCCGGTGTTGAACAAGGTACGCGCGCACAAGGGCGTCGACTATGCTGCGCCGACCGGTACGCCGATCAAGGCCGCCGGCGACGGCAGGGTGCAACTCGCCGGCCGCAAGGGCGGCTATGGCAATACCGTGGTGATCCAGCACGGCCAGCGCTATCGCACCCTGTATGGGCACATGCACCGCTTCGCCAAGGGCATCCGCAACGGCAGCCAGGTCAAGCAGGGCCAGATCATCGGCTACGTCGGCACCAGTGGTCTCTCCACCGGTCCGCACCTGCATTACGAGTTCCAGGTCAACGGCGTGCATGTCGACCCGTTGAGCCAGAAGCTGCCGATGGCCGACCCCATCGCCGGTGCCGAGCGCAAGCGCTTCCTCCAGCAGAGCCAGCCCCTGCTGGCACGCATGGATCAGGAGCGCTCTTCGCTGCTGGCCCTGAACAAGCGCTAAGCCATGCCGCTCTATATCGGGGTGATGTCCGGCACCAGCCTGGACGGACTGGACGTCGCCTTGATCGAGCAGGAGCAGGCACCTCGCCTGCTTGCCTCCCATTACACGCCCATGCCGGCCGACCTCGGCCGGCAGCTGCTGGCCCTCTGTAGCAGCGGTGACGACGAGATCGCCCGCAGCGCCTTGGCCGAGCAGCAATGGGCCGAGCTTGCGGCTCAGGCCATCCAGCAACTGCTGCAGCGCGAGCGACTTGATCCGCAGCAGATCCGTGCCATCGGCAGCCACGGCCAGACCGTGCGCCATGAGCCGCAGCGCGGCTTCACCGTTCAGATCGGCAATCCGGCCCTGCTCGCCGAGCTCACCGGCATCTGCGTGGTCGCCGACTTCCGCCGCCGCGATGTCGCGGCCGGCGGCCAGGGCGCTCCGCTGGTCCCGGCGTTCCACCAGGCCCTGTTCGGCTGCGAACGGCAGCGGGCCATCCTCAATGTCGGCGGCTTCAGCAATCTGACCCTGCTGGCCCCGCAACAGCCGGTGCGCGGCTTCGACTGCGGGCCGGGCAATGTGCTGCTGGATGCCTGGATCCGGCGCCATCATGGCGAGGCCTTCGACCGCGACGGCGCCTGGGCGGCCAGTGGCATAGCGGATCCGCAGCTGCTGCAGGACCTGCTGGCCGACGACTACTTCAGCCTGCATGGGCCGAAAAGCACCGGCCGCGAGCACTTCAATCTGGACTGGCTGCTGGCGCAGCTGCAGGCACGGGCGCCGATCGCTGCTGCAGACGTGCAAGCCACCCTGCTGGAGCTGACGGCCCGCAGCATCGCCACGGCTCTCCACGCCGCCCTGCCGGCTGCGGAAGAACTGCTGGTCTGCGGCGGTGGAGCGCACAACAAGCGCCTGATGCAGCGCCTCGCCGAACTGCTGCCAACCTGTACCGTGGAGAGCACCGACACCCGCGGCCTGCCGGCCGACTGGATCGAGGCCATGGCCTTTGCCTGGCTGGCGCACTGCTGCCTGGAAGGTATCCCGGCCAACTGCCCCGAAGTCACAGGCGCCGCTGGGCCGCGCGTCCTCGGCGCGATCTACCCGGCCTGAGCGTCACGCCAACAAAAACGCCGCGCACAAGCGCGGCGTTTTTCCATTATCAGCGACTCAGATCGAGAACGACTGTCCGCAACCACAAGTGGTGCTGGCGTTAGGATTCTTGATCACGAAGCGTGAGCCTTCGAGACCTTCCTGGTAATCGACCTCGGCGCCGACCAGGTACTGGAAGCTCATCGGATCGACCACCAGGCGCACACCATCGCGCTCGACCACGGTATCGTCATCGGCCTGCTCTTCATCGAAGGTGAAGCCGTACTGGAAGCCCGAGCAGCCGCCGCCAGTGACGAATACGCGCAGCTTGAGGCGGGGATTGCCCTCCTCGTCGATCAGACTCTTCACCTTGTTGGCCGCTCCCTGAGTGAACTGCAGCGAGGTGGGGGTGAAGGTTTCAATGCTCATATCCAGAACTCCAGGCGCACAGCCGTCTTGCAGCATAGAAGCGAGGCATTATCGCTCAATCGCCGACCAAGCGAAACAGTCAACTACTCTGCCGCGGTTGCTGCGTAGCAAAATGATGGCCGCAGCCAAGGCTGCGGATGGCTTTTCGGCGGTCTCTCCGCCCCGAGGGTCGCTCATTGCAGCTCGGCCCAGCGAAAGCTGCGCTCCAGCGGCTGACGCTGGCCCGTCACACTGGCCCGCAGGCGCACGTCAGTCGGCTCGAAACCTGCCGGCAATGCCAACTCGGCAAAACGCCCACCTTCGGGAATCGCCTGGAAATGCCGGAAGGCGAAGGACAGGCCGTCGTCAGGCACGCCCTCTGCCAGCTCGGCCAGCCGCAGGCTGGTCGCCTTGCCATCGCGCCGCCCACGCAGCTCGATCTGCAGCGTGCCCTCCAGGGCCTGCTCGTCCGAGCCGACCCGGCTGAGCAGGATCTGATAACGGAAGCGGCGCGGATCGGCGGTGGCCTGCAGCTCGAACGAACGGATCTGCAGACCTTCGCGACTGGCAGCGGGATCCAGCACCCCCTTGTAGGTCGCCAACTCCTGCTGCAACTGGAAGATCTGCTCCTCCAGCAGCTTGATGGTCTGCCGGTTCTGCTCGCCGACCTGCACTGCCAAGCGCTCGCCGCTGTCCCGCAGCGCCAGCCGCCGCCGCAACTGGTCCAGCTCGGCCGTGCGCAGCTTCAGCTGCTCATCCTGCAGACGGGCCTGATTGAGCAACTCGCCGGCCTTGCGCTCGCTCAGCCAGTAGCCGGCGAAGAAGGCCGCCGGCAGCGCCAGCAACAACACCGCCAGCACCAACTGGCGACCGTGCTGGCGCTGCGGGACAGCCCCGGCGATCGCGCCGGCGAGAGGCGGCATCAGGGCAGCAGCGCCGCGTGTGCCAGCCCCATCCGCTCATCCAGGCCGAACAGGATGTTCATGTTCTGCACGGCCTGCCCGGAGGCGCCCTTGACCAGGTTGTCGATCACCGACAGCACCACCACCAGGTCGCCGCCCTGCGGCCGGTGCACGGCGATGCGGCAGACGTTGGCGCCGCGCACGCTGCGGGTTTCCGGATGGCTGCCGGCCGGCATCACGTCGACGAACGGCTCGCCGGCATAGCGCTGCTCGAACAACGCCTGCAGGTCGACACTGCGATCGGCCACGCGGGCGTACAAGGTGGCGTGAATGCCACGGATCATCGGGGTCAGGTGCGGCACGAAGGTCAGGCCGACCGCTCCGCCGGCGGCGCGGCGCAGGCCCTGGCTGATTTCCGGCAGGTGGCGATGGCCCTTGACCGCATAGGCCTTCATGCTTTCGCCCGCCTCGCACAGCAGCGAACCGACGCTGGCGCCGCGGCCGGCACCGCTGACGCCCGACTTGCAGTCGGCGATCAGGCTCGCCGGATCGGCCAGACCGGCCTCCAGCAGCGGGATCAGGCCGAGCTGGGTGGCGGTCGGGTAGCAGCCCGGCACGGCGATCAGCCGTGCGCCCTTGATCGCCTCGCGGTTGACCTCCGGCAGGCCATACACGGCCTCCGGCAGCAGGTCAGGCGCGCCGTGCGGCTGGCCATACCACTTGGCCCACTCCTCGGCATCCTGCAGGCGGAAGTCGGCGGACAGGTCGATCACCCGGGTGCCGGTGGCCAGCAGCTCGCCGGCCAGGGCATGCGCCACGCCGTGCGGGGTGGCGAAGAACACCACATCGCAGGCGCCCAGACGCGCCACGTCCGGCATGCTGAAGCGCAGCTCGTCATAGTGCCCGCGCAGGTTGGGGTACATGTCGACGACCCGCACACCCTCCTCCGAGCGCGAGGTGATCACCTCGACCTGTGCCTGCGGATGCTGGGCCAACAGACGCAGCAACTCCACCCCGGTATACCCGGTCCCCCCTACAATGCCGACCTTGATCATCTCGTGTCCCCGCGGGCCATCTGTGAAAAACAATAGTGCGCCATGATAAGGCCGCGGCCCGGCCGGAGCCAGCCGCGGGATGACGCCGTGCCCGGCCTGCGACTACCATCTGCGCAGACTCTAATCGAGAAGGACGTCCCGCATGCTCTACCTGTGGCTCAAGGCCCTGCACATCATCGCCATCGTCTGCTGGTTCGCCGGCCTGTTCTATCTGCCGCGCCTGTTCGTCTACCACGCGATGAGCGAGGACACGCCCAGCCACGAGCGCTTCTGCATCATGGAACGCAAGCTTTACCGCGGCATCATGATTCCCTCGATGCTCGCCAGTCTGGTGTTCGGCATCTGGATGCTGGTCGCCAACCCCACCCTGTTCGGTTCCGGCGCCTGGCTGCACGCCAAACTGACCCTGGTGGCCCTGCTGATCGGCTACCACCACTGGTGCGGCGCCCTGCTCAAGCGCTTCGCCCGCGGCGACAACCAGCGCAGCCACGTGTTCTATCGCTGGTTCAACGAGGTGCCGGTGCTGTTCCTGCTGGCCATCGTCATCCTGGTGGTGGTCAAGCCGTTCTGAAGCGCTGAATCGGGCAGCCAGCGCCGGCCGAGCGGAGTACACTGCGCGCTTTTTGCGCGGCCCCGCCCGGCACGTCATGGAGACCCCGCATGCCCCAATATGCCCTGATCACCGGCGCTTCCAGCGGCATCGGCCTGGCCCTCGCCGAAGCCCTGGCGCGGCGCGGTCACGCACTGATCCTGGTCGCCCGCGAACGCCCGGCGCTGGAAAGCATCGCCTGCGAGCTGAGCCAGCGCTTCGGCGTCGAAGTGATGTTCCGCGTCTGCGACCTGACCGAGCCGCTGCAACTGTCCGGCCTGCTCTATGAAGTGGAGCAGTGCGACTACCAGATCGAACTGCTGATCAACAACGCCGGCACCGCCTGCGCCGGCAGCTTCCTCGACAACGACTGGCAGCGCGAACGCAAGCTGCTGGAGCTCAACGTGTTCGCCCTGGCGCGCCTGTGCCACGCCCTCGGCAACGCCATGGCTCGCCGCGGCAGCGGACGCATCCTCAATGTCGCCTCGCTGGCCGCCTTCCAGCCCGGGCCATGGCTGAGCAGCTACTACGCCAGCAAGGCCTTCGTCCTGCATTTCTCCGAAGGCCTGCGCGAAGAACTGCAGGGACAGGGCGTGCAGGTCCCACTTGCCCCAGGTTGCACCCTGGTTCATGGTCTTCGTT
>DATCUN010000130.1:0-3096 GCA_036561825.1 Pseudomonas sp.
CGGCAGTCGCCCCACACCCCGGCGAGCAGGCCGGCGGAGGCGAGGGCGATGGGCAGGCGGTCCCAGACCAGGCGATGGTCGTCGGGGGCCAGGTGGTACCAGCTCGAGCCGAGCGCGGTCAGCAGCAGGCCGCCGAGGAACAGCGCGTAGCCAGGCCAGCCGGCCACCAGCTCGGCCGAACGGCGGGCGGGCAGCAGACGCCACAGGCCCCACAAGGCGACCAGCGCGAAACCGAGGTTGGACAGCACATCCAGCGCGTGGGGGATGCCCAGCAGGGTCAGCTGGTCGGCGAAGGCGTGGTAGTTCTCCAGCTGGGCGATGGGGCCGTAGAGCAGGGCGGCGGCGGCCAGCAGCAGGGTGAGCAGCAGGGGCAGGTGGTGCAGGCAGCGGCGAGAGAAGCGTTCCATGGCGGTCTCCACGAGGTAGGTGGCCTCAGGATGGACGTTGGTTGCGCCTCGCGAAACCCTGGCGGAAAAAGGCGCGCGGCGTACACTGAAAGGTATCGAAAAACGCTACTTTCCCTTGGCCATGACTGAACTCGACCAGCTGCTGACCACCCTCAAGCGCCAGCTCAAGGCCCGCGGCATGACCTATCGCGATCTGGCCGCCGCCCTCGATCTCTCCGAAGCCAGCGTCAAGCGCCTGTTCGCCAGCGGCAGCTTCACCCTCGAGCGGCTGCTGCAGATCAGCCACCTGCTCGGCTTCACCCTCGCCGAGCTGAGCCAGGAGGCGGCACTCGGCGCAAGCCGCCTGCACACCCTCAGCGAAAGCCAGGAGCGCGAGCTGGTGTCCGACGCCAAGCTGCTGCTGGTGGCGGTGTGCGTGCTCAACCAGTGGACCCTGGCCGACATGCTCAGTGTGTACCAGCTCAGCGAGGCCGAGTGCATCCAGCGCCTGGCCCGGCTCGACCGCCTGGGCCTGCTGCAGCTGCTGCCGGGCAACCGCGTGCGCCTCAACGTGGCGCGCGACTTCGACTGGCTGCCCGACGGGCCGATCCGCCGCTTCTTCCTGCGCCAGGGCCTCGGCGAGTTCCTCAACAGCGAGTTCGCCGGCAGCGAGCAGAGCCTGGCCTTCGCCCACGGCATGCTGACCGCGGCGGCGCTGGCGAAACTGCAGCTGGAGGTGCGCCGGCTACGGCAGAAATTCGCCGAGCTGCACGAGGAGAGTCTGGCCGCGCCGCTGGCCAAGCGCCATGGCACCGGCCTGCTGCTGGCGCTGCGCGAGTGGGAGCTGGGCGCGTTCACCGCGCTGCGCCGGTAGGAGGCAGCAAGCTGGCTCCTGTGGGGCGCGAAAAAAAACTCCCCCAGGAGCGGGGGAGTGGCTTATTGGCCTAGCTGGACAGCAAGGGAACGGGGAACTCAGACCGGACCGCGGTGCTCGCGGCGCGCGGCGCTGACGAAGGTGAGGCATTCGTTGAAGCCGAGGCTGTCGAGCTTCGGCTTGTAGGTGGCCAGGGCGTCGGCCATGGTGACGACCTTGTCTTCGGCGCTCTGGCCCTTGAAGTCGTCCTTTTCCAGGCGCAGGTCGCCCATCAGGGTGTTCCAGGCCGCGCCGCCGTCGGCGTGGGGCAGCAGGATGATGCCGACGCCATCGAGGTCGGTGCTCAGCGCCTTGCCCAGGTTTTCCACATAGAACAGCACGTGCACGTCGGCGGCCAGGTCGTGGCGATAGCGCTCGATGAACAGCGGCAGCTGGGCCAGCTCGGTGATGATGCCGCTGACCATGGTCAGCTTGTTGCCCTTGACCAGCAGCGCGGCCTGTTTGACCACGGCGGTCGGCGGCAGGCGGCGGCCGGCGTCGTCGGCAATCTCGCCTTCCTCCAGGACCAGGTCGCCGCGGAAGGCGTAGGTGTCAGCCTGGCTGGTGGCACCTTTGACGCTGAGGTTGCACAGCAGGTTCTGCGCTTCGTAGGTTTGCAGCAGCATGGTGGGGTCTCTCTGTGTCGGGGGAAGAAAGGGGGATCAGGCCACCCGCTCGGCGGCGGCGGGGTTGGCGAGGGCGAACAGACTGCTCCAGTCGGCCTCGATCAGTTGCAGGTCCTTGCGCGCGCAGACCTTGCGCTCCTTGTCGCTCGGCTCGGCGATCAGCGCCCAGCCGGCCGGCGTGGCGGCGTCGTGGATCAGGTCGCTCATCACCATGCGTTCGGTGTCGCGGTTGAAGTGCATGCCGAGGAACAGGTAGCGCTTGTTGCGGCGCTTGAGCTTGACCCAGGCGGGCACGGCGAAGCCGCCCATCAGCTCGGTGATGTAGTCGACGAAGTCGGCATCCGAGGCCACATAGCCGGGCTTGGGCAGCGGCGTGCCGAGCGGCTTGAACAGCACCGGCAGTGCGCCGTCCACCTCGGCCAGCTCGATGCGCCGGTACTGGCCGGCGTCGCCCTGGTAGAGGTCGAAGCGGTAAGGCGTGGCGGCGATGCGCGCGGCACCGACCACCAGGGTGTGCGCGCGGTCGGCATAGCAGCGCTGCAGCTGGGTGTCGCGGTTGCAGTCGATTACGTAGGGCAGGCGCTGGTCGGCCAGCCACTGGTGCACGGGCGAGGGCGTCCACTGGTCGCCGCCGTAGGTCTCGGTCAGGAAGCGCTCGATGAAGCTGCGCCCCTTCTTGTTCTCCAGGTGCATGGCCGCGCGCGGGAATTCGTACATCAGTCGCGGCGCCATCGGCTGGCCGCCGGTCATGGCGAGGATCAGGCTGTCGCTGTCGGCCGGCATGGCCTTGCCGGTCTGGCGATCGACCACCCCGCGCAGCACGCCGGGACCCAGGTAGGGAACGATCTCGCCCGCGCCGAGCTGCGCGAGGATTTCCTTCATCATCAAGCTGCTGTTCACCGGGGCTCTCCTGCAGGGATAGAGGGGCGCAATAAGTGCGCAATAACGCTGCAGTCCTTCGCAATATGCGCGCCACTTTCCGGTGATTCAGACAAGTTGTTGATATGCGAAGGATTTATTCCTGCTTCAGCAATTAAGCCAGCAATCAAGTCGCAACAAGTCCGGACTTTTCACGACAAATTGTCATCTATGTCACAAACGCAAAGTGGCCGGCCAAGTGCCGCCGGATAATTGGCCGGAGTTTGTTGGGTTGTCGTCATTGCCACACGTT
>DATCUN010000131.1:0-12077 GCA_036561825.1 Pseudomonas sp.
GAGCCGCTGGCTCGGCCGCGGGTCGAGGTTGCAGTGTTTGGCGCCGGGCATGTCGGCCGCGCGCTGGTGCCGCTGCTCGCCGGCCTGCCGTGCCGGGTGCGCTGGATCGATTCGCGCGTGGCCGAGTTCCCGGCGCAGCTGCCGCCGGGTGTCGAGCGGGTGGTCAGCGAGGAGCCGGTCGACGAGGTGGACGAGCTGCCGCCCGGCAGCTACTGCATCGTCATGACCCACGACCATCAGCTCGACCTCGAGCTGGCCGAGCGCATCCTGCGCCGCGGCGACTTCGTCTATTTCGGCCTGATCGGCTCGCGGACCAAGCGCGCGCGCTTCGAGCACCGCCTGCGCGAGCGCGGTCTGGCGGCGGAGTCGATCGCGCGCATGCGTTGTCCGCTGGGGTTGCCCGAGGTGCGCGGCAAGCTGCCGCTGGAGATTGCCGTGTCGGTGGCGGGGGAGGTGATCGCCACCTACAGCGCCGAGCGGGACAGGTCGGAGCCATAGGGCGCCGGCTCAGGTGTCCGGCCTTTACTCCAGCCCATCCGCTTTTCCGCCAGGCTGGCGCCGGCCCGGTATAATCGGCGCTTTTGCGAGTATTCCCGTGGCCAACAAGAGATACAGCTGTATCGGTCTGAGCAATCCCAAGTCGCCGGAAAATGTCGGATCGATCATGCGCGCGGCGGGCTGCTATGAAGTCAGCTCGGTGTTCTATACCGGCACCCGCTACGACCGGGCGCGGGACTTCGTCACCGATACCAAGAAGGTCCATCAGGATATTCCGCTGATCAACATCGACGACCTGCGCAAGATTCTCCCCTTCGGCTGCACGCCGGTGGCGGTGGAACTGGTCGAAGGTGCCCGCTCCCTCCCCGAGTACACCCACCCGGACCGGGCGCTGTACATCTTCGGGCCGGAAGACGGCTCGCTGGACAAGCAGATCCGCGACTGGTGCGAGGACGTGATCTACATTCCCACCAACGGCTGCATGAACCTCGCCGCCACGGTCAACGTGGTGCTCTACGATCGCCTGGCCAAGGGCAACAATACCCGCTCCGGGCCGCTGTTCTAGAGCGCTCGAGCCGTCCGCCAGCGGGAGACCGATAGCAGGCCGGTTCCTGAGCCGTTGCTCGGCCAGTACCCGCGCGGGGCGCAATCCCCAGGGTTTCGAAGGCTGCCCGGCGGGGCGTAATTTGCTAAGGTGCGCCCGCCGTTCCGTCGCCCATTCCCGAGAAACCTGCCCCTATGTCTGCCGAGCACTCCAGCACTGCGCCCGTGGCGCGCCCGTTGACCCGCAGCGACTTCAAGACCCTCTCGCTCTCCGCCCTGGGCGGTGCGCTGGAGTTCTACGACTTCATCATCTTCGTGTTCTTCGCGGCGGTGGTCGGCAAGCTGTTCTTCCCCGCCGAGATGCCCGAGTGGCTGCGCCAGCTGCAGACCTTCGGCATCTTCGCCGCCGGCTATCTGGCGCGGCCGTTGGGCGGCATCGTCATGGCCCACTTCGGCGACCTGCTCGGGCGCAAGCGCATGTTCACCCTGAGCATCTTCATGATGGCCGTGCCGACCCTGTGCATGGGCCTGCTGCCGACCTATGCGCAGATCGGCCTGTGGGCGCCGCTGGCGTTGCTGGCGCTGCGGGTGGTGCAGGGCGCGGCGATTGGTGGCGAAGTGCCGGGGGCCTGGGTGTTCGTCGCCGAGCATGTGCCGGCGCGGCGCATCGGCTTTGCCTGCAGCACCCTGACTGCCGGTCTGACCGCCGGCATTCTGCTCGGCTCGCTGACCGCCAGCGCGATCAACCGGGCGTTCAGCGCCGAGGAACTGGCCGACTACGCCTGGCGCATTCCCTTCCTGCTGGGTGGGGTGTTCGGGCTGGTCTCGGTCTACCTGCGCCGCTGGCTGCACGAGACCCCGGTGTTCGCCGAGCTGCAACTGCGCCAGTCGTTGGCCGAGGAACTGCCGCTCAAGGCGGTGATGCGCGAGCATCGCCCGGCGGTGCTGTTGTCGATGCTGCTGACCTGGGTGCTGTCGGCCGGCATCGTGGTGGTCATCCTGATGACCCCGACGATCCTGCAGACCCTGCACGGCTTCACCCCGGGCGAAGCGCTGCAGGCTAACAGCCTGGCCATCGTCGCCCTCAGCCTCGGCTGCGTGCTGGCCGGCCTGGCGGCGGACCGCTTCGGCGCGGGGCCGACCTTTGTCTTCGGCGGCCTGCTGCTGTTGCTGAGTTCCGCGCTGTTCTATGCCGGCATCGCCAGCCATCGTGATCTGCTGATCCCGCTGTACACCCTGGCCGGCCTGGGCGTGGGCACCATCGGCGCCATCCCCATGGTGATGGTCAAGGCCTTCCCGGTGGCGGTACGCTTCTCCGGGGTGTCGTTCTCCTACAACCTGGCCTACGCCATCTGCGGCGGTATGACGCCGATCCTGGTCAGCCTGCTGTTGAAGTGGAGTCCGCTGGGGCCTGGCTACTATGTCGGCGCGCTGAGCCTGCTGTTCATCCTCGCCGGCGTCGGCCTGTGGCGCCGCGCCGCGTCGGCCATGGCGCCTGCCGGCTGCGCTCCGTAGCGGGGCAGCGGGACTCTTTTGGATGGCTGAAAAAAAGAAACCCCGCCGAAGCGGGGTTTCTTTCAGTGCCTAGGTACTACAGGATCAAGCCTGGATGACCGGGATGTTGGCCTTGGCAGCCGCGTCACGGTATTCAGCCATCTGATCGAAGGACAGGTAGCGGTAAACGTCGGCAGCCATGCTGTCGATGTTCTTCGCGTAGCCCATGTACTCCTCAACGGTCGGCAGCTTGCCGATGATGGAGGCAACAGCCGCCAGCTCAGCAGAAGCCAGGAACACGTTGGTAGCGTCGCCCAGACGGTTCGGGAAGTTACGGGTCGAGGTGGAGACCACGGTCGAACCGGTTTGTACGCGAGCCTGGTTACCCATGCACAGCGAGCAGCCCGGCATTTCCATGCGCGCGCCAGCACGGCCGTAGATGCCGTAGTAGCCTTCTTCGGTCAGCTGGTGAGCGTCCATCTTGGTCGGCGGAGCCAGCCACAGACGGGTCGGGATACCGCCCTTGACCTTGTCCAGCAGCTTGCCGGCAGCGCGGAAGTGACCGATGTTGGTCATGCACGAACCGATGAACACTTCGTCGATCTTCTGACCGGCAACGGTGGACAGCAGGCGGGCATCGTCCGGGTCGTTCGGAGCGCAGAGAACCGGCTCTTTCACGTCGGCCAGGTCGATCTCGATCACGGCCGCGTATTCGGCGTCCTTGTCGGCTTCCAGCAGCTTCGGGTTGGCCAGCCAGGCTTCCATCGCCTGGGCACGACGCTCCAGGGTACGGGCATCGCCGTAGCCTTCGCCGATCATCCAGCGCAGCATGGTGATGTTGGAGCGCAGGTATTCGGCGATAGCCTCTTCCGGCAGCTTGATGGCGCAACCGGCAGCGGAACGCTCGGCGGAGGCGTCGGACAGCTCGAAAGCTTGCTCGACGGTCAGACCGTCCAGACCTTCGATCTCGAGGATGCGGCCGGAGAAGATGTTCTTCTTGCCCTTCTTCTCGACGGTCAGCAGGCCAGCCTGGATCGCGTAGTAGGGGATGGCATGGACCAGGTCACGCAGGGTGATGCCCGGTTGCAGCTTGCCCTTGAAGCGCACCAGAACGGATTCCGGCATGTCCAGCGGCATGACGCCGGTGGCGGCGGCGAAGGCGACCAGACCGGAACCGGCCGGGAAGGAGATGCCGATCGGGAAGCGGGTGTGCGAGTCACCACCGGTACCGACGGTATCCGGCAGCAGCATGCGGTTCAGCCAGCTGTGGATGATGCCGTCGCCCGGACGCAGGGACACGCCGCTGCGGTTCATGATGAAGTCCGGCAGGGTGTGGTGGGTGACCACGTCGATCGGCTTCGGATAGGCGGCGGTGTGGCAGAAGGACTGCATCACCAGGTCGGCGGAGAAGCCCAGGCAAGCCAGGTCCTTCAGCTCGTCGCGGGTCATCGGGCCGGTGGTGTCCTGGGAACCGACGGTGGTCATCTTCGGTTCGCAGTAGGTGCCCGGACGTACGCCCTGGCCTTCCGGCAGACCGCAGGCACGGCCAACCATCTTCTGGGCGAGGGAGAAGCCCTTGCCGCTGTCAGCCGGAGCAACCGGCTTCTTGAACAGGGTGGACGGAGCCAGGCCCAGTTCGGCACGCGCCTTCTCGGTCAGACCGCGACCGATGATCAGCGGGATACGGCCGCCGGCGCGGACTTCGTCCAGCAACACGTCGGTCTTCAGCTGGAAGGTGGTGACCAGCTCGTCGCTATCGTGACGGCGCACTTCGCCCTTGTACGGGTACACGTCGATGACGTCACCCATGGCCAGGTTGGTGCAGTCGAATTCGATCGGCAGGGCGCCGGCGTCTTCCATGGTGTTGTAGAAGATCGGGGCGATCTTGGTGCCGAAGCAGAAGCCACCGGCGCGCTTGTTCGGCACGTTCGGGATGTCGTCACCGAAGAACCACAGCACGGAGTTGGTGGCGGACTTGCGGGAAGAACCGGTGCCGACCACGTCGCCGACGTAGGCAACCGGGAAGCCCTTGGCCTTCAGCTCTTCCATCTGCTTCAGCGGACCGACCGAACCCGGGACGTCCGGGTTGATGCCGTCGCGGGCCATCTTCAGCATGGCCAGGGCGTGCAGCGGGATGTCAGGGCGCGACCAGGCGTCCGGAGCCGGCGACAGGTCGTCGGTGTTGGTTTCGCCCGGGACCTTGAACACGGCCAGGGTGATCTTCTCGGCCAGGGCCGGACGGTTGACGAACCACTCGGCGTCAGCCCAGGACTGCAGCACGGCCTTGGCGGCGGCGTTGCCCTTCTTGGCGCGCTCGGAAACGTCGTGGAAGGCGTCGAACATCAGCAGGGTGTGCTTGAGCTGAGCAGCAGCGACTTCGGCCAGTTCGGCGTTGTCCAGCAGCTCGACCAGGGTGGCGATGTTGTAGCCGCCCTGCATGGTGCCCAGCAGCTCGACAGCGCGCTGCTTGCTGATCAGCGGAGAAGCGGTCTCGCCCTTGGCGATGGCGGACAGGAAACCGGCCTTGACGTAGGCGGCTTCGTCGACGCCCGCGGGAACGCGGTTGGTGATCAGGTCAACCAGGAATTCTTCTTCGCCGGCCGGCGGGTTCTTCAGCAGCTCAACCAGGCCTGCGGTCTGCTCGGCGTTCAGCGGCTGGGGCACGACGCCCTGGGCGGCACGCTCTTCTACGTGTTTGCGGTAGGCTTCAAGCACAGTATTACCCTCATCAGTGGTCCCATGCGGGAGTCCGGGACTTTCGTCCAGAAGCTGTTTTCAAAGTTTTACGCCGGCGATCATGACGAAGGTGTGTTGGTGAGGGCGGAGCGATGCGGGTCTCACCAACTGCTTCCTACCGGGTTTACTGTGCTCGTGACGCTTTGAAAACAGCTTCCTGCGGACATTGGCGCCTGTAACAAGGCGGGCAGATTCTACTGGAAAGACCGGAATAAGTTAAGCAATCCACCCAGCCGGTGGCGGATGACCCAGCATAGACAAAGGGCTAACATGCCGCCTCATCCCCGTTTCGCACGCCATTTGCCATGCCCCATCAGCGCATCAAGACTCCCTGTATCGGCCTCTGTTCCACGGTTTATGGCGATCTGGTGTGCCGCGGCTGCAAGCGCTTCCACCACGAGGTGGTGAACTGGAACCTGTACGGCGAAGACGAGAAGCGCGCCGTCTGGCAGCGTCTGGAAACCCTGCTGGTGCAGGTGGTGGCCGCCAAGCTGGAAGTGTTCGATCCGCACTTGCTGCGCCACCAGCTGCAGCAGCGGCAGATTCGCTTCGTCGAGCGGCAGTCGCCGTACTGCTGGGCCTACCAGCTGATCGCCCGCGGTGCGCGGATGATCCAGCAGCTGGACGCCTACGGCATCGTGCTGCTGCCGGAGTTCCGCGACAGCAGCCTGCCGGAGCTGCGCGATGCGATCGATCGCGAGTACTTCCTGCTGTCCGAGGCCCACTACCAGCGCTATATCGCGCCGCTTTTCTTGGTGGAGGGCCGGGAGGGGCGCGGCTGATCGGGCTTACTCCGTCGCCGTCAGTTTCTCCAGCTGGTCGCAGATGTCGTCCGGCTTGAGTACCAGCACGTCGCTTTGCAGTGTATCCAGCACCACTTCGGCAGTGTTGCCGATCAGCGCGCCGGACAGGCCGCTGCGTGCCACCGAGCCGATCACCGTGACTGCCGCATCGAGCTGCAATGCCATCTGCGGAATCAGCAGGTCGGCGGGGCCCTCGGCGATATGCAGCTGGTGGCTGCCGAGGCCGTACTCGTCCTGGAAGCTCTGGCAGGCTTCGCGGTAGCGCGCGGCGATGGTTTCGCTCAGCTGGAAGCTGGGGTCGGCGGCCGTGAGCAGCGGCGCTGGATGGGCGCTGAGTACATGCAGCTCGCCCTTGGCCAGGTGGGCGATGTCGTGGGCGTGGCAGACGATGTTTGCATGCAGGGAACGGTGCTCGGGCTCGTCATTGCCGACATCGACCGCCGCCAGCACCTTGCCGCCGGTCCAGGGCCGGTCGGTCTTGACCAGCAGCACCGGGCAGGGACAGTAGCGCAGCAACTTCCAGTCGTCCGGGGTGAGCAACGCCTTCTTCAGCGGGTTGTCCGGGTAGTGCTGCTTGATCACCAGGCCGCAGCCCTCGGCCTGCTGAGCGGCGATGATGGTCTGGTAGGTCGTTTCCTGCCAGTCCTGGCGGGTGGAGACGGTGTGGCCTTCCTCGCGCAGGCTCAGCGCCAGATCGTCGAGAAAGACGTCGTGGTTGCGTTGCGTGTCGCACACCAGCAAGTGCAGCTCGGACTGGGTGGCGTTGGCGATCAGCGTTGCCCGTTTGAGCGCCAGGCCTTCCGGCTGATTGGGTTCCAGCACTACCAGAATGCTGCGGATGGCTTGCATGGTCTTCTTCCTCGGTGGCTTTCGATCTCAACTCTAGACGCAACGCCGTCGTCTGCCGCTTGATGCACGTCAAGCGGCAGACATGCCCGTATCGAGCGAGGGCCGTATAATGCGCGGCTTTCCAAGACTAGCCGGATTGCCATGTCCCTGCTTCCCGAGATCGAGAGCTTCCTGCTCTGCCCGACGCCCCAGGCCTGGATCGACCAGGCGCTGCAGCACCCCGAGATCCTGCTGATCGATCACGCCAACTGCGAGAAGAAGGCCGCCAGTACGGCGCTGACCCTGCTGTACCGCTATGTCGAGAAGGAAGACCTGCAGTACAAGTTGTCGCGCCTGGCGCGCGAGGAGCTGCGTCATTTCGAGCAGGTGGCGGCGCTGATGAAGAAACGCGGCGTGGCCTATCGCCCGGTCAGCGCTTCGCTGTACGCCCAGCGCCTGCACGCGCACATCCGCAAGAGCGAGCCGGGCAAGCTGGTGGACACCCTGATCGTCGGCGCCTACATCGAGGCGCGCTCCTGCGAGCGCTTCTACCGGCTGGCGCCTTTCCTGGACGAGGAGCTGGGCAAGTTCTACCTCTCGCTGCTCAAGTCCGAGGCGCGCCACTATCAGGATTACCTGAAGATGGCCCAGCAGTACGCCAGCGAGCCGATCGACGAGCGGGTGGCCTTTTTTGCCGAGGTCGAGCGCGAGGCGATTCTGACGCCGGACCCGGAGTTCCGCTTCCACAGCGGCGCGGCGGCCTGATCCGCCTGCGCGTCAGTTGTTGAGGACCAGCGCTGGGCCCAGGTAGGCATTGGCCTGGCTGATGTCGTCCTCGCCGAGCAGGCCGACGGCGGCGGCCAGCTGCAGTCGCGCCTGCAGGTAGCGCAGCTTGGCTTCGAGCAGGTCGCGGCGGGCGATGTATACCTGTTCCTCGGCATTGAGGATGTCGAGGTTGGTGCTGGAGCCGGCGAGAAAGCTCTTGCGCGCCGAGTCCTGGGCCCGTTCGCTGGAGATCACGGCTCGCTCCAGCGCCCGGATGCGCGTCTCGCCGCTCTGCACGCCGCGAAACTCGCGGGTGGTGGCCGATAGCACCTCCTCGCGGGTGGCGTTCAGCTCCTCGCCGGCCTGTTCGCGGCTGGCGACGGCCTGGCGTACGCGGGCGCTGACCCCGCCGCCAGCGTACAGCGGCATGTTCAGTTCCACGCCGGCCGAGGCATAGCGGTTCTGCTGGTCGATGGTGGAGACCGAGTCGCTGTCGCTGTCGGTATAGCCCAGCACCAGATCCACGGTCGGCCAGTGTCCGCTCTTGGCCCGGTTGACTTCCTCTTCCGCCACGCCGTGATTGAACTGCTGGGCGCGCAGGCTCGGGTTGTTGGCCTTGGCCTGGCTCAGCCACTCCGGCAGGCTGGCAGGCTGCAGGGCCGGCGTCGGGAACTCCTGGCGCAGGGTGGCGAGGTTTTCCGGCACCTGGCCGAGGATTTCCTGCAGCAGGCGCAGGGCGACTGCCTGGTTGTCCTGCGCCTCGATCAGCTCGGCCTGGGCCAGGTCGCGGCGGGCGGTGGCCTGGTCGACGTCGGTGATGGTGCCGTCGCCCAGGTCGAAGCGCCGCTGTGCCGCGGCGACCTGTTGCTCGAAGGCCTTGAGCTTGGCCGTGGCCAGGTCGATGGTCTCGCGGGTCAGCAACACATCGAAATAGCGGCCGGCCAGACTCACGGCGACCTGCTGGGTCTTGGCGTCGAACACCGCCTCGCTGTAGTCGGCGCGCTGCTTGCCCTGGCGGTACTCGGCGAATTTCTGGCGGTTGTACAGGGGCTGGCGCAGACGTGCGATGTAGGCTTCTGCGTCGTAGTCGAGGTCGCTCTCGACAGTGTTGCCGATGAAGTTCTTCTCCTCACGGGTGCCGTTCACCCGGCTGCGGCTGGCACTGGCGCTGAGCTGGGGCAGCAGGCCGGCCCGGCCAATGGCGCGGTTCTCCACGCCGGCGTCACGCTCATGCACCGCGGCACGGTAGGTGGGTCCCTGGGCTTGCAGGAGTTCCCAGGCCTCCTGCAGGTCCAGAGCGCTGGCGGGCAGGCTGGCCAAGCCGGCCAGGCAGGCGAGGGCGAGGCGGGCAAGCATTCATTGCTCCTTGAAGGCACTGTTGACGCGCGTCAGCACCGGCTTGAGCAGGTAGCTCATCAGGTTGCGCTCCCCAGTCTTGATGATCACCGTGGCTGGCATCCCGGCGCGGATCTGGTTGCTGCCGAGCATCCCCATGCCTTCCTCGGTGACGCCGATCTGGGCGAGGTAATAGGGCTCCTTGCTGGTTTCATCGACCAGCCTGTCGGCGGCGATGGTCAGCACTCGGCCCGGAATGTTGGGGGTCTGGGCATGGTTGAAGGCGGGGAAGGTGATGTCCACCGGCAGTCCTGGGGCCATCTTGTCGATGGCCTGCACCGGGATCATGGCGTCCACCTGCAGCGGCTCGTCGGCGGGCACCACGCTCATCAGTTCCGCGCCCGGCTGGATCACGCCGCCGATGGTCGAGACGTTGAGGCCAAGTACCAGGCCGTCGATGGGTGAGCGGATCACGGTGTGCGCCACCTCGTAATCCAGGGCCCGCAGGCGGTCGGCCTGGGCGCTGACCTCCTTCTGCACTTCGGTCAGCTGCGACTGCACTTCCTTCTGGAAGTCCTGCTCCAGCTGCAGGATACGCAGCTTCAGTTCGGCAATCTGGTTGTGGGTGCGGCCGATGTCGGCCACGCTCTGCGCCCGCTGGGCGTTGAGGTCGGCGGCGCTGCGTTCGAGTTCGAGCATGCGGTTGCGCGCCACATAACCTTCGGCGGCGAGGTTGCGCACGCCGTCCAGCTCCTGGGCGAGGAAGTTGATCTGCGCGCTGCGTGCCGCCTGCACCTGGCGCAGGCCCTTGAGCTGTTCCTCGGCGCCGCGGATGTTTTCCCGCAGGATGCCGGCCTCGCCGGTCAGCGCCGCGCGGCGGGTGGCGAACAGGCGCGTCTGCAGGGTGGTGGCTTCCTGCAGGCGCGCGTCGCCGGCGAAGCGGGCGAGCAGTTCGGGGTCGAAGGTCACCGTGTCCAGGCCGTCCCGCTCGGCCTGCAGGCGATTCTCCACGGTCCGCGCGACGATGTACTGGGAACTGACCACGCCCTGTTCGGCGATGGCCCGGGTCTGGTCGAGCTCGATCAGCGGCTGGTCGCGCGCCACCCGGTCGCCTTCGCGGACCAGGATGGCGTTAACCGAACCGCCACTCAGGTGCTGGATGGTCTTGCGGTTGTCGGTGATGTTGACCGTGGCATTGGCCACCACCCCGGCATCCAGCGGCGCCAGGCTGGCCCAGAGGATGAAGCCGCCAAAGCCGACGGCCACCAGCCACAGTCCCCAGCGGCGCGGGCGGCCATCGTCGACGTCGATCACCCGTTCGCCACCCGGAAGCCCCAGGCCCATGTGTTCTCCCCCCAGATTCGACATGGCGCATCACTCCTTGGTCTTGACCGAGGACAGGGGCGTGGCGCCCGCGGCCGCCTGGGCGACGCTGGCCTGGCGCAGGGCGGCAAACACCTCGTCGCGGCTGCCGAACATATGCACCATGCCTTCACGCAGCACCAGGATCTTGTCGACGATATTCAGTACGGTGGGCCGGTGCGAGATCAGTACCAGGGTCTTGCCGCGCCGTTTCAGGTCGCTCAGGGCCTGGATCAGCGCGGCTTCGCCGACGTCGTCGAGGCTCGAGTTCGGCTCGTCGAGCACGATCAGCGACGGGTCGCCGTACAGCGCACGGGCCAGACCGATGCGCTGCTTCTGGCCGCCGGACAGCGAGCCGCCGTCGGTGCTGAGGTGGGTGTCGTAGCCTTGGGGCAGGCGCAGGATCATCTCGTGCACGCTGGCCTGGCGGGCCGCCTGGATCACGGCGTCGCTGTCCACCTGGCCGAAGCGGGCGATGTTCTCCGCGATGGTGCCTTCGAACAGCTCGACATCCTGCGGCAAGTAGCCCAGCCAGGGGCCGAGTTCTTCCTTGTTCCACTGGAACACCTCGGCGCCGTCCAGGCGCACCTTGCCGGCCTGGGCCGGCCAGATGCCGACCAGCAGGCGGGCGAGGGTCGACTTGCCGGAGGCCGAGGGACCGATCACGCCCAGGGCTTCGCCAGGGGACAGGTTGAAGCTGATGGCGCGCAGGATCGGCAGGTTCGAGCCTGGCGCGTTGGCGAAGGCGCTTTCCACGCTGAGCATGCCCGTGGGTTTGGGCAGCGACATGGACTCCTTGCGTGCCGGGAAGTCGTGCAGCAGGGTGGACAGTCGCCCCCAAGCCGCGCGGCTGGACAGCAGCTGCTTCCAGGTCGCGATCACCTGCTCGACCGGCGCCAGTGCCCGGCCGCCAAGGATGGAGCAGGCAATCATCATCCCCGGGGTGATCTCGCCTTCGATCGCCAGCAGCGCGCCGGCACCAAGGAGCAGCGACTGCAGGGTGATGCGCACGAAGCGCGTCACGCCGTTGATCCAGGCGGCGCGATCAGAGGCCAAACTTTGCAGCTCGAGAATCCGCAGATGATTGCCGAACCAGCGCTGGCGGATGGCCGGCAGCATGCCCATGGCCTCGATGACTTCGGCGTTGCGCAGGTTGTTGTTGGCGAAGGTGGCGGAGGCCATGGCCGCCTGGTTGGCTTCGGCCAGAGGCTTGCGGGTGCTGGTCTCGGTCAGCCAGGCGAGGCTGACCAGCAACAGCGAGCCGACCAGGGTGATGACCCCGAGCAGCGGATGGACCAGGGAGACGACTATCAGGTAGATGGGCGTCCAGGGCGCGTCGAAAAAGGCGAACAGGCCGTTGCCGGTGAGGAACTGGCGCACCTGCGACAGATCCTGCAGTGCCTGCGATGGGTTGCCGCCAGCGCGGCGTAGATTGCGCTCGAAGGCGGCACTGAAGATTCGCTGGTTGAGCATCATGTCGAGCCGGTTGCCGACGCGGATCAGCACGCTTGAGCGCACCACCTCCAGCAGTGCGATCAGCACGAACAGGCCGACTACCAGCAGGGTGAGCATCAATAGGGTGGTGACGTTGCTGCTGACCAGGGCGCGGTCGTACACCTGCAGCATGTACACCGCCGGAGTCAGCATCAGCAGGTTGATCACCCCGCTAAAAGCGGCCAGGGCATAGAAGGTGCGACGCAAGCGGAACAGTGC
>DATCUN010000132.1:0-7412 GCA_036561825.1 Pseudomonas sp.
CGCGGAGCGCGGCAGCAGCGCCAAGGCGCTGGCCGAACTCTTGTCGGGCCGGATGCAGCGCCGGTCGAACAGCCAGAGATTGACCATCGAGCCGAACAGCGTGCGGCGATAGCTGCGGGTCAGGCGCTTTTCAAGGCGCTCCACCGAGCCGACGAACACGGGCAGCGAACCGCCCTGGTCGGTGATGACGTGGAACTGGTCCAGGCCGTCCTCGCTGCGGCCCAGGGTGAGCCGCCCGATGAACTGCTGGATGGCGGTGTCGCGCGCCCAGACCGAGAGAAAGATCAAGTCGCCCTGGTCCCCGCAAACGCAGGCATCGGCCATGAGGTCGCTGCATTCGTCGATGCGGTACAGGGGCTGGTCGGATGAAATGGCAGGCATGGTGGTTTCCTCGATGTGAGGGGCGCACCGCCCGCAGGGGCAGTGAATGCCCCGTTAGGGATGAAACGCGCAGCGCCAGGGCGAATGCCTCGGCTGCGTCGCAGGTGACGTCAGGCTCTCAGTTCAGCGAACGAACCATCGGCCTCATGCTTGACGACGCGATTGCCGACGTTCCCCGCATAGTCCTTCTGGACTTCGGTGAACATGCTGCTCGGCACGTCGATGTGGAAATGGCCCAGGACTGCACGGTAGTAGTCCAGACCGTGGCCGAACGGGTCTTCCTCGTGCAGGTTGCTGTACAGGAAATCCTCGTCCTCGACCTTCATGGTGCTGTCGATCAGCTCGGCAGGCTTGCGGATCGTCATGAAGAAATAGCGCAGTGGCCGATCCCAGCCGAGCATGACGGTGATGGGAAATCCCTTGTGATGGGTCTCGAAGTGGTGCTGGCTCATGGAGGTGTCCTTGGATGAGCTGGAACAGCACCGCACGCGCGGGCAAGTGCTGCCCAGGCGGGTGGAAGGAAGAGATTCAGACCGTCAGCGCCGTAGCGGATGCCATGGCGGCGGTCGGGGTACGCCGTCGTGCGTGGTGGGCGCGAACGCCTGCACGCCAGTCGGCGGATTGCTCCGGTGCGAGATCCAGATAGGACAGCGGGCACGAGTAGTAGTACGGGTGCATGGATTCGTCCAGCGGCTTGTAGCCCCACTGGCCGCCGCTGCATTCGAGCAGATCGCAGCGGATGTAGCGCAGGGACTGACCCGGCGAGAGATCACGATGCACGCCTTCGACCTTGGCGGTCATTTCGACCACGGACCACAGCACGTTGCCGCGCAGGGTGTGGGCGATGACCTTCGCGCTGACGCGCTCGGTCTCCTGGGGTGCGACCAGTTCCGCGATCAGGTCGGATCGCGATTGGGAAGAGAAATACCAGCCCATGAGAGGCCTCCTGGAAAGTAGAGCCGGAGGCCTCCCCGTGGGGAAGACCCCCAGCGGGTGATGGAATGCCGCAATTGCGGCGAAGGAACCTATGCTCTGCCCTTAGTCCCAGTCGTCATCGTCACGATCACAACCGGCCGGGCAGTAGCCGAACTCGATCCCGTGCGAGCAGCAGCCGTTCTCGGCGAGCCACTCCTGGGTTTCCTGCCGTTCGGCAGGTGTTGCGTAGTCCCATTCCTGGGCAGCGATTTCCAGTGCATGAACGCGCTGGCTCTCCGGCAACCGACTGACTTGCGCGTCGATCTCGGAACTGAAAAGCGTGACCCAGTGTTCCCAGGCCAGGCCGCAACCACGCTGGGCGTGCTCGGCAGCCGTCTTGCAGACAGCCTGCCACGCGGGTTCGTCCAGCGTAGAACGGGGGGTATCGCAAGCGATGGTGGACATGATGGAGACCTCCAGAAAAATGCCGGAGCCTCTCCCGCATGGGGAAGGAACCCCGGCGGGTGGATGAAGAACACCGCGGATGCGGCGTTTGCGATCACGCAGGTTCCAGTGCGGCCTGACGGCTCCACTCCTGCGTCTGGTACTGGTGCCTGTAGCCCAGTTCGCCCAGGCGGGCGACCTGCGCGCGCAAGGTGCGACGGTCAATGGTCGAATCCAGTCGGACGGATTCGCCCAGCGGCCACAGGATGCCGAACAGTGCGGCGTCGCCATCTTCGGCGCTGCCGGTGGCAGCAGCCGCAGCGGGCGTCGGCGCATCCACACCGAAGGGCGTGGTATCGACCAGCGGGTCCGCGGATGCCTGCACGGGTGCGGGCTTCGCAGGCTTGGACGTTCTGGCGGGCTTGGCCGGTGTTGCTGCCGGCTGCGCTCCCAACTCTTCATCGAGCGGATCGATTTCCTGGGTGGCGAAGCTGCGGGCCTCGTCACGGGACAGTTTTTCGATGCCGTTGAGCGTCATGCCATCGAGGTTGGCGCGGACTTCAAACCGCGCGCCACCCGCGACCGGATAGGACTTCGCGAAGATGTAGCGGATGACGAACTCCCCGTCGTACTTGCCTTCGGGGTACTGCTCCAGCTCCGCGTCCTTGACGGCGAACTCGCCGATGGGGGTGGTCAGGCGACCGACCGTGAACGGGCCGTTCTTGCCGCGGATGGTCCGCAATGTGAGCTGACCCGGGACGACGATGGGCAAGACTGATCTCGCAGGTGCCGATGTGGCTGCCATGATGGTTCTCCTTGGGAAATAGGAAGAAGCAAGGCCCCGTGAGGGGCCATGCCGGATCAGAACGACTCGGCCATCGCCGGCTCCTGCTCCTCGACGTCACCTACGGGCTCGCGCTCGGCGGGCTCGACAGGCTGGTCGGCAGCGGTGTCGGCGGCAACCTCGGCTTCGGGCGCGGGTGCGTCCTCGGCTTGCGGCGCTTCGGCTTGCGCCTGGCTCGGCGAATAGACCGTCTTGCCATCGATCTTGATGAGACCGATATGGACCAGCGTCGATTCCAGGCTCGCTCCCGGTTCCCCGGCGCGCTCGCCCTTGGTGCGGATGTACGGATCGATCTTCATGTCGTTCAACTTGAAGCCGATCAGCACCTTGCGGTCCCCTTCTATGGCCTGCACGCACCGGCGAACCAGGTGCTCGGCCTCGGGGGTGGCGACGATGGTGTCGAAGTACCGATATTCCGGTTCACCGACAGGCCCGGCCAGTGCCGCGACGCAGCACGACAGGAACGGATCGCCATCCTTGGGGGTGACGTCCTTCGGACGGCTGAGGTAGCCGATACCGCGCGTGATCAGCTTGTGCTGCCTGATCGAAGCCAGTTCGGCCCGGTCAAGCGGCTCGGCCTTGAGCAGACGCGCCTTGAGACTGGCGCCCGGCTTGCCGGCGTGCTCGCCCTTGTCGCGGATGTACGCATCGCCCCAAAGGTCTCCGAGGCGGAAGCGCACCAGCGGGCGCTGCTTGGGATCGTCAACGCCGATGTAGCGCTCGACCAGCTTCTTGGCATCCGCACCGGACACCTTGACGTCGAAGTAGCGGTAGGTCGGGTCCTTGGCGGAACCGACCAGCGCGGCGATGGTGCATGCTAGGAAGGGCTGCGCGCGGCGGCCGCCCCGGACGGGAACCTCGCGGACGCGCTGGATGTAGCCGATGCCCGAGGTGTGGAGGTCGAAATACGATTTCTCGTTGGACGTGGTGTTCATGGTGAATCTCCATAGGGATGAAGCGGAGACACACCGGCCCACGCATGCGGGGAAAGGTGCGTAACCCCGCGGTGGGTTGATAAGGCGAAAGCATCCGCCACCAGAGACTGGTGGCCGCTCGCGGACGGATGCGGTGCGAGCTGGGTGATCAACGCGGTGGAACCGCGCCGTAGCCTTGAAGATCGTGGCTACCTGGGATGCTGCTGACGGCTGTCAGCGAGGCATGGGGGCAGCATGGGTGGGGTTCGCGCGCGCGGCAGCAATCAATCGGCATCCGGGTGCTTCCCTTTGTCCGCGCCGCCTGGCGCCTGCCACAGGCACTTGGGGCCGCGTAGATGCTCGGGGGTGTCGGCGCGGGGACGGCTGGGGCGGCTCCAGGCCCCGCCCCCTCGGGTGCCGAGCAGCCGCCAACCGGCGGCGCGCAGGCTGGCACCACCTTCCTCGGGCAAGGTGTAGGTGATCAGCCGCGTGTAGCCCAGTGCCTTGGCCGCCTTCCAGGCGGCGCCGTAGAGCTTGCTGCAGGCGTTCGGTGCGCCATCGGTGCAGAGCCGGGTGACTTCGAGCGTCCAGCCGTCATCCAGGTGGCGGGCGACCGGGCGGCCGACGATGGCCACGCCGCAGATGCCATCGATGGCGGACAGCGCGACGGCCAAGGCGAACTTCGCGCCCTGAACTGGCCGGTGGTGGCGGTGGTGCTCCTGCACGAAGGCATTGGCACGGCGCAAGGACACCGGAAGTAGTCGCAGCGATGGGGAGGCCGATTGCCCGTCCATGGCCGTCAATCGCCACAGAAGCAGGCGATGGGTTCCTCGGCGGCGTCGAACAGGTCGCCCTGGTCAGCAGCGAAACGCGCCAGGTCGGCGTAGCTGGGGCCATCGGCGCGGAACCGGGCGCCGCTGGGCTTGCTCGCCAGGTTCAGGGACTCCATGCGAATCCACCAGACGGCGGCTTCGGGCCGGGCCTTGATGAGGGCCAGGCGCTGCCCGCGCGGCTTGAGGAAACACAGGTCGCAGTTGCCTTCGAGCGTGCGCCCGTTCACCGTGAGGAGGTCGAGGTCGAACGGCTGCGCCTGCCAGAAGGCGCTCACGTCGCGCACGGTCACACTGGCTTCGGCCAACGGCATGCACATGGTCTCGTGGGTCGATTCTGTGGAATGGCCGCGCGCGCGAATCTTGGCGACGCGGCGCTGCTCGTCCGCCCGGATGCCGATCATCTGGTCCCAGTCCGTCCAGCCCAGATGCCGCAGGTAGCGGTGCATCGGGCGGATCTTCAGGCTGGTCGTGCAGCCGCGCGCAACGGGATTGGGCAGGTACTGGCGCTTGCGGATCAGCGCCTCGAACGGCTCGCCCTGGCGGCTGGCCCGATCAAAGTCCACCAGCGTGAAGCCTAGGGCGTGTCATCAAATAAGCCAAACGACAGAGGCAGCCAGATGAATGGCGCCAAGGAAGGCCACGGCTGTCTTGTCGTAGCGTGTGGCGATGGCTCGGTACTGCTTCAGGCGCGCAAAGAAGTTCTCAATCAGATGACGCGCCTTGTACAGATGCCGGTCATATTCGCGTTGCACGGTGCGTGTGCGAATGCTGGGAATGACCACGGCCTTGCCTGCTTGCAATAGAGGCTCCACCACTCTTTGCCGTGCGTCATAGGCCTTGTCGGCAATGACCATCTGCGCATCGATGTCCTTGAGCAGGGCATCGGCACCCTCCAGGTCTGAAGCCTGGCCCGCCGTAAGTACAAAGCCCGTGGGATTGCCCAGCGCATCGACTGTGGCGTGGATCTTCGTGCTCAAGCCCCCCGGCTGCGTCCGATGGCTTGCTCCGAAGCCCCCCTTTTGCACCAGCGCTGTGCTGGTGAGCCCGCACGATGGTGGCATCGATCATGGCGTATTCGTTGTCCGCGTTCTGGGCCAATGCTTCAAACAGGCGTTGCCACACACCGCGCCGGCTCCAGCGCATATGGCGCAGATGCACCACGCGGAAATCCCCGAATCGCTCGGGCAGATCGCGCCAGGCAATGCCCGCACGATAGCGGTAGAGCACCGCATCGACGAACAGACGGTTGTCTTTGGCTGGCGCTCCAACGTGCCCGGCCCTGCCGGGCAACAGGCCTTCGATCTGAGACCACTGTCTATCTGTCAGGGCATATCTGCGGTTCATGCTCCTGATAACGAAGCACCATCAGAATTTGATGACAGGCCCTAGCTCCGTGGGCAGGTATTCCAGCCAGCGTATCGGCACCTGCCAGTGCGCGGCGCAGTCGCGCACGAAGCGCAGGGTCGCTTCCACTTCCTTGCCGGTGTTGGCGAAGCAGACCACGGTGTCGGCAGGCAGGCCGCCATTGGCCTGCAACACGCGCCAGAGCATGTAGGCGCTGGTACGGCCGCCCGAGAAGCTGATGCAGGTCGGTTGGGTGATCTTGAACGGGTCGTGCATGCGGTCGTCTCCGTGGGCATGTCGGCGGGCATGCCGACGAGGCGGGCCAAGGCGGCCGGAGACGAACGCGCACACGCAGCAACGGCCGCGGTGCGGAGAAAAGAAAGCCCCCATGAAGGGGGCCGTGAGGGGACGGGAGTAGCCACGCTACGCCGATGGCACCACCTCCAGCGACAGGTGCGTCGTGGTGGCGGACAGCAGCAGATCGTTCGTGCCGTGCAGGATGCGCGCGAAGACGCCTTCCTTCGGGTCGAAGAATTCGCCGAAGTCGTCGCCGCCCAGCTCGGCGCGCGCCAGCTCCCACCAGTCGTCAAACGGGTCGGTATCCGGGTTGCAGCCGACGGCATAGGCCAGCAGCTTCACGCGGCCATCGGGACGGCGCTCTCCCTGCTCGGCGAGGAAGTACACGCCCTGGTCCTTGGCGAGGACGACGCGGCATTGGTTGGCGACGGCCTCGGCCAGCACGGGGCGCAGGTCGCAGCCTTTGAATCGCAGTGACATAGTTGAAATCTCCTGAAGAAAAAGGCCCTCCACCCGAACGGATGGAAGGCCTGCGGGGCAAGTCGCCGGTAGGCTGCGGACTCAGCCGTAGTGCTGCCGGGCTTCCTGCCACGGGACGAAGCGCGCATCCCGACCGACTGCGACCGGAATCTCTGCGTACAAGGCTTCTTCGAGCGAGAAGCGCGTTGCCTGGTCGAACTGGACCCAGCCGAACTCGTTGGACCAGAAACCGGCGCTGTCGCTGGTGGCCGACTCGTTGGGCGAATACACCACCCAGCAGTCATTTGCCTCGGACGTCATGCCGCAACCGCCTGGCGTCGCCGGGTGGCCTTGGCGTCGATCACGCTCACGTCGATCAGGCGCCAGCGCCCGTCGTCGATAAGCCGCTCCAACACTGCACCGAGCATGTCGAAATACACCTCGTCGTGCCGATCGACCAGTTCGCCGTCGCGATGCAGTTCCACCACGTAGGTGTCGCCCGCGCGGTCGTACAGGATCGTCACCCGGCCCTCGAACTTCGCGGTCGAGACCGTGAAGCTGATCGCCGGGGGCGTTTCGATGATCTTGGACGGCTTCGGATCGACCCAGGTGAAGTCGCGGGCGCCCGCATCGACCAGCATGTGGGTGATGCGCCGGAACCCGTCGGGTGCTGGCATCTCTTCCAACTGCTGGATGAGCTGCCCCAGTTCCATGCACTGCGGCTCGGGAATGGGCAGCTTGGCAGGCGCGGAGCCGAGGATGTGCCTGGTGATGGTGTAGGGAACACCGTCCGCGGTCTTCTCGGTGATTACTTCCGGGATGTCCGCGCGCAGGCCGTCAAAGCGGCGGCGGGCATACGGTTGGACATGCACCTTGGCGCCTTCGCTGGGAACGGTAGTCACCAGGTGGGGATCGAGCACCGCGAACTCGCTGGGCTTGAGCTTGACGACGATGGCGTCGTCGTTGGCCGCGACCACCTTG
>DATCUN010000133.1:0-11097 GCA_036561825.1 Pseudomonas sp.
GGGCTGCGGCGACAGGCGCGCGAGGTGCTGCCGGCTTTGCAGCAACGGCTCGGGTGGCGGTGGCGGGCGGTAGTCATCGTGCGGGCTCGACGCCGGAAGCGGCACCTGCCGCGGCCGTGCCCGGTCGACCTCGTCCGAGACCACGTCGAGAAAGTTGTTGTCCAGTGGCGCGCTCATCGGGCAGGTGCCGGTCAGTCCGGTTGCCTGAGCACGATGCGGTCGCCGCCGATCACGCCCACCTCGACATCGTTCGCCACGAACTCCAGCAGCGCACCCGCCGCGTTGTAGGCGAAGCGCACTTCGCCGCCGTTCGCGAACCGCAGGAAGTGCGACACCGAACCAAAGGCGCGGGTGATCTGGTGCGTCTCCAGATCGGTGATGGCGTGGACATCGACGCTGCGGATGCCGCTCAGCCTCACATTGATCTGGCCCTCGGAATACAGGTGCAATTTGCCGGCTTCCCTGTGAGAGGTCAGTTGCTGGTCGGATTCGACGCGGATGTGCTTGGGCTTGTTCATGGGTTGAAGTCCTTCTCCCGCTTCATCTTCATGCATGTTCGACAACGCCCTTGGCCTCATGCGAATCGCTCTCGGGGGTGCCGGCTTCGACCACCACAGGGCGGGCCTGCCGCCGCAGCACATGCCCCTGCGGGATGTGGGCGCGGCCGGTGCGCTGGGCGCCGGGGGTGGGTTTCTCGGCCGGTTTGGCGACCAGGGGCTTGGCGGCGTCCAGCAGGGTCTCGCGTTTGCCGTCCCACATGGGCAAGGCGGCGGGGGGCAGCGGCAGCACCTTGTCGAGGTTGGGGAAGCGCAGGTCGGGGTTGAGTTCGAGGGCTTCCCTCAGCAGGCGGTAGCGATCCGCGCGGGGCTTGTCGAGCGTGTGGCCTGTCAAGGGTTCAGCAGCACGGAAACTAACGGACAGATCGCGTGCGCAATCCTTGCAGCCCAGTTTCACACCTTCGTGATAAACACGGAGTGCCCGGGCGTTGTCTTCGCCAAGTGAAGGATCGCTCCCAGTGATGGTCAGGGCCAACGTGTAGGCTGCATCGCCATTACCCTGCGCAAAACTGCACTCCAGCATCTTCAGCGCCACCTCCCGGTTGCCCCAGAAACCCTGATCGGGATTGTCGTAAGTGCCTTTCAGTTTGGCGCCCAAATACGCCTGCGCCGCCGAACTCCCCATGTCCGCGGCCAGTTGCCAGAACGCATAGGCCCGGCTTGCATCGCCCTTCACGCCGATGCCGCGCTGGTGGTAGGTGCCCATCTTGTCGAAGGCGGCGGGCACGCCTTGCTTCATCAGCCCTTCGACCAGCAGCACGGCCTGTTCGCTGTCCTGCGGCACGCCCAGGCCGCGCTCGTGCAGGCCGGCCAGGTTCATCGCGGCCTTCCAGTGGCCCATGCCCGCGGCCTGCTTCCACAACTGCGCCGCCTTGGCGTAGTCGCGCTGCTCGAACACCAGGTCGTAGCTGGTCACCGCCATGCCCTGCTGGAAGAGTGCGTCGGCCTCGGCCGTGAAGGGTGGGTTGGCATCGGCCTCGTACTTGCAGGTGAAGTCGGCCCGGTGTGGGTCGAAGGCCTTCAGCTTCATGTTGCGGGGCAGGTGGTTCATGGGGCAGGCCGTCAGACTCAACAGGACGAAGACGGCCGCCAGCAGCAACGGCAACGCAGGCCAGCGGCGATCGTCATCAGCTTGCCGTCTGCGCATCATGCAAGTCGCTCAAGGTCACCTCGACGATGCCCGAGCGCTGGGGCTGGTTGGCGTTGTCCAGCCAGAGCCACTTCACCTCGTGCGGCGCAAGGGGGATGTGCTGATGCCGGGGATCGGGGAAGGGCTGGCCCTTCTCGACATAGGCGTAGCGGTCCACACGGTTGTAGAGCCGGGCCAGCGGATGGTCCCTGGGCACCTGGCCACCCCATACGCCGGTGCGCGGACAGGGCAGCATGCCCCGGCAGTACAGCATGGGCTCGGGCACGCGGGTGGCGCGGGCGAGGCCCTGGGCCACCCGGGGATGCGTGACCACGGGCACGGGAGAGGCTTCGCCCAGGTAGTGCCAGACGGTGCGGGGCGCGTAGTGGGCGTACTTGCCCATGCTGCTGCGGTCCACGGCCTCGAAGGTTTCGCCCTGGGCGTAGCGCTGCGGGACCTGGGCATCTTCCCAGGCCTGCTCGTGATCGCGGTAGACCTTGGCCAGGCGGGCAAGCCAGTAGCCGCTGTGGGGCACGGGGGTGGCGGCTTCGACGACCACAGGGCGGGCCTGCCGCCGCAGCACGTGGCCTTGCGGGATGTGGGCGCGGCCGGTGCGCTGCGCGCCGGGAGTGGGTTTCTCGGCCGGCTTGGCGACCAGGGGCTTGGCGGCGTCCACCAGGGTCTCGCGCTTGCCGTCCCACATGGGCAAGGCGGCGGGGGGCAGCGGCAATACCTTGTCGAGGTTGGGGAAGCGCAGGTCGGGGTTGAGTTCGAGGGCTTCCCTCAATACTCGATAGCGATCGGCACGCACCGTATCGATCGTGTTGCCGGAGAGCGGTTCAATTCGGCGGAAAGCTGAAGAGAGATCGCGTGCGCAATCCTTACAGCCCAGTTTCACGCCCTCGTGATAAATGCGGAGTGCACGGGCATTGTCTTCGCCTAGCGAAGAATCGCTCCCGGTGATGGTCTGTGCCAAGCTGTGGGCCGCGTCACCATTGCCCTGCGCAAAGCTGCACTCCAGCATCTTCAGCGCCACCTCCCGATTGCCCCAGAAGCCCTGATCGGGATTGTCGTAAGTGCCCTGTAGCTTGTAGCCTAGGTGAGCCTGCGCGGCCGAACTCCCCATGTCCGCTGCCAGCTGCCAGAACGCATAGGCCCGGCTCGCATCGCCCCTCACGCCGATGCCGCGCTGGTGGTAGGTGCCCATCTTGTCGAAGGCGGCCGGCACGCCTTGCTTCATCAGCCCTTCGACCAGCAGCACGGCCTGTTCGCTGTCCTGCGGCACGCCCAGGCCGCTCTCGTACAGCCCGGCGAGGTTCATCGCGGCCTTCCAGTGGCCCATGCCCGCGGCCTGCTTCCACAACTGCGCCGCCTTGGCGTAGTCGCGCTGCTCGAACACCAGGTCGTAGCTGGTGACCGTCATGCCCTGCTGGAACAGCGCGTTGGCTTCAGGCGTGAAGGGCGGATTGGCATCGGCCTCGTACTTGCAGGTGAAGTCGGCCCGGTGCGGGTCGAAGGCCTTCAGCTTCATGTTGCGGGGCAGGTGGTTCATGGGGCAGGCCGTCAGACTGAATAGAAGGAAGACAAGGACCAGCAGCGAGGCCGGCCAGCGAAATGGATGGATGCGCGGGGCAGGAAGAGGCGTGTTCATGCGAATCGGATGGTGCTGGTGCGCTCGTCGAGGAACTTGACGAGGAAGCTGGAGAGCGACTGCCCTTTGGTTTTTTTAACTAGGTTGTCGCTGGCCTCCCGCTCCCAGTCATCAAACGTATCCGAAATCTCCTTCTGATCCGTCGCATCCCCACCCCCATCGAACTGCCCCTTCGTATGCTGCTGCCACACCCGCTGGCGCAGGTCCTTCGCCGTGGGCGCGTCGTCGCTGGCGATGTTGATCTCGCTGTCCACCGCGAAGCTGCGCAGGTTCAGGTTGGCGCTGCCCAGCGTGAACATGCTGTCGTCGATGATCATCAGCTTGCTGTGGATGTAGACCTCGCGGTAGCGCTGGGCGGTTGCGTTCTTCAGTTCCTTGCTGCGGTCGGGCGGCGGCAAGGGCGGAACGCGCGTATCGGTCGAAGTGCCCCAGCCGCCGGCATTGATGCTGTCGGCCCTCGCCTTATTCTGGGCGGCCTGGTAGCGGTCCCACTCTTTCTTCTGCTGCGCATAGCGCTGCTTTTCTTCGTCGATGCGCTGCGCGATGGGCAGCTTGGAGACGCGCCATTCGTCGTCATAGGTCCACAGGCTGGCGACCAGCGTGCGCATGCGCAGCGCCTGGCTGAGCATGTCGCGCACGTCCTGTCCGCTTTTGCCCTCGCTGGCCGCCTTGTGGGCCTGGGCCAGGTCGGACAAGGGTGGCGCCATCCCGGGAAACACGGGCGGCTGGAACTCGTTGCTTTGCCCCGCGTCGTAGGCTTGGCGCCGCCTCTTGAAATCCGCCAGGTCGCGCTCGGCCTGGGCATGACGATCCAGCTCGTCCTTGATCATCTTGTCCTGGTTCGGCATCGAATCGCCATAGCCCAGTTCGGTCACGATGTCGTGCGTGCGCGGCACCATCTGCGAGCGCTCTGGCGTGGGCGTGACCACCATCACATGCAGCACGGGCACGTTGGACATGGCCACGGGCTGCCTGGCGGCCCTGCAGCCCTGCACGTAGTACTCGCGCTGGGTTTTCAGGGCATGGGCCCAGTCGGTGTGCTGGAAGTACTGGTTCTCGATGTACAGGTAGTGGCGCGCGAAGCTGCTGGCCTGGTAGTACAGGCGCTCGATCGAGCGCTCGCCGCCTTCGGTGTCGGGCAGCGTGCGCACGATCTGCGCCCGGTTGCAGGCGGCGCTGAGGTTCTGCGTGAGCCGCCTGGGCGGCGCCTTCAGATCGACATCGGCACTGACCGGCGTGCCACCGCCCCTGCCTTCGGCCTTGGCCTTGTTCCAGGCCTCGACAAAGTTCTTGTACACCGCCACCAGCGCATCGCCTTCGATGCGGCAGACATAGTCCTGATACGGCTTGAGCGAGGTCTTGTCGGCGCTGGGGGCATCCCACCCCTTGCCGGCCGAGTGGTCCGCGCTGCCACCCTCGAAGAGCTGGCCCCGCTTGGGGTCGTTGAAGAGGTGCTCCTGGGTGTCCCAATAGTCGGTGACGGAATTCAGGCCCATCACATAGGCCCGGGGGTGCGTGCCTTCGTAGTCGATCACGATGGTCTTTTGGTGATGGGTCGCCAGCCGCTCCAGCCCGAATCGCTCGATGCCGCCCACGGCCACGCCGTGTTGGCGGGCCTCGGCCTGGAGGGCCGCCAGCACGTCGGCATGCACGCCGCTGCGCGTGCGCAGCGACAGGCCCTCGATTTTTCCGTCCACGACATCTCGCCACCACCGGCTGTTGAACACTTCCCGCTGGTCGGCCACGTCGGTGGGCTCTGCAAGTGCCTGGGGTTTTCCGCCAGGCGCCAGCGCGGCGGCAAAGCCTTGCTGCGGCGCCGCCCTCAACTCGTAGGATGCACTCTTCTTGTAGCCCGGCACATTGGTGTCCGTGAGCAGAAGAGCGACCGGGTCGTACCATGTGAGCAGGCGCACTTTGACTTTGCTCTTGCTCTTGTTGAGCTTGCCCTCGGCGGCATCGCGCAGCAAATCTCCGTAGGTGTCGCCGCGCTTCCATGGCCCGGGTTTTTTGCGGGTCAATTCCATCGCGGGGTCGAAGCCCCAGCACACGATGTCGACGCTCTTCTCCGCGGTTCGAATGTCTTGGGCGATCTTGTCGAAGCTCTCTTCGCCGCAGATGTAGACCGAGAGGTTGTTGTAGTGGTAGACCGGTGTCCTGGCGTCCTCGTTGCTCTCGAGTTTCCATTGGATGCTGCCGGTGGTGCTGCGGCTGGCATCGCTGAGCGGGGTGACGGACTTGTGCTGCGTCTTCGGTGGGGTGGCCATGGGGATGTTGCCTCGCTTCAGGTTTCGTCGGGGCCGCCTTGGCGGTGCAGGTGGTGGTGCTGGCGGTCCTTGGGGTCGCCCTGTGCGGCGCGGTAGCCCTTGGCGCCCAGCTGTTGATCGGCGCCTTCAAGGCGCGCGCTGACCGGCAGTTCGAACTCGTTGCCGTTGCCCAGCTTGATCTTGTAGGCGCCCGTGCCCGGCTTGTGGTCGGCGATGAAGACGCGGCCCTGCGCATCGGTGACGCCCTTTTCCACTTCGGCGCCGTCCCTGTAGAGGGTGTAGGGCTCCGTGACAACGGGGCGTCCGTCCTCCGGGTGCGAGCGCAGTGTGAAGCTGCGCGCCGTCAGGCTGTCCTTGAGGCTGGCGCTTCCGCTCACCGGCACGGTGGGCGCGTTCTTGGGCCCGACCAGGCTGTGCCCGGCGGCGTGCGCCGTGTGCTGGCCCGAGGTGGCCTCTTCGATGCCGGCGGCATTCAGGCAGATGGTGCTGCCGCCGCCGTTGAGCACGAGTTCTTCCTTGGCGGTGATGGTGATCCTGTTGGCGACCTGGACGATGTTGAGCTTGGCGATGATGCTGATGCTTTCCTTGAGCGCCTTGATGTCGATGTCGCCGCCGAACGCGAACAACCGCATGCCGGCGTGGTAGGCGAACAGGCGCACCGCCTGCCTGGCGCTGACCAGAAAGCTCCTGGCCGCAGACACGCTGGCATGTGCGCCACTGGTGAGCGCCACGTGTTCGCCGGCATGCACATGGGTGCTTTGCGCACTGGTGCTCTGGATGCCTGCGGGGGAGGCGATCACGAGGTGGGGCTCCTCGAGTTCAGGAAAGTGGCCCGTCTCGGTGTTGCCTGGCTGGCCCATGCCCCGGATCGCATCATGCTGGCCTTTGAGGGCCTCGGCGACGTGGTCCTGATCGCCGGGCTCGTGCGCCTTGGCCTCCTGCGCGGCGGCGCCCAGAGACTCCTGCAGATCCCGGCCCTGCGTCAGGCGTGCCACGGTCTCGTCCATGTCGGTGGTGTGGGCCTGCGCGCGTGGCCTGGGCTCGGTGGTGAGCAGCAAGCCGGCCGCTGCGCGTGCCACGCCATGCCCATCGGTGCGCAGCTCGAAGCCTTGGCCGCGCGGGTCTTTGCGCCCGGCGTTGTCTTCGATGCGCGTGATGTGCCCGAGGCTCAGCTGGCTGTGCTGGTGGTCGCTCTTGAGTTGCGCCTGAATCTGGCCGCCGGTGTCGTCCAGCACCAGGTGGTTGCTGCGGCCCGCGGCGGAGTTGCCGCCTTCCTTGGTGAGTTCCCTGGACCGCAAGCCCGACAGCGCACTCTGCCCCGGCAGCGCCCACGGCGGCAGGTTGCCCTGGTTGTGCACCCGGCCCGTGCACACCGGCAGGTCGGGGTCGCCGCCGATGTAATCGACGATCACCTCCTGGCCGATGCGCGGCAACTGCATGCCCCCCAGCTGGTTGCCGGCCCATGGACTGGAAACCCGCAGCCAGCAGGTGCTGTGCTGGTTCTTCTGGCCGAGGCGGTCCCAGGGGAACTGCACCTTGATGCGGCCGAACTCGTCGGTCCACAGGTTCTGGCCCTCGGGGCCGACTACCAGGGCGGTCTGGGGGCCGTGGGTGAAGGGCTTGAAGTGCGTGAGCGCGGGGCGCAGCGGCTCGGACATCGGATGGGCGGTGAAGTCGACCTCGACCTTCCAGTGCTGCTTGCGGCCGTCTGCCGCCTCCCGGATCTGGCTGTCCTGGGCCACGTCCTCGATCAGGAGCCGGGTGTCCAGGATCAGGTACTCGGCATTGGCTGTCTGGCGCGGGTGCTTGCGGAGTTGGAAGGTGCAGCCCGGGACCATGCCCCTGAGGTTGCCGCTGGCCTCTGCCCGGGCGCCATGGGTGCGCAAGGCCTGCATGCGCATGAGCGCCAACTGGCGGCCTTCGGCCTGCGGGTCGTTGGCTTCGGCGCTGCCGGCGCGCGGCTGGGCGTAGTGGCTGCCGCCCTGGCTGGCATGCCATTGGTAGACCTGCGCGTCGGCTTGGCCGGTGGGGCGCGGGTCCTTGCGGCTCTGGGTCAGGTCGGCTTTGGGGCGGGTGTAGTCGAAGTCGCGACTGGTGTACTGGCCGCTGGTGAGCTGGCTGTGCGGAACGAGGCTATGGACGTACTCTGCATCCACCTTCCACCCCGGCGCGTGGTACGCCACCTCCTGGTAGGCGGCGCTGTCGTTGGGCTTGTACGCCCCCATGTTGTCGACAAGCACGAGGCGGTGCTGGCCAGTGCCGGAGCCCCCTTCGGCAGCCGTGTGCTCGAAGAAGTAGCTGATGCCCCACTCCTGGCACAGGCGGCTGAAGAAGTCGAAGTCGCTCTCGTTGTACTGCGTCTGGTAGTCGCGGGTGGGGTAGAGGCCGCCTTCGGCACCGTCCAGGCCGATGAGGCGCTTGTCGACGGGAAAGGCGTAGTCGGCCAGCAACTCGTCCAGGATCTGCACCGCGCTCTGGTTCTGGAAGATGCGGCAGTTGGTGCGCAGGGTGGCCTTGTGCAGCCAGGGGCGCAAGGTGAGCTTGTACTGGAGGTGGCGGCCTTCCTCGCCCCAGAAGCAGGCTGCGGTGATGAGGGCGTTGATCTGGCGCACGCCGGCGCCCACGCGGTCGACCGAGGCGCCGACGGCACCGGGGAGGAACTCGCCCATGCCATCCAGCTGGATCGTGCAGCTGATCTCGCGGCCGACGAAGCTGTCGAGGTCCCAGTCGGCCGCGCCGCTGGCGCCGAGGTTCAGGTCCTCGGGGGTCTTGAGCAGAAGTTCGTATTCGAACAGCGAATTGAGGCCTTCGCGGCCGGACAGGCGAACCGGCTCGAGGGCGGGGCGGCCCAGGAACCGGGGGATGGCGGGGCTGCTGATTTCGAGCGTGCGCGTGCGCGCAGCAATGTGTACGGACATGACGATTCCTCCCAAGGTGACTCTGTGGTCTGGCGCTGTTCGATCCGAGCGTTCTCAATCTGAATGCCACGCAAGACAGCGCCTGCATGGCCGGATTCTGGGAGCGAACGACAACCAAATTTGTCAACAAATATCAACTCGTGCGATTCGCCTCAAAAGTGCCACACATCTCACACGGGCCACCTTGACGATGAGTGCTTAGGTTCTCGGCTGGCGATCGGCTGCGGGGCGAGGTGGGCCGGTAGCCTGCAGGCACGCCGCTCGCTCAGATCGCATTGCTCGATCATGGCTGCGATGGCCGCGCGCTTGGCCTGTGGGACGAGCGCTTTCCCCTGAAGGCCGTGTTCAGTGCGTGGATGCCCAGGTGGGCTTCGACCAGCAGCTTCTTGAGCTTGTTGTTCTCGGCTTCGAGTTCACGCAACCGCCGGGCGTCGGACATGTTCCATGCCCCCGTACTTGGCGCGCCATTGCCATTTGTAGAAAGTCACATCGCTGAAGCCGCCTTTGCGGCACAGATCCTTTACGGCCAAGCCGGCCTCGGACTGCTTGATGAAACCGATGATCTGCTCCTGGGTAAATCTGCTCTTTCTCATGTCCGTCATTCTCCAAGTTGACGGACTTCGCTGCCACTACGCTGGTACAGCTGGAAGGGGGCTGGTCACGTGAACAGGCCGCCAGCGAAAGTCTCAAATATCATCGCCCCAGATACACCGAGCAAGCTCATGATCCTGCATCAACTCAGAAATCGAACCTGCGTAAACTGCAACGCCTCCGTCCCCTTTTCGATCTTGCACGCGTCGCCAGCCGTAAGTAAGAAAGCTCTAGGAAACGGACAAATCGAATGGATTGAAGGCCCTCTCATCCGCGCCATGGTGGTCTGTGGAAACTGCCACCAGCCGAGTCTGGTGGAGTTGAAGCCTCGCCCGAACGTGCACGGACATCTGATGCACAGCCACCCGCATATTCAAGCCAGCTTCTTGAACAGACTCAAACCTCTGGCCTCGATCTTTCAGAACGCCCCTGAAAACATCAAACATCACTGGGCCGTCCTCGGCAACGAGCCAGGTACTGTGATAGATGACTACTTCGAGGTGGTTCAGGAATTCCCCAGTGCGGCCGTGCAACGCCCTGATAGCGCCGCGCTCCCAGAAAACGTCAACACTCAACTCAACCGACTGATCAAGGTACTGCACGAGCCGGTCGCCGCCATGGCGCACTGTCGTCGCACGCTGGAGATGGCGTGCAAGGAGAAACTCGGGGAGGCGGCCAAAGGAAAACGCCTCTACGAATTGATCGACGCCACGTTGCAATCGGTGGAGGCGACCCGAGAGATCGCAGAGTGGGCTCACACCATCCGTCATTTGGGAAACGACGCCGCGCATGCGAACGACAGTGACCCCACCGAGCAGGAGGCCCACCAGGCCTATGAAGTCGTTCGACTGATGCTCGATCTGTTGTTCGAGTACCCGGCGCGGATACGGCAACTGAGACGGGCGTGACCGCTGGCCGTGATAAAGCTCAGACGCGTTCAGCGTTACAAAAGTCCAGCGATCTCCGGGCAGCACCCACGTTTTCCCCAAAGGTTCGGAAGGTGGAGCCCGACACTGACCACGCCGACCTCCAGGCCACGCGGCAATGGCAGGCGCGCTTCGATCTGCCCGGCGCGCCACCGCTGCCGCCGACGCCCGAATTCGTGCCCAGCCCGGTCGCTGCGCGCAGCCCCCAGGAACGCCTGATGGCCTACGCGGGCGACCCCTGTCCGCAGACGGGCCGATGGCAAGCACCGCGCCTGCACAACCGCATCGAAGCCGTCGAGCGCGGCCAGCCCATGCCGGGGCCTGCCAATACGGAGACGGGGGCGGTGATTTGGTATTTGGTGAATGAGGCGGGTAGCGCTCCGGCCCCATGAGCGGGCCGGCGCGGGCAAGGTCACCCGACAGGACCGGGGAGCGATAGCTTCTCAGCGCCGAGGCTTCATTCGTCCTTGAGCTCGTCCTTCAGGCGCGCGCGCAGCCGGCTGATCGCCTGGCTGTGCAGCTGGCACACGCGCGACTGGCTCACTTCGAGAATGGCGCCGATCTCGCGCAGGTTCAGCTCTTCCTCGTAATACAGGTTCAGCAGCAGCTGGTCGCGCTCGGGCAGCGTGGAAATCGCATCGATCAGCTGATGGCGGAAGCCGCTTTCCAGCAGTTGCGCGAGCGGGTCGTTGCTGCCGCCACGATCATGGCTCGCCGCCTGCGCATGCATGTCGATGAACGGGTTCTCCGCCTCGCCCTTGGCGAAGTCTTCGACGTAGAGCAGCTGGCAGCCCTGCACGTCCTGCAGCAGCGACTGGTAGTCGCTCAGCTCCATCTTCATTTCCTTGGCGATCTCGCCTTCGGTCGGCGGACGCCCGAGGACATGCTCCAGCTTATGGATCGCCTTCTCGACGGCGCGTGCCGACTGGCGCAGCCCGCGCGAGCCCCAGTCGCTCGCGCGCAGCTCGTCGAGCATGGCGCCGCGGATGCGTTGGCTGACGAAGGTCTCGAACTGGGCGCCCTTGCCGTCTTCGTAGCGGCTCGACGCATCGAGCAGGCCG
>DATCUN010000134.1:0-9294 GCA_036561825.1 Pseudomonas sp.
GCCGGCCGAGCTGGAGTTCCACGACCTGCCGCAGCGCGTCGCACTGGCCGCCGGGCAGGGCGTCGAGCTGCGCTACCGCATCCGCCCGCGGGTGCGCGGCGACAGCCTGTTCACGCGCTGCGAGATCGGCCTGCCCAGCCACCTCGGCCTGTGGCAGGCGCGCCGCTATCTGGAGCTGCCCAGCCGCTCGCGCATCTATCCCGACTTCGCCCGCCTGCACGGTGCGCGGCTGATGGCGGTGGACAGCTGGCTCGGCCGCATCGGCGTACGCCAGCAGCCGCGCCGCGGCAGCGGCCAGGAATTCCACCAGCTGCGCGAGTTTCGCAGCGGCGACAGCCTGCGCCAGATCGACTGGAAGGCCACCGCGCGCAAGCACCAGCCGATCGCCCGCGAATACCAGGACGAGCGCGACCAGCAGATCATCTTCCTGCTCGACAGCAGCCGGCGCATGCGCAGCCAGGACAGCGACCTCAGCCACTTCGACCATGCCCTCAACGCCTGCCTGCTGCTCGCCCATGTCGCCCTGCGCCAGGGCGATGCGGTCGGCCTGTTGAGCTTTGCCGGCGAGACGCCGCGCTACCTGCCGCCGGCCAAGGGCCAGCAGCAGCTCAACGCCCTGCTCAACACCGTCTACGACCTGCAGCCGGGCCAGTTGCCGGGCGACTACCAGAGCGCCGCCAGCGAGCTGCTCGCGCGCCAGCCGCGCCGGGCGCTGGTGGTGCTGCTGAGCAACCTGCGCGACGAGGACGACCAGCAGCTGCCCGCCGCTGCCGCGCGCATCGCCCAGCGCCACCGCCTGCTGATCGCCAGCCTGCGCGAGGAAGTCCTCGACCGCCAGCGCCAGCAGCCGGTGCAGAGCTACGCCGACGCCCTGAACTACTGCGGCACCGTCGACTACGCCGGCGCCCGCGTCGCCCTGCACGAACGCCTGGCCGCCCAGGGCCTGCCGGTGCTCGACGTGCGCCCCGGCGAACTCGGCCCGGAGCTGGTCAGCCGCTATCTGCAGTGGAAGGCCGCCGGCACCTTCTGAGCGCGGCCGCCAGCCCCCTGCTGCCGTTGCGCGCCCGGCTGCTGTCAGCCGCTCTACAGCGCCTGTCACGCCACTGTCACCGGTTTGCATGTGTAGTGGCACAGGCGCTAGGCTGAACGAATTCAAGCCGCTCCCCGCGCCTGCGCGCCAGCGGGAACACCACTGACCGGCCAAGGAATCCGACATGCAACTCAAGCAGCTGCTGGTGGTCATCGACCCCACCCAACCTTCGCAACCATCGCTCGAGCGCGCAGCCTGGATCGCCCGCCACAGCGGTGCGGCCCTGGAGTTGCTGCTGTGCGAATTCAACACTGCCCTGGATGCCGGCGTGCTGTTCGACAGCGCCAAGATGGACAAGGCGCGCCAGTCCCTGCTCGCCCACCGCCGCGAGTGGCTGGAACAGCTGGCCGCACCGCTGCGCCAAGAGGGCCTGACGGTCACCTGCGAGGCCCGCTGGGGCAAGCCGCTGCACAAGATGATCATCACCCGCGTCCAGGAGCTCAAGCCCGACCTGGTGCTGAAGACCGCCCACAGCCACGGCCTGCTGCGTCGCCTGCTGCTGAGCAACAGCTGCTGGCAGCTGATCCGCTACTGCCCGGCACCGCTGTGGCTGGTCAAGCCCGAGGGCAAGTGGCTGGGCCAGCGCCTGGCCGTGGCGCTCGACCCGACCCACAGCGCCGACAAGCCGGCCGCCCTCGACCACCAGCTGATCGAGACCACGCAGACGCTGGGCCAGACCCTCGGTCTGGAAGACCATTACCTGCACAGCTATGCGCCGCTGCCGCGTACCCTGGTGTTCGATGCCGAGCTGGTAGCCGATTACGAGTACTATGTGGAGCACACTGGCGAACGCCATCGTCTGGCCTTCGAGCAGCTGCTCGGCCAGCACGCCATCGCCAAGCCACGCACCCACCTGCTGCAGGGCTTTGCCGAAGAGACCCTGCCGCGCTTCGTCGAGGACAATGCCGTCGACCTCTTGGTGATGGGTGCCATCGCCCGCGGCCACCTCGATACCGCGCTGATCGGCCATACCGCCGAGCGGGTGCTCGAAGGCGTCGACTGCGACCTGCTGGTGATCAAGCCGCAGGGCGTACCTGCCCACTGAGCCGGATTCCGGCCACCAACGATCCCGGCCTGCCCAGGCAGGCCGACCACCACTGACGTGCGCCGCCACAAGCGGGAGCGCCAGCGCTTTACCACCTTACCCAGGAGTACCCTGATGCCGTTTCGCCGTACCAAGATCGTCGCCACCCTCGGCCCGTCCAGCAGCTCGCCGCAGGTGCTCGAGCAGCTGATCCTCGCCGGGATGAACGTTGCCCGCCTGAACTTCTCCCACGGCACTCCGGACGAGCACAAGGCGCGCGCCAAACTGGTCCGCGAGCTGGCGGCCAAGCACGATCGCCACGTCGCCCTGCTCGGCGACCTGCAAGGCCCGAAGATCCGCATCGCCAAGTTCGCCAACAAGCGCATTGAGCTGCAGCAAGGCGACGCCTTCCGCTTCTCGATCAGCCACCCGCGCGACGCCGGCACCCAGGAAGTGGTCGGCATCGACTACCCGGACCTGGTCAAGGACTGCAAGGTCGGCGACGAGCTGCTGCTCGACGACGGCCGGGTGATCATGGTCGTCGACCAGGTCACCGCCAGCGAGCTGCTCTGCTCGGTGACCGTCGGCGGCCCGCTGTCCGACCACAAGGGCATCAACCGTCGCGGCGGCGGCCTCACCGCGCCGGCGCTGACCGAGAAGGACAAGGCCGACATCAAGCTGGCCGCCGAGATGGAGCTGGACTACCTGGCCGTGTCCTTCCCGCGCGACGCCGCCGACATGGAATACGCCCGCCGCCTGCGCGACGAGGCCGGCAGCGATGCCTGGCTGATCGCCAAGATCGAGCGCGCCGAGGCGGTGGCCAACGACGAGGCGCTGGACGGCCTGATCCGTGCCAGCGACGGCGTGATGGTGGCGCGCGGCGACCTCGGCGTGGAGATCGGCGATGCCGAGCTGGTCGGCATCCAGAAGAAGATCATTGCCCACGCCCGCACCCTCAACAAGGTGGTGATCACCGCCACCCAGATGATGGAGTCGATGATCCACAGCCCGATGCCGACCCGCGCGGAAGTCTCCGACGTGGCCAACGCCGCGCTGGACTACACCGACGCGGTGATGCTGTCGGCCGAGAGCGCCGCCGGCGACTACCCGGTGGAAGCGGTCAAGGCCATGGCGCGCGTCTGCGTCGGTGCCGAGAAGCACCCGACCAGCAAGAAGTCCGGCCACCGCATGGGCGAGACCTTCACCCGCTGCGACGAAAGCATCGCCCTCGCCGCCATGTACACCGCCAACCACTTCCCCGGCGTCAAGGCGGTCATCGCCCTCACCGAAAGCGGCTACACCCCGCTGATCATGTCGCGCATCCGTTCGGCGGTGCCGATCTTCGCCTACTCGCCGCACCGCGCCACCCAGGCCCGCGCCTCGCTGTTCCGCGGCGTGCAGACCATCCCCTTCGATGCCGCGGCACTGGCCCCGGAGCAGGTCAGCCAGGCGGCGGTCGACGAACTGGTCAAGCGTGGCGTGGTCCAGCCGGGCGACTGGGTGATCATGACCAAGGGTGACAGCTTCGACACCATCGGCGGCACCAACACCCTGAAGATCCTCCACGTCGGCGAACCGCTGGCCTGATCGGCAGCCTGTGACACAGAAGGCCGCTCATTCGAGCGGCCTTCTGCTTTTGCGGCAGACCGGCCCGCGCCCATCGACCAAGGTCGACGGCAGGCAGGTGTCCGCACCGCCGCCTGCGCGCTATACTGCGGCGCCGTTTTTTTGCGCCGCCTGCGGTGGCGCGCCGTGAAGTTCCGCCTGTTTAGAGGACCGCGTTCCATGGCCGTGATCAAGCAAGACGACCTGATCCAGAGCGTCGCCGACGCCCTGCAGTTCATCTCCTACTACCACCCCGTCGACTTCATCCAGGCGATGCACGAGGCCTACCTGCGCGAGGAATCGCCGGCCGCGCGCGACTCCATCGCCCAGATCCTGATCAACTCGCGCATGTGCGCCACCGGCCACCGCCCGATCTGCCAGGACACCGGCATCGTCACCGTGTTCGTGCGCGTCGGCATGGACGTGCAGTGGACCGGCGCGACCATGAGCCTGGACGACATGATCAACGAGGGCGTGCGCCGCGCCTACAACAACCCGGACAACGTCCTGCGCGCCTCGATCCTGGCCGACCCGGCCGGTGCCCGCAAGAACACCAAGGACAACACCCCGGCGGTCATCCACTACTCCATCGTCCCCGGCGACAAGGTGGAAGTGGACGTCGCCGCCAAGGGCGGCGGCTCCGAGAACAAGTCGAAGATGGCCATGCTCAACCCGTCCGACTCGATCGTCGACTGGGTGCTGAAGACCGTACCGGAAATGGGCGCCGGCTGGTGCCCGCCGGGCATGCTCGGCATCGGCATCGGCGGTACCGCCGAGAAGGCCGCGCTGATGGCCAAGGAAGTGCTGATGGAGTCCATCGACATCCATGAGCTGAAGGCCCGCGGCCCGCAGAACAAGATCGAGGAAATGCGCCTCGAGCTGTTCGACAAGGTCAACCAGCTGGGCATCGGCGCCCAGGGCCTCGGCGGCCTGACCACCGTGCTCGACGTCAAGATCATGGACTACCCGACCCACGCCGCCTCGCTGCCGGTGTGCATGATCCCCAACTGCGCCGCCACCCGCCACGCCCACTTCGTGCTCGACGGCTCCGGCCCGGCCAGCCTGGAAGCGCCGTCGCTGGACGCCTACCCGGACATCGTCTGGGAAGCCGGCCCGAGCGCGCGCCGCGTGAATCTGGACACCATCACTCCGGAAGAAGTGCAGAGCTGGAAGCCGGGCGAGACCATCCTGCTCAACGGCAAGATGCTCACCGGCCGCGACGCCGCGCACAAGCGCATGGTCGACATGCTCAACGCCGGCGAAGAGCTGCCGGTCGACCTCAAGGGCCGCTTCATCTACTACGTCGGCCCGGTCGATCCGGTGCGTGACGAAGTGGTTGGCCCGGCCGGCCCGACCACCGCGACCCGCATGGACAAGTTCACCCGCCAGATCCTGGAAAGCACCGGTCTGCTGGGCATGATCGGCAAGTCCGAGCGCGGCCCGATCGCCATCGACGCGATCCGCGACAACAAGGCCGTGTACCTGATGGCCGTCGGCGGCGCCGCCTACCTGGTCGCCCAGGCGATCAAGAAAGCCAAGGTGCTGGCCTTCGCCGAACTCGGCATGGAAGCGATCTACGAGTTCGAGGTCAAGGACATGCCGGTCACCGTGGCCGTCGACACCAAGGGCGAGTCGGTGCACATCACCGGCCCGGCAATCTGGAAGCAGAAGATCGCCGACAGCCTGGCGGTGGAAGTGAAGTAAGCTTCCCCAGCCACAGGAAAACCCCGGACCGGCCTCGCCGCTCCGGGGTTTTCTTTTTACAGGTCGTTGAAAAACGTCGCGAGCGAAGGTCAGGCAAGGCCTCGGCGGCCCCGCGAAAAGTGGCGAGGAAGCGGAGTTTACGAAGTGTAAATGAGCACTCCGAGCCACTTTTTAACGCAGCCTCACCGAGCGCAGCAGTTTTTCAGCGGCCTGTCAGCGCCAGCGATCCATCAGATTGACCACCAGCCGATCCAGCCAGCCCCACAGCCGCTGCGAGATGCGCATCGCCAGCGGTCGGGCGAACCAGTCGTCGAGGGTGATCTCGCGGCTGAGCGCGTAGCCACTTTCCAGGCTCGCCGCCAGCGCCGCCGTCAGGCCGGGATCGAGCGCCTCGAGGTTGGCCTCCAGGTTGAAGCGCAGGGTCCAGTGGTCGAAGTTGCACGAGCCGATACTGACCCAGTCGTCCACCAGCACCGCCTTGAGATGCAGGAAGCGCGGCTGATACTCGAAGATGCGCACGCCGCTTTTGAGCAGCCGCGGGTAGTAACGGTGGCCGGCAAAGCGCACGGGGCCATGGTCGGTCAACCGGCCACTGAGCAGCAGGCGCACGTCCACGCCGCGCTGCGCCGCCTTGCGCAGCGCCTTGCGCACCCGCCAGCTGGGCAGGAAATACGGCGTGGCCAGCCAGATACGACCGCGGGCATGCCCCAGGGTACGCAGCAGCGAGCGCAGGATGTCGCGGTGCTGACGCGAATCGGCGTAGGCCACCCGGCCCAGCCCCTCCCCGGGCAGTGGTCTGGCCGGCAGATGGGCGACCGGTCGGATGTACGGGTGCCAGTCATGCTCCTCGACACAGGCCTCCCACTCGCGCTCGAACAGGATCTGCCAGTCGGCCACCACCGGGCCGGCCATCTCCACCATCAGCTCGTGCCAGCGACTGGCCGCCGGTTCCGGCAACCAGAAGTCGTCGGTGGCCCCGGCACCGCCGACCCAGGCCAACTGCTGATCGACCAGCAGCAGCTTGCGATGGTCGCGGTACAGGTTGCGCACCCCGTGACGCCAGGCAATCGGGTTGTACAGGCGCAACTGCACGCCAGCGCGGCGCAGTTGCCCGCTCAGCCGCGCGCCGAAGCGCTGGCTGCCGAAGGCATCGAACAGGCAGCGCACCTGCACCCCGCGCTGCGCGGCACGACACAGGCAGTCGACCAGACGGCTGGCGCAGCTGCCCGCCTCGGCCAGATACAGCTCCAGCTCGACCTGGCCGCAGGCCGCGTCGATGGCGGCGATCATCCGGGGAAAGAACTGTTCGCCATCGATCAGCAACTGGAAACGGTTGCCCCCGCGCCAGGGAAAGACGGCCTGGGTCATGGCGCCGAAGCCATACAGGGGCGGGAAGGGGCCGGGCTGGGCATCGAGTCCTCGTGCGGCAATGAACTCCCTGCACCATAGCCGGCCGTTCGTCGGGGCTCAAGGAAGCCGCCGGCACAAATGACAACGCCGGCGAGCCCGAGGGCTGCGCCGGCGTTGTCTGCGTGCGGAAAGGACTCAGCGCGGCAGGGTGTAGTCGGCAGGCCCCATCAGGTCCATGCCGCACTCCAGCTGGCTGATCCAGTCGAGGAAGGCGGTGATCATCGCCGGACCGACGAAGGGACGACCGTGCTGCGGCACAATCATCGACACATCCATCTTGCGCACCATGTCGGCCCACAGGCGGCAGACCTTGTTGCTGGCCATGTAGCGGCGGTGGAAACCTTCCATGCTCTGCAGGTGGGCGGCGAAATCGCTGACCGGCTGGGCATCCTCGACCAGCGAGGCGCCCATGTCGCCGGAGAAGAGGATCTTGCTCACCGGATCGTACAGCTGGAAGTTGCCGACCGAGTGCAGGAAGTGCGCCGGCACCGCCTTGAGCTGGCAGTTGCCCAGCGGCAGGCTCTGGCCACGGTCAGGCAGCGCGATGATGCGGTCGTAGGTGGAGATGCCGTGGCTGACGGCCAGGTAGTTGGCGGTCAGGTGCGGCAGGAAGCGGGCCCACAGCCGCGAGCAGATGACCTTGGCCTTGGTGTGCAGCAGCCACTTGTCCAGGGCGGCGATGATGTCCGGGTCCTGGTGCGAGGCGAAGATGTAGGTCAGGTCCTGCACCGGAATGTGCTTGGACAGCTCGAGCGACAGGGGGGTGTAGGTCAGGTCGCCACCCGGATCGAGCAGCATGTATTGCTCGTTGTCGGTGATCAGGAACTGGTTGGTCTGCACACCTTCACCGGTGACCAGATCATCGAAACACAGGCACTGGTGGGTGCCGTTATCAAACAGGACTATCGGCTCGCGACGCATGGCTACCTCATATTCTACGTTTGCACCAGCTTAACGAGGCCGGGTTACAAGTTCACTGACTTGCATCAAGCGCGCCAGAGCCGCCGGCCTCGTCGACGGTACGGCACTGTACGCCGAGCGCTCACCGCGGCGTTGCGCCGGCAGTCACAGAAGCATCACCGCCACGTCACCAGTCAGACATCCCGGCTTGCCAGAGTGGCCATGCACACAACAAGGAAGCGGCCCCCTGTGGCTGCCCGGAGGTTCTGCATGTCCGCCATTGCACTGTCCTGCGAGTCCAGCCCCAGCCGCCGCCTGCAGGCCGAACGCCTGCAGGGCACCGAATCACTGATCGAAGCCCAGGCCTTGCGCTACCGCGTGTTCGGCGAGGAGTTCGGCGCCCGCCTGCAAGGTGCCGAACAGGGCCTCGACTGCGACGGCTTCGACGCCCACTGCAGCCATCTCGGCGTGCGCGACCTCGCCAGCGGCGAACTGGTCGCCACCACCCGCCTGCTCGACCACGCCACCGCCCGCCAGCTGGGCCGATTCTACAGCGAGGACGAGTTCCGCCTGCATGGCCTGAGCAAGCTGCAGGGACCGATTCTGGAGATTGGCCGCACCTGCGTCGCCGCCGAATACCGCAACGGCGCCACCATTGCCGTGCTGTGGGGCGCGCTGGCGGAAACCCTCAACGAGGGCAACTATCGCTACCTGATGGGCTGCGCCAGCATTCCCATGCGCGACGGCGGCATCCAGGCCCGCGCGGTGATGCAGCGCCTGCGCGAACGCCACCTCTGCCACGACCACCTGCGCGCCGAGCCGCGCCATCCGCTGCCGGCCCTCGACGTGCCGGACAACCTGACTGCCGAACTGCCGCCGCTGCTCAAGGCCTACATGCGCCTGGGGGCGAAGATCTGCGGCGAGCCGTGCTGGGATCCGGACTTCCAGGTCGCCGACGTGTTCATCCTGCTCAAGCGCGACGAACTCTGCCCGCGCTACGCCCGGCACTTCAAGGCGGTCGGCTGATGCGCCGTCTGCGCCTGTATGCGCGCCTGCTGCGGCTGTTCCTGGTGCTCGGCGAAGGCGCCCTGTTCGCCGCCTGGGTCGAGCTGCGCGAGCGCCTCGGCGGCGCGCCGATGGCGCTGCGCCAGCGCCTGACCTGGCGCTTCATGCGCCACCTGCGCGCTGCCCTGCCCTTCACGGTACAGATCCACGGCCGGCTGCCGGACACCCCGGTGCTGTGGCTGGCCAACCACGTTTCCTGGGTCGACATCGCCGTTCTCGGCGCCCTGCGCCCGTTGTCGTTCCTCGCCAAGTCCGAGGTCGGCGACTGGCCGCTGGCCGGCTGGCTGGCCCGCCAAGCCGGCACCCTGTTCATTCGCCGCGGCGCCGGCGACAGCCTGCAGCTGGGTCGCCAGCTGGCCGAGCAACTGGCCCAGCAGCGCCACCTGGCGATCTTCCCCGAGGGCACCAGCTCCGACGGCAGTGCGGTACTGCGCTTCCATCCGCGCCTGCTGGCGGCGGCGGTGGACAGCGGCGCGGCGCTGCAGCCGGTGGCGAT
>DATCUN010000135.1:0-21449 GCA_036561825.1 Pseudomonas sp.
CGCATCCGCCTGGCCTGGCTGCTGCTGGCCGGCCTGCCGGCCGCCGCCATCGCCCTGTCGCGGGTGTATCTCGGCGTGCACTGGCCGACCGACGTGATCGCCGGCGCCCTGCTGGCTGGCAGCCTCTGCGCCGCCAGCCTGGTCCTGGTGCAGCGGCAAAGTCCGCTGGCCGCTCCCGGCCCGCGCCTGTGGTGGTGGCTGGCGCCCGGCCTGCTGCTCATCGGCCTGTTCGGCTGGCTGGCGACCGACGGCAGCGCGCTGTACCGCTACTGATCAGGACACCAGCGCCACCACCAGCGGCAACAGGATCGCCGTGGCACCGCCCATCAGGCTCATCGCCAGCGCCGAAAAGGCGCCGGTTTCCTCGCCTTCCTGCAGAGCCTGGGCGGTACCCACCGCATGGGCGGTGATCCCCAGCGCCATACCGCGCGCCGCCGGGCTGTGCACGCCGATGCCGGTCAGCAATCCGGGACCGAAGATTGCCCCGATCACCCCGACGATCAGCACGAACACCGCCGCCAGCGCGGCGATGCCGCCGAGCTGCTCGGCGATCAGCATGGCGATCGGCGAGGTCACCGACTTGGGCAGCACGGTCATCTGCATGACGTGGTCGGCGCCGAACAGCCAGGCGAAACCGATGCCCAGCGCGGTGGCCAGGCTGCCGGCCAGCGCCAGGGTCAGCAGGACCGGCCAGAGCAGCTGGCGGATGCGCTTGAGATTGAGGAACAGCGGCACCGCCAGCGCCACCGTGGCCGGACCGAGGAATACCGAGAGCATGCTGACGCTGGCGCGGTACTCGGCGTAGTCGATGCCGCACAGCAGCAGCACGCCGACCACCAGCGCCATCGACAGCAGCACCGGCTGCAGGAATACCCAGCGGGTGCGCTCGAACAGGGCCAGGGCCAGTTGGTAGGCACCGAGGGTGATGCCGAAGCCGAACAGCGGATGATCCAGGATCGCCTGCAGGGCGGCAGCCAGAGTGCCACTCATGCCTCACCCTCCTCGCGACGCTGCTGACGGTCGATCAGCTTCTGCATCAGCCAGCCGGCAAACAGCATGGCCAGCAGCGTCGACAGCACCAGGGTGCCGGCCAGCGCCCAGAAGTCGGCGGCGATCGCCTCGGCATAGGCCATCACCCCCACCGCCGGCGGCACCAGCAGCAGCGGCAGGTAGCGCAGCAACGCACCGCCTGCCTCGCCGACCGGCGCCGGCACCTCGCCACGCCAGACCAGGAAGGCGAACAGCAGCAACATGCCGATGATCGGCCCCGGCAACATCGGCAACAACAGCACGTTCAACCCCGTGCCCAGCAGCTGGAACAGCACCAGCCAGGTGATTCCCCGCAACAGCATCGCAACCCCTCCCAAGAACTTGATCGCATTATAGGGACGAGCCCAGCAATTACACCCCAGTCCGCTTGACCACCGCGCGTCGCACATGCTGATCTAGACTTGTAACCACCGGCGCCGCAAGCCCGGCCATTCAGGATCACAGCAGCCATGCCGCACTCCAACAGCCCCCGCAATCTGCTTATCTTCGGCGCCAGCGGCCTGACTGGCGAGCATCTGCTCGATCGCGTACTCAACGAACCCACCGTCCAGCGTGTGCTGGCGCCCAGTCGACGCCCCCTGGCGGCCCACTCGCACCTGGAAAACCCCTACGGCGATGCCCGGGAGGTCCTGGCGAAACTGACGGGCCCCGTGGATACGGCCTTCTGCTGCCTCGGCACGACCCTGCGCCAGGCGGGCTCCGAAAGTGCCTTCACCGCCATCGATCGCGACCTGGTGATCGCCTGCGCCCAACGCGCCCGCGAACTGGGCGCGCGCCACTTCTTGGTGCTCAGCTCGCTGGGCGCCGATCCGCAGTCGCGGGTGTTCTACAGCCGGATCAAGGGCGAGATGGAAGAAGCCCTCAAGGCGCAGGGCTGGCCGCAACTGACCATCGCCCGCCCTTCCCTGCTGCTCGGCCAGCGCCGCGAGCAGCGCCTGATCGAACAGGTCGCCGCGCCCATGGCGCGTATTTTGCTTGGAAAATGGCGCGGGGTTCCAGTATGCCTACTGGCTCGCGCGCTCTGGCGTCTGGCGCTGGAAGAACGCAGCGGAGTCCGCATCGTCGAGTCGGACGAACTGCGTCGTTTGGGGCGTTGAGACACGTCCATCACCGGGCTGTAACAATCCATTGTTACCGTGCCGCGCATCACGAATTTGACCAACCAAGCCGCGAGCACAGCGGCGCATCCATGCTGGATGCTTGAAGAAGGGACACGCTATGACTGGATTCACTCCCTGGAAATCCCAAGACCTGAAGGGCATCGCCGTCATCGAGGCACAGCGCTGCTGGCTCAGCGAGCTGGCGGACACCCTCAGCGCCCACCTGCATCTGAACAGCTCCCGGGAGGCGATCGGCGAGTGCCTGACCCAACTGCTGAGCGGCCTGCTGCAATCCATCGTCAGCGAGGAGCAAGCCTTTCTCGAACTGGGCAGCCCGGTCGACGCCGCGCATCGCGCCGAACATAACGAGCTGTGCATGGAAGTGCTCGAACTGATCAAGCGCCACGAGCTGGGCGACAGCGTTGGCCTGCAACTGCTGCAGCGCCTGCAGGACTGGCTGGCCCTGCACTGCGCAGGCACGCCGCACCGCGCCGTCCTGCACTGAGGCACCCGTCGGTGCCGCCCGCTGCTGGCGGCACCGATTCTGCGTAATTTCTTTCCGCGCTGACCACCGAGCCCGCGGCGCGGGCTCGGTGGCTCTGCTCAGCGTGCGCCGGGACGCTTGCCGGCCGGCTTCTTCTTACCCTTGGCGAACGCCTGCGCCTTGCCTTCCTCGCCCTTGCTCCACGGCTTGCTGCCATCGCTGGCGCGCGGCGGCAGACCGCTGTGCTGGGTCAGCAGCGGCTTGCCTGAGGCGGCCCCACCGACTTTCTTGCTGCCCACCGGGGTGGAATTCTTGCGCCGCGCGCTCTGGTAGCCGCCCTCTCCCACCGGCTGGGTGGCCGGGATCAACTGGTGCTTGCCGGGGCCGATCAGGTCGGCGCGGCCCAGGCTCTTCAGCGCCTCGCGCAGCAGCGGCCAGTTGCTCGGGTCGTGGTAGCGCAAGAAGGCCTTGTGCAGGCGGCGCTGGCGCTCGCCCTTGACGATGGCCACGCCCTCGCTCTTGTAGGTGACCTTACGCAGCGGGTTGCGCCCCGAGTGGTACATGGCGGTGGCGGTGGCCATCGGCGACGGGTAGAACGCCTGCACCTGGTCGGCGCGAAAGCCGTTGCGCTTGAGCCACAGGGCGAGGTTCATCATGTCCTCGTCGGTGGTGCCGGGGTGGGCGGCGATGAAGTACGGGATCAGGTACTGCTCCTTGCCCGCCTCCTTGGTGTACTTGTCGAACATCTTCTTGAAGCGGTCGAAGGTACCGATCCCCGGCTTCATCATCTTGTCCAGCGGGCCGCGCTCGGTATGCTCCGGAGCGATCTTCAGATAGCCGCCGACATGGTGGGTGACCAGCTCCCGGACGTACTCCGGCGACTCCACGGCGAGGTCGTAGCGCAGGCCGGAGGCGATGAGGATCTTCTTCACCCCGGGCAACGCGCGGGCGTCACGGTACAGCTGGATCAGCGCCGAATGGTCGGTATTCAGGTTGTCGCAGATGCCCGGATACACGCACGACGGCTTGCGGCAGGCAGCCTCGATCTCGCGGCTCTTGCAGGCGATGCGGTACATGTTGGCGGTCGGCCCGCCGAGGTCGGAAATCACCCCGGTGAAGCCCGGCACCTTGTCGCGGATCTCCTCGATCTCGCGCAGGATCGACTCCTCCGAGCGGTTCTGGATGATCCGCCCCTCGTGCTCGGTGATCGAGCAGAAGGTGCAGCCGCCGAAGCAGCCACGCATGATGTTGACCGAGAAACGGATCATCTCGTAGGCCGGGATCTTCTCGCCCTGGTAGGCCGGGTGCGGCACGCGGGCGTAAGGCAGACCGAATACGTAGTCCATCTCCTCGGTGGTCAGCGGGATCGGCGGCGCATTCAGCCACACGTCGCTGTCGCCGTGGCGCTGCACCAGGGCGCGGGCGTTGCCCGGATTGGTCTCCAGGTGCAGCACGCGGTTAGCGTGGGCGTAGAGGACCGCGTCGCTGCGCACCTTCTCGAACGACGGCAGGCGGATCACCGTCTTGTCCCGCTCCAGGCGCGGATGCGGCAGCAACTCGACCGGCTTGGCCTCGTTGGGGTCGTCCACCTCGCCCTTGGCCTGCTCGATGGCACAGACCTCGAGATCCTGGGTGTTGACGTAGGGATTGATGACCTTGTCGATCTTGCCGGGACGGTCGATGCGCGTGGAATCGAGCTCGAGCCAGCCCGCGGGGGTGTCGCGGCGCACGAAGGCGGTACCGCGCACATCGCTGATCGCCTGCACCGGCTCGCCGGCGGCCAGGCGCTGGGCCACTTCGATGATGGCGCGCTCGGCGTTGCCGTACAGCAGCAGGTCGGCCTTGGCGTCCATCAGGATCGAGTGGCGCACCTTGTCCTGCCAGTAGTCGTAGTGGGCGATGCGGCGCAGCGAGGCCTCGATGCCGCCGAGCACGATCGGCACGCCCTTGTAGGCTTCGCGGCAGCGCTGGCTGTAGACCATGCTTGCGCGGTCCGGGCGCTTGCCGGCCATACCGCCCGGCGTATAGGCATCATCCGAGCGCGCCTTGCGGTCGGCGGTATAGCGGTTGATCATCGAGTCCATGTTGCCCGCCGCCACCCCAAAGAACAGGTTCGGCTCGCCGAGCTTCATGAAGTCGTCCTTCGACTGCCAGTCCGGCTGACTGATGATGCCGACGCGGAAACCCTGGGCCTCGAGCAGGCGACCGATGATCGCCATGCCGAACGACGGGTGGTCGACGTAGGCATCGCCGGTGACGATGATCACGTCGCAGGAATCCCAGCCAAGCAGATCCATCTCTTCCCGACTCATCGGCAGGAAGGGTGCGGGTCCGAAACATTCGGCCCAGTACTTGGGATAGTCGAACAGCGGCTTGGCGGCTTGCATGGCGATGACCAGGAAATCTCGGGAGGGGGTTGGCGCGGGCGCGGAGGATAGCACAAAAAGTGAACAAGTCCGACGCTTGGGGTCGGGATTGGCGGCGCGGCTGTCGAGGCTGCGCAGTGGGACGCTCAGCGCCCCATCCGCCACGCAACGGACGCGAAGCGTCCGCGTCCGGGCTCCCACGCAGGAGCGTGGCAGCCATCAAATCAATCGTTTCTCGGCTCAGTAACGGTGGCGGCGCGGCACCCGTGCGGTGACCTTGCTGAGCAGCTCGTAGCCGATGGTGCCACAGGCGGCAGCCACCTCGTCCACCGGCAGCTGGGCGCCCCACAGCTCCACCGGCGAGCCGACCCCGGCCTCGGGCACCGCCGAGAGATCCACCGTCAGCATATCCATGGAAACGCGACCGACCAGCGGCACGCGCTGGCCGCAGACCAGCACCGGCGTGCCCGCCGGCGCGCTGCGCGGGTAGCCGTCGGCATAGCCGCAGCTGATGGTGCCGATGCGCGTCGGCCGCTCGGCGACCCAACTGGCGCCGTAGCCGACGCTGTCGCCGGCCGGCACTTCGCGCACGGCGATCAGGCTGCCACCGAGGGTCATCGCCGGGCGCAGACCCAGCTCGGCGGCCGGACGATCGGCGAACGGGCTGGCGCCGTAGAGCATGATGCCCGGTCGCAACCAGTCCATGTGCGCCTCGGGACGGGTGAGGATGGCCGCCGAGTTGGCCAGCGAGCGGCAGTCGAACGGCAGGTCGTCCATGCTGCGGTAGCAGTCCAGCTGAATCCGGTTGAGCGGGTGTTCGGGCAGGTCGGCACAGGCGAAGTGACTGATCAGGTTAAGCTCGGCCACCTGCTCGGCAGCGGCCAGGCGCGCATGCCAGGCGCGCAGCTCGTCAGCCGCGAATCCCAGGCGATGCATGCCGGAATCCAGCTTGAGCCAGATGTTCAGCGGGCGATTCAGCGCGCTGCCGAGCAGCGCCTCGGCCTGCTCGCGACTCTGCACCACCACGTCCAGCGCCAGCTGCGCGGCCATCAGGTACTCCTTCGCCTCGAAGCAGCCCTGCAGCAGCAGCACGCGCGCCTTGCCGTGCAGGGCGCGCACCTCGCCGGCCTCCTCCAGGCAGGCGACGATGAAGCCGTCGGCTTCCGGCAGGGCACTGACCGCCTCGCGTGCGCCATGGCCGTAGGCATTGGCCTTGACCACCGCAAAGACCAGCCGCTCCGGTGCACAGGCCTTGGCCAGCATGTAGTTGTGGCGGATGGCGGACAGATCGATGGTGGCAACCAGCGGGCGCATGACGGTTCGACCTCGAAACGGAAAACGGGCGCCCATCTTACCCGCTGGGCGCCCGTTTTCCTTGATCCAGCGATGGATTCGCGGTCATTCGTCGTCGAAGTTGTACATCCCCGGCGCCAGGTTCTCGAAGCGCGTGTACTTGCCGAGGAAGGCCAGCCGCACGGTGCCGATCGGACCGTTCCGCTGCTTGCCGATGATGATCTCGGCGACCCCCTTGTGCTCGGTTTCCGGATGGTAGACCTCGTCGCGGTAGACGAACATGATCACGTCGGCGTCCTGCTCGATGGCGCCCGACTCGCGCAGGTCGGAGTTGATCGGTCGCTTGTTCGGCCGCTGCTCCAGCGAGCGGTTGAGCTGCGACAGGGCGATCACCGGACAGTTGAACTCCTTGGCCAGGCCCTTCAGCGAGCGGGAGATCTCGGAAATCTCGTTGGTACGGTTCTCCCCTCCAGAACCGCCGATCTGCATCAGCTGCAGATAGTCGACCATGATCAGCGCCAGCTCGCCATGCTCGCGCACCAGGCGGCGGGTGCGCGCGCGCATTTCCGACGGGGTGATGCCGGCGGTGTCGTCGATGAACAGCTTGCGCTCGTTGAGCAGGTTGACCGCCGAGGTCAGCCGCGGCCAGTCGTCGTCGTCGAGGCGACCGGAACGCACCTTGGTCTGGTCGATGCGCCCGAGCGAGGACAGCATACGCATCACCAGCGATTCGCCAGGCATCTCCAGCGAGTAGACCATCACCGCCTTGTCGCTGCGCAGCACGGCGTTCTCCACCAGGTTCATGGCGAAGGTGGTCTTGCCCATCGACGGGCGGCCGGCGACGATGATCAGGTCGCCAGGCTGCAGGCCGCTGGTCTTGTCGTCCAGGTCGGCGAAGCCGGTGGAGATGCCGGTGATCGCCTCATGGGTGTTGAACAGCGTGTCGATGCGGTCGATGGCCTTGGTCAGCAGCTCGTTGAGGCCCACCGGGCCGCCACTCTTCGGCCGCGCCTCGGCGATCTGGAAGATCTTGCGCTCGGCCTCGTCGAGAATCTCGTCGGCGCCACGCCCCTGCGGGTTGTAGGCACTGTCGCCGATCTCGTTGCTGATGCCGATCAGCTGCCGCAGGGTGGCGCGCTCGCGGATGATCTGCGCGTAGGCCTTGATGTTGGCCACCGACGGCGTGTTCTTGGCCAGCTCGCCGAGATAGGCCAGGCCGCCGGACTGGGCCAGCTGGCCTTCCTTGTCCAGCTGCTCGGACAGGGTGACCACGTCGAACGGCTGGTTGCGCTCGGCAAGCTTGTAGATGGCCCGGAAGATCAGCCGGTGGTCATGCCGGTAGAAGTCGCCGTCGGACACCAGATCCAGCACCCGCTCCCAGGCGTTGTTGTCCAGCATCAGGCCACCGATCACGGCCTGCTCGGCCTCGATGGAATGCGGCGGCACCTTGAGGGCGGCGGTTTCCAGATCGTACTGTTCGGGGACGCTGATTTCGTTCATGGGCTCGCGATGTTCTGTGCTGCAGAAAGACAAAGGGCACGCCTGCGAAGACGCAGGTCGTGCCCGATGTTAACCGCCCGGCATCATCGATGCACGGGCGCTTGGGGGATGCCTCAGGCAGCCACCACCACCACGCGAACGGTGGCTTCGACGTCGCTGTGCAGGTGCACGGCCACATCGTACTCGCCGACCTGACGGATGGTACCGTTGGGCAGGCGGATTTCGCTCTTGGCCACTTCCACGCCGGAGGCGGTCAGGGCGTCGGCGATGTCGTGGGTACCGATCGAACCGAACAGCTTGCCTTCATCGCCAGCGGTGGCGGTGATGGTGACTTCCAGTTCAGCCAGCTGGGCAGCGCGGGATTCGGCGTAGGCCTTCTTCTCGGCAGCCAGCTTTTCCAGCTCGGCACGACGGGCTTCGAACGCCGCAACGTTCTCGGCGCTGGCCACGGTGGCCTTGCCCTGCGGCAGCAGGTAGTTGCGACCGTAACCGGCCTTGACGTTAACCTTGTCGCCCAGGTTGCCCAGGTTGGCGATTTTTTCCAGCAGGATGATTTCCATTTGGCTTTAACCTCTTAACTTTTAACCTTCACCGTCCGTGGGCCCGTTCGCGCCATCGCGCGCCGCGCGCCCACGGAAATCAAACAGACTGTCGACAACGGCCAACACGACCAACAACGGATACACCAGCTGCATGAACAACAGCAGCGAGACATACAAACCCACCAGCCAGAAGCGCGCCAGGCGCTGCTGCGCCACCAGCCCGTGCAGCAGAGCCACGCCGGCAAACGCCAGCGGCACACTGCACAGCGGTGTCAGCATGGCCAGCTCGATGCTCAGTCCCGGCAGCAGGAAAATTCCCACCAGCAAGGACACCGCCATCGGTGCCGGCAGGCGGACGGCGCGAAACTCGCGACCGAAACCGCCCGGGTTGTACAGCAGCGCCTGCCAGTAACGGCCCAGCAGCACACAGAGCAGGCTGAGCAGTTGCAGCAGGCCGGCCATCAGGCCGGTCAGCACCGGCGCCAACAGCCCGCCGATTTGCGCCTTCTCGTCTGCCGTCATCTGCCGGTAGTTCTCACCCAGCATCTGCGGCATCAGCTCGAGCAGCTCGGTAGCGTTACGCTTGACCACCTCGCCGAACACGGCATCGATGATCACGCCATACAGCACGCCGAGCAGCACGCTGGCCAGCAGGACCCGCGTCCAGGAGACGCTGATCCGCAGCACCAGCGCCAACGCCAGACTGCCGGACAACACCAGCAGCGGCCGCGGTTCGCCGAAGTACCACCACAGCAAGGTCGGCAACAGCGCCCAGAGAACGATCCCCAGGGCATCGTTCAGACCACGCCGCAGCAGAACCAGCGAGCCCGCCGCGGCGCTCACCCAGAACAGCAGGGGCAGCGCCGCCGCAACGACCACCGCAAGGGTGGCCTGCAGGCGTCCGCGCATGACGAAGTCAGCTAGTGCCCGCATGTATTACATCCGTTGACCTGTCGACGTCCGGGTCTCAACGACCGTGGCTGTCGGTGTAGGGCAGCAGGGCCAGGTAGCGGGCGCGCTTGATCGCGGTAGCCAGCTGACGCTGATATTTGGCTTTGGTGCCGGTGATACGGCTCGGAACGATCTTGCCGGTTTCGGAGACGTAGGCCTTCAGGGTGTTGAGATCCTTGTAATCGATCTCCAGAACGCCTTCAGCGGTGAAACGGCAGAACTTACGACGACGGAAAAAACGTGCCATGAAAGTGGCTCCTCAATACTGGTTACGAAGATTACTCGTCGGCGCTGTCGCCGTCGCTGCCTTCAGCGGCGCCTTCGGCGCTGTCGCTGCGGTCACGACGCTCGCGGCGCTCGTTGCGGCTTTCTTCGGCCTTGAGCATCTCGGATTGTTCGGTCACGGCTTCGTCGCGACGGATCACCAGGTTGCGGATCACGGCGTCGTTGTAGCGGAAGTTGTCTTCCAGCTCGGCCAGGGCAGCACCGCTGCACTCGACGTTCATCAGAACGTAGTGAGCCTTGTGCACGTTGTCGATGGCGTAAGCCAGCTGACGACGGCCCCAGTCTTCCAGGCGGTGAACCTTGCCGCCGTCTTCTTCGATGGTCTTGGTGTAACGCTCGACCATACCGCCAACCTGCTCACTCTGATCCGGGTGAACCAGGAAGACGATTTCGTAATGACGCATAAATGCTCCTTACGGTTATGCAGCCTGCCGCCAGGGCGGTCAGGCAAGGAGTGAATATTTCGTGTGTGCTTGCCGGGCGCGGGCGCAAATACGCCTGCCGCGACGGCAAGGGGTGGCATTGTACGGAGGGGACCGCTGCCCCGCAAGCAATGCGGGGCAGCGATTCATGCCGGCACGGACGGGCGGCGCTGGCGAACCGCCTCGAACAGGCAGACGCCGGTAGCCACCGAGACATTGAGACTGCTGACGCTGCCACCCATCGGCAGCTTGGCCAGGTAGTCGCAGTGCTCGCGGGTCAGGCGGCGCATGCCCTTGCCCTCGGCGCCCATCACCAGCACGGTCGGCCCGCGCAGGTCGAGATCGTAGATCTCCTGGGTCGCCTCGCCAGCGGTGCCGACCACCCACAGCCCCTGCTGCTGCAGCTTCTCCAGGGTACGCGCCAGGTTGGTCACCGCCACCAGCGGCATCACTTCCGCCGCACCGCAGGCAACCTTGCGCACGGTGGCATTGAGGGTCGCCGACTTGTCCTTGGGCACGATCACCGCCTGCACCCCGGCTGCATCGGCGGTGCGCAGGCAGGCGCCGAGGTTGTGCGGATCGGTCACCCCGTCGAGCACCAGCAGCAGCGGCACAGACTCGCCGCGCGCCAGCAACTCGTCGAGGAAGTTCTCGCCCCACACCTGACTCGGACTGACCTCGGCGACCACGCCCTGGTGCACGCCCTCGGCCCACTCATCCAGCTCGCGCCGCTCACGCTGGCCGACCGGCACCCGCGCCTCACCGGCCAGCTGCACCAGCGCCTGCACCCGCGGATCCTGGCGCCCCTCGGCCAACCACAACTGCTTGACCCGCTTGGGGTGATGGCGCAGCAATGCCTCTACGGCATGCACGCCGTAGACTCGCTCCCACTGACTCATTCTTTGACCTTGCGTTTACGTATGGCTCGCCCCGCCGGCGCATCCGCCGCGGGCGCACTGCCGGCTGCGCCGGCCTTCTTGGCTGGCTTGGCCTTGCCCGCGCCGGAAACCCTGACCGGCCGGGGAATGGCCTTCTTCGCCGAAGCCTTCCCGGCACCGGCCGCCTTATCCTTGCCGCCCTTGCCTGCACCCGCCTTGCCGCCCTTGCCCCCCTTGGCGGACGGCTTGGCCGGCGCATGGGCCTCCTCCAGCAGTTTCTTCTTCAGCGCCCGACTCTTATGCACATCGACATTGCCCAGCAGCGCATCGGCCTGCTCCTCCAGCGCCGGTGCCACTTCCGGCAGGGCCTGGACCCGGCCGGTCTTGCGTGCCGGGCCACGCGGACTGCGCGACTCGGCCGCTACCGGCTCGGGTTCCCGCGCGGCGCCACGCTTGCGCCCTGGCGCCTTGCCGGCACCCGTACGCCCCTCTTCAGCCTTGCCCGCACGCTTGCGCGCCGGCTGTACGGACTGCGGGGTGTCGCCGAGTTCGAAGTCGATCTTGCGTTCGTCGAGATCGACCCGTGCCACCAGCACCTCGACGGTGTCGCCGAGACGGAAGCTGCGCCCGGAACGCTCGCCACTCAGGCGGTGATGGACCGGATCGAAGTGGTAGTAGTCGCCCGGCAGGGCAGTGACATGCACCAGACCCTCCACATAGATGTCGGTCAGCTCAACGAACAGGCCAAAGCCGGTGACCGCGGTGACCACACCCGGGAAACGCTCGCCGACCCGCTCGCGCATGTATTCGCACTTCAGCCAGTTGACCACATCACGGGTCGCCTCGTCGGCGCGCCGCTCGGTCATCGAGCACTGCACGCCGAGCTGCTCCAGACGCCCCTCGTCGTACGGATAGATGCGCGCCTTGGGCATGCTCGCCGCACCGACGCGCCGCACCTTTTCGGTGGCGCGCTTGGAGCGGATCACGCTGCGGATCGCCCGATGCACCAGCAGATCCGGATAACGACGGATCGGCGAGGTGAAGTGGGTGTAGGCCTCGTAGTTGAGACCGAAGTGACCGGCATTGTCGGCGCTGTACACCGCCTGGCTCAGCGAGCGCAGCATCACGGTCTGGATCAGGTGCTGATCCGGGCGCTCACGCACCGCCTCGAGCAGCTTCAGGTAGTCCTTGGGCGTCGGATCGCCCTTGCCGCGATTCAGAGTCAAGCCCAGCTCACCGAGGAAACTGCGCAGCTTCTCCAACTTTTCCGCGGGCGGACCGTCGTGCACGCGGTACAGCGCCGGCACCTCGTGCTCCTTGAGGAACAGCGCCGTGGCGACGTTGGCGCAGAGCATGCACTCCTCGATCAGCCGGTGCGCATCGTTGCGCTGGGTCGGGCGGATCTCGGTGATCTTGCGGTCGGCGCCGAAGACGATGCGCGTTTCCTGGGTCTCGAAGTCAATGGCGCCGCGCACCTGGCGCGCCGCCAGCAGCACCTTGTACAGCGCATACAGCTGACGCAGGTGCGGCACCAGATGCGGCATCTGCTCGCGCAGGTACTTGGCCTCGGTGGAGTTGGGCTTCTCCAGCAACTGACTGACCTTGGTGTAGGTCAGACGCGCATGGGAGTGGATCACCGCCTCATAGAACTGGTAGCCGGTCAGCTCGCCGCTCTTCGACACGGTCATCTCGCAGACCATGGCCAGGCGATCGACCAGCGGATTCAGCGAGCACAGGCCGTTGGACAGCTCTTCCGGCAGCATCGGGATCACCCGCTCGGGGAAATACACCGAGTTGCCGCGCTTGACCGCCTCCTCGTCCAGCGCCGAGCCCACCTTCACATAATGGGAGACGTCGGCAATGGCGACGAACAGACGCCAGCCGGCGCCCTTGACCGCCTCGGCGTAGACCGCGTCGTCGAAGTCGCGGGCGTCCTCGCCATCGATGGTGACGAAGGGCAGCCCGCGCAGATCGACGCGCTTCTCCTTGTCCTTATCCTCCACTTCGGGCTTGAGCTTCTTCGCCTCCTTGAGCAGGGCCTCCGGCCACTCGTGCGGCAGGTCGTAGCTGCGCATGGCAACCTCGATCTCCATGCCCGGCGCCATATAGTCGCCGAGCACCTCGACCACCTCGCCCTGGGCCTGGCGGAACGCCGTCGGCCACACATCGATGCGCACCTGGACGAACTGGCCATGGCGCGCCGCGCCCTGCTTGCCCGGCAGGACCAGCACCTGCTGCTGGACCTTCGGGTTGTCGGCCACCACCATGGAAACGCCGCTTTCCTCGAAGAAGCGACCGACCAGGGTTTCGTGGGCGCGCGTAAGCACTTCGACCAGCGCGCCTTCGCGCCGGCCGCGGCGGTCGAGACCGGCAACCCGCGCCAGCGCGCGGTCGCCGTCAAATACCAGACGCATCTGTGCCGGACTGAGGAACAGATCGTCGCTGCCGTCGTCAGGAATCAGGAAGCCGAAGCCGTCGCGGTGGCCGCTGACGCGCCCGCGGATCAGGTCCAGCTTGTCCACCGGGGCATAGGCGCCGCGGCGGGTGTAGATCAGTTGACCATCGCGCTCCATGGCGCGCAGTCGGCGGCGCAAGGCCTCCTCGGCCTCCTCGCCATGCAGCCCGAGCTCCTCGAACAGCTGCGCACGGGAAGCCGGCGCACCGCGCTCGGCCAAGTGCGCGAGGATCAGCTCACGACTGGGAATGGGGTTTGCGTATTTTTCCGCCTCGCGGGCGGCCTCGGGATCGAGGGTTTGCCAATCATCGGCCATATGTCCGGTTTTACCTGTGGTTGTCTTGCTTGTGGTCATGCCTATATTGAAGCGCGAAAGCGGCGCCGAGCGCAGCCTTGTCGGCACAATAAAATTTTTTCATATCAGGGGTTTACAAGCTCCCCCAGCCCCCGTATAGTTTGCGCCCACAGCAGCAGTGAACGCTGTAACGATAGAGCAGATGAGCAATCATCGCACTATTAGCCCAGGTGGCGGAATTGGTAGACGCGCTGGTTTCAGGTATCAGTGGTGGCAACACCGTGGAAGTTCGAGTCTTCTCCTGGGCACCAATTCTAAACATTCGCTTCGGCGAGTGCGTAAAAGAAGCAGTCAGCTTCGCCGTGTAACGGCAAAAATGGCACGCCCAGATGGCGGAATTGGTAGACGCGCTGGTTTCAGGTATCAGTGGTGGCAACACCGTGGAAGTTCGAGTCTTCTTCTGGGCACCAATTCGAAAAAACCGGATCTCACGATCCGGTTTTTTTTCGCCTGAAGAAAAGCATCCCATCCTCCCCCGCCCCAGAACAAAGCCTGCCGGCTGCCATCGCGCACTTTTTTCCAGGCAAAAAAAGACCGCCCGCAGGCGGTCCTTTTCATGCAGCCAGCGATCAGGCGAAGGGATGACGCAGGACGATGGTTTCGTTGCGATCCGGACCGGTGGAAATGATGTCGATCGGCGCACCCACCAGCTCTTCCACGCGCTTGATGTAGGCACGGGCGTTGGCCGGCAGCTGTTCGACGGACTGCGCACCCACGGTGGATTCGCTCCAGCCCGGCATTTCCTCGTAGACCGGCTCGAGACCCAGATAGCTGTCCGCGTCGGTCGGCGCTTCGCTCACCAGCTCGCCGGCGGCGTTCTTGTAGGCCACGCACAGCTTGACGGTTTCGAGGCCATCGAGCACATCCAGCTTGGTCAGGCACAAACCGGAGATCGAGTTGATCTCGATGGCGCGACGCAGGATCACCGCATCGAACCAGCCGCAGCGACGGGCCCGCCCGGTGGTGGAACCGAACTCGTGACCCTTGCTCGCCAGGCGCGCACCGACGTCGTCGAACAGCTCGGTGGGGAACGGACCGGAGCCGACGCGCGTGGTGTAGGCCTTGGTGATGCCGAGGATGTAGTCCAGGTACAGCGGACCGAAACCGGAACCGGTGGCGGTACCGCCGGCGGTGGTGCTGGAGCTGGTCACGTAGGGGTAGGTGCCGTGATCGATATCCAGCAGGGAGCCTTGGGCGCCCTCGAACATGATGTAGGCACCCGCCTTGCGCAGCTCGTGCAGGCGGGCCGCCACGTCGGTGACCATCGGCTTGAGGATCTCGGCGTAGGCCAGCGCCTCGTCCAGGGTCTTCTGGTAGTCGACCGGATCGACCTTGTAGAAGTTCTCCAGAACGAAGTTGTGATAGGTCAGCAGCTCCTTGAGCTTGACCGCAAAACGCTCCGGATTGAACAGGTCGGCGATGCGCAGGCCGCGACGCGCCACCTTGTCCTCGTACGCCGGGCCGATGCCGCGACCGGTGGTGCCGATCTTGCCTTCGGAGCGGGCCGCTTCGCGGGCCTGGTCCAGGGCCACGTGATACGGCAGGATCAGGGTACAGGCCGGGCTGATGCGCAGGCGCTCGCGCACCGGCACACCCTTCTCTTCCAGCTTGGTGATTTCCTTGAGCAGCGCATCGGGCGCCACCACCACACCGTTGCCGATCAGGCACTGCACGTTCTCGCGCAGGATGCCGGACGGAATCAGGTGCAGCACGGTCTTCTCGCCATCGATCACCAGGGTGTGACCGGCATTGTGGCCGCCCTGATAACGCACCACGGCAGCAGCCTGGTCGGTCAGCAGGTCGACGATCTTGCCCTTGCCCTCATCACCCCACTGGGTGCCCAGGACGACGACATTCTTACCCATAACACTTGTCCCCTCGTGAAAGGTCGGTACCGGCGCGCACGCCGAAGAAAGTACTCAGGAGGCCAGCGGCGAGACCTGCCAGCCACCCTCCTGCAAATGCAATTCGCTGTCGCAGCCCGCGGCACGGGCCTCTGCCTGGGTCTGCCCGGGCAGTGCCTGCACCACCCGCCGCCCGCTGCGTCGCAGCTCGAGCACCGCCTGCCAGAGCCGCGCATCGCCGCCCTGCGGTGCCCAGACGCCGCCCGGAGCTTCGGCCTGAATGGCCTGCCCCAGACCGACCAGCGCCTTCAGATCGGTGGAAAAACCGGTGGCCGGTCGCGCGCGGCCGAAATGGGCGCCGATGTCGTCGTAGCGTCCGCCCTGGGCAATCGCCTGACCGACGCCCGGCACGAAGGCCGCAAACACCGCACCAGTGTGATAGTGATAGCCGCGCAGCTCGCCCAGGTCGAAATACAGCGGCAGCGTCGGATAGCGCGCGCTCAAGAGGCTGGCCAGCTCTTCCAGCTCGGCCAGCGCAGCCAGCACCTCAGCCGGCGCAGCGGCCAGTTGCGCGCGCGCCTGCGCCAGCACTTCACGTCCGCCGCACAGCTCGGCCAGAGCGCGCAGCATGGACGCCTGCTCGACCGGCAGAGCCGCGGTCAATGCCGCCACCTCGTCGATGGCCTTGCGCTGCAGGGCATCGAACAACTGCTGCTCGGCTTCGCCGGACAGGCCGGCGGCACGCGCCAAGCCGCGATAGATGCCAACATGACCGAGATCCATGTGCACCTCGGCGACACCCGCCAGCTCCAGCACCTCGAGCATCAGGCTGATGACCTCGCTATCACTGGCCGTGCTGGCATCGCCATACAGCTCGGCACCGATCTGGATCGGGCTGCGCGAAGTGGACAGCACACCCGGACGCGCATGCAGCACACTGCCGGCATAGCACAGGCGGCTCGGCCCTTCCTGGCGATGGGTATGCGCATCGAGACGCGCCACCTGCGGCGTGATGTCGGCACGGAAGCCCATCTGCCGGCCGGACAACGGATCGGTGACCTTGAAGGTCCGCAGATCGAGATCCTGACCCGCGCCCGTGAGCAGGGACTCCAGGTATTCGATATGCGGGGTAATGACCAGCTCGTAGCCCCAGTTGCGGAACAGATCCAGCACCTGACGGCGAGCCGTCTCTATGCGGGCCGCCTCTGCCGGCAGCACCTCTTCGATTCCATCCGGCAGCAGCCAGCGGTCCAGCGTTGCCATATTGTCTCTCCCCGTTCAGCCGGGCGTGGTATTCAACGAAGCCCGTACAACAGGGCCGTTCCCAGCAGCATGCTGCCCAGTCCGATCAGTCGCAGCTGGCGATCCTCCAGCCGGGCCAGACTGACGACAGCCTCGCGCCAGCGCCGCGGACAGAGGAACGGCAGAATGCCTTCCAGTACCAGCAGCAGACAAAAAGCGATGCCCAGTTCTTGCCACATGGTTCCCGCAGACGCAAAAAAGCCGGGAAATCCCGGCTGATTCATAATAACACGTTTTCCCCGAGGTCACCCCGGCAGCCGCGCAACGGCCGCCGGGTGGACGCCTCAGGGCCTGGACTGCTCCAGATAGCGGAAGAAGTCGCTCTTCGGATCGAGCACCATCATGTCGCGCTTGCCGGAAAAGCTCTGCCGATAGGCCTGCAGACTGCGGTGGAAGGAGTAGAACTCCGCATCCTGGCTGTAGGCCTTGGCGTAGATCGCCGCCGCCTGGGCATCACCCTGGCCGCGCAGCTCTTCCGACTCGCGATAAGCCTCGGCCAGCAGCACGCGACGCTGGCGGTCGGCGTCGGCACGAATGCCTTCGGCCAGTTCGCGACCCTTGGCGCGGTGCTCGCGGGCCTCGCGCTCGCGCTCGGTACTCATGCGCTCGAACACGCTGCGATTGACCTCCTTGGGCAGGTCGATGGCCTTGACTCGCACGTCAAGCACCTCAATGCCCAGCTCGCGACGCGCCATGCGATCCAGCAACTGGGTGATATCGGCCATCAGCGCATCGCGCTCGCCGGACACCACTTCATGCAGGGTGCGCTTGCCGAACTGGTCGCGCAGACCGGACTCCAGACGCCGCGACAGACGCTCGTCGGCAATCTGCTTCATGCCCGAGGTCGCCGTGTAGAAGCGCTCGGCATCGGCCACCCGCCACTTGGCGAAGGCGTCGACCATCACTGCCTTCTTCTCCAGAGTGAGGAAGCGCTCGGTCGGCGAGTCCAGCGTCAGCAGGCGCGCATCGAACTTGCGCACCTGATTGACGTAAGGGATCTTCACATGCAGACCCGGCTGCACGTCGGCCTGGACAATCCGGCCAAACTGCAGCAGCACCGCCTTCTCGGTCTGCAACACGATGTAGAAGCAGTTCCACCCGATCAGCGCCAGCACGGCAGCAGCAATCAGGGCGATCAGCGACTTGTTGCTCATCAGCGGCTCTCCCTCGTACGCAGGTCACGCTGCAGGTCGACCGCCGCCCGCGACGCAGGCTCGGCCGCCCCGGCCTGGGCACTCGGCGCTACCGCACCGGCCGCCGGCGCCCGGCTATCGATCATCTTGTCCAGCGGCAGATAGAGTAGGTTGTTCTGTCCCTGCTCACCGGTGACCAGCACCTTGCTGGTGTTGCTGAGCATTTCCTGCATGGTTTCCAGATACAGGCGCTCACGGGTCACGTCCGGTGCCTTGCGATACTCGGCAACCAGCCGGCTGAAGCGGTCGGCCTCGCCCTGGGCGCGCGCCACCACTTCCTCGCGATAGCCGTTGGCATCCTCGACGATGCGCTGAGCCTGGCCGCGCGCTTCCGGAATCACGCCGTTGGCGTAGGCCTCTGCCTGATTCTTCTCGCGCTGCTCGTCCTCGCGGGCACGGATCACGTCGTCGAAGGCTTCCTGCACCTCGCGCGGCGCGGCGGCACTCTGGATGTTCACCTGGGTCACCGTGATACCGGTCTTGTAGGTATCGAGGAAACGCTGCAGGCGCTCCTTGACCTCGCCCGCCATCTGCTCGCGACCCTCGGTCAGCACCTGATCCATCGAGGTCGAGCCGACCACGTGACGCAGGGCGCTGTCGGTGGCGTGCTGCAGGCTGATTTCCGGCTGGTCGACGTTGAGCACGAACTCCTGCAGGTTGCTCACGCGGTACTGCACGGTCAGCGGCACCTCGATGATGTTCTCGTCCTCGGTGAGCATCTGCCCCTGCTTGGTGTAGGCACGCTCGCGGGTGACGTTATCCTGGAACTTGCGGTCGATCGGCGGGAAATACAGGTTCAGGCCCGGCCCGACAGTTTCGTAGTACTTGCCGAAGCGCAGAATCACTGCCTGCTCCTGCTCGTCGACCACATAGACGGCGCTGTACAGCCAGAGCGCGGCCAGCAGGCCGAAGCCGATCGCCAGCAGGCCGACACCACCACCCTTGCCGGTCCCACCATCCGCACCGCCACGCTTGCGCCCCCCGAACAGACTGTTCAGGTTGTCCTGCAGCTTGCGCAAGGCTTCATCCAGGTCTGGCGGCCCCTGACGGCCGCCGCCACGGCGACCACCCCAGGGATCCTGGTCGTTCGAGTTGCCACCACCCGGCTCATTCCAAGCCATAGCGTTCTCCCCACTGATAACGCATAGACGCGCATTTGGCGCACATCCGCCCATGCTACAGAAAGCCCCTGATCAGCGGCAAAACCGTCGACCCGGGCTTTATTGCAAAGTGTGTTGTGCAAGAAAGTCTTCGGACTTCCAGCCCTCGCGACTGACCAGCTTGTTCAGCTCCACCCGCTGCAGGCGCACCTTCAACAGGATGGCACCTTCCTCGTCATGCTGCTCGTCCTGAACCGCGCCGAGCGCAAACAGCTGCGCCCGCAGACGACCGAGCTGCTGCGGCAGGCGCAGGGTGCCGACGAACAGCTCGCTGCCCAGCAGCTCGCTGATGGCCTGCCGCAGCAGGTCCAGCCCCTGCCCTTCGCGGGCCGACAGCCAGACGCGCACCGGCCGGCCGGTATCGTCGCGCTGGATCTGCGGCGCCACATCGGGCAGCAGGTCCAGCTTGTTGTACACCTCGAGGGTCGGCAGCTGGTCCGCACCGATCTCCTTGAGCACCGAATACACCTGCTCGATCTGCAGCTGGCGTTCCGGTTCGTGGGCATCGATAACGTGCAGCAGCAGGTCGGCATTGCTCGATTCCTCGAGCGTGGCGCGGAACGCCTCGACCAGCTTGTGCGGCAGGTGCCGGATGAAGCCCACGGTATCGGCGAGGATCACCCCGCCGACGTCGTCGAACTCGAGACGGCGCAGGGTCGGATCGAGCGTGGCAAACAGCTGATTGGCGGCATAGACATCCGCGGAGGTCAACGCATTGAACAGCGTCGACTTGCCGGCGTTGGTATAGCCGACCAGCGAGACCACCGGCACTTCCGCGCGCTTGCGCCCGCGCCGTGCCAGCTCACGCTGGCTGCGCACCTTCTCCAGGCGTTGCTTGATCTGGCCAATGCGCACGCGCAGCAGGCGACGGTCAGTTTCAAGCTGGGTTTCGCCGGGGCCACGCAGACCGATACCACCCTTCTGCCGCTCCAGGTGGGTCCAGCCACGCACCAGACGCGTGCTCAGGTGATCCAGCTGGGCCAGCTCGACCTGCAGCTTGCCCTCGTGGGTCCGCGCCCGCTGGGCGAAGATGTCGAGAATCAGACCGGTACGGTCCAGCACGCGACACTCGAAAACCCGCTCGAGGTTGCGCTCCTGACTAGGCGTAAGGGTGTGGTTGAAGATGACCAGGTCAGCCTCATCGGCCTTGACCTGCTCGCAGATCTCCTCGACCTTGCCGCTGCCGATCAGGAAGCGCGCCGTGGGCTGATGCCGCGGGATGGTGACGAAGCCGACCACCTCGGCGCCTGCCGAACGGGCCAGCTCGAGGAACTCGTCGGGATCTTCACGCGCCTCGGGCGCCTGGCCTTCCAGATGAACCAGAATGGCCCGCTCACCGCCCTCATGGCGCTCGAAGAACAAGACTGGCGACTCCGCTTATTCGTCGCTGCCCGATTCGCCCTGCTCGCTGCTGGGCAGACGTACCGGACGGCTCGGAACCACGGTGGAGATGGCGTGCTTGTAGACCATCTGGCTGACAGTGTTCTTCAGCAGGATGACGAACTGGTCGAACGATTCGATCTGACCCTGCAGCTTGATGCCGTTGACCAGATAGATGGAAACCGGAACGCGCTCTTTGCGCAGGGTGTTCAGGTAAGGGTCTTGTAGCGAATGCCCTTTCGACATTGTCCACACTCCTTCAGGGGGTAAGTAATTTTATGGGTAAGTCGAAATCGACCCAAAGTGGCTTATTCCTGCACTTTTTTACAGGATAGCCGGCAACGGGCGAAACTCAGTCTTTAATGGCGATCGTTTGCAGGTATTTCAAGGTGCGTGCCAGATTGTCGCAGGCCAGGCTGTCGAGCCAGTGCAACTGCGACCAACTGCGCAGCCAGGTGAATTGTCGTTTGGCCAGCTGGCGGGTGGCGATGATGCCGCGTTCGGTCATCTCGTCCCGGGTCAGACGTCCTTCGATATATTCCCATACCTGCCGGTAGCCCACCGAGCGGATCGAGGGCAGTCCCGGATGCAGGTCGCCACGGGCATGCAGCGCTTCGACCTCCGCGATGAACTCCTGTTCCAGCATGAGATTGAAACGCCGGGCAATGCGCTCATGCAATACCTGACGCTGAGCTGGAGCGATGACCAATTGCGCGACAGTATAAGGCAAAGCCTGTCCCTGCGGCGTACCGGCGTGCAGATTTTGCAACACCTGGCGCTGCCGGTGTTCGCTCATGCTCAACCCGCTGACGCGGTAGACCTCCAGCGCCCGGATCAGACGCTGCGGATCGTTGGGATGGATGCGTGCCGCCGACTCCGGATCGACCCG
>DATCUN010000136.1:0-9655 GCA_036561825.1 Pseudomonas sp.
GCTGCCCTCGCCGAACGCATCGCCGCCGCCCTGCTGGCCGGCCAGCGCCCGCTGATCGTCGCCGGCGCCTCGCTGGGCTCCAAGGCCCTGATCGAGGCCGCCGGCAACATCGCCAAGGCGCTCAAGCAGCGCGAGAAGAACGCCGGCATCAGCCTGGTCGCCAGCGAGGCCAACAGCCTCGGCCTGACCCTGCTGGGCGGCGAATCGGTCGACGCCGCGCTGGACGCCCTGAGCGCCGGCCAGGCCGACGCCCTGGTGGTGCTGGAGAACGACCTCTACCGCCGCGCCGACGCCGCCAAGGTGGACGCCGCGCTCAAGGCCGCCAAGGTGCTGATCGTCGCCGATCACCAGCACACCGCCACCAGCGCCCGCGCCCATCTGGTGCTGCCGGCGGCCAGCTTCGCCGAAGGCGACGGCACCCTGGTCAGCCAGGAAGGCCGCGCCCAGCGCTTCTTCCAGGTGTTCGACGCCAGCTACTACAACGCCGACAACCTGGTCCGCGAGGGCTGGCGCTGGCTGCACGCCCTGCACAGCACCCTGCAGGGCCGGCCCGTCGATTGGACCCAGCTGGATCAGGTCACCGCCGCCTGCGCCGCCGTGCAGCCGGAACTGGCCGGCATCGTCGATGCCGCGCCGACCGCCGCGTTCCGCATCAAGGGCCTCAAGCTGGCCCGTGAACCGCTGCGCTACAGCGGCCGCACCTCGATGCGCGCCAACATCAGCGTGCACGAGCCGCGTCAGCCGCAGGACCAGGACAGCGCCTTCGCCTTCTCCATGGAAGGCTACTCCGGCAGCGCCGAAGACCGTCAGCAGATCCCCTTTGCCTGGTCGCCGGGCTGGAACTCGCCGCAGGCCTGGAACAAGTTCCAGGACGAAGTCGGCGGCCACCTGCGCGCCGGCGATCCGGGCGTGCGCCTGTTCGACGCCCCGGCCGACCGCCTCGGCTGGTTCGCCGTACCGGCGGCCCAGGTCGGCGCTGCCGGTCGCTGGCAGGTCGTCGCCCTGCACCACATCTTCGGCAGCGACGAGACCTCCTCGCGCGCCGCACCGGTGCAGGAGCGGATCCAAGCCGCCTACGCCGCCCTCGGCAGCGAGGATGCCGCGCGTCTGGGCCTCAACGACGGCGCCCTGCTCGGCTTCACCCTCGCCGGGCAGACCCTGCGCCTGCCGCTGCGCGTCGACGAGGAACTGGCCAGCGGTCTGCTTGGCCTGCCGAGCGGCTTCGACGGCATTCCGCCGCTGGTCGGCAAGCTGTTCGCCGAAACCCTGCAGGAGGTCGCGCAATGAGCTGGTTCACACCGGAAGTGATCGCGGCGATCGTCGCCGTGCTCAAGGCCATCGTCATCCTGCTGGCGGTGGTGGTCTGCGGCGCCCTGCTGAGCTTCGTCGAGCGGCGCCTGCTCGGCCTCTGGCAGGATCGCCACGGCCCCAACCGCGTCGGTCCCTACGGCATGTTCCAGATCGCCGCGGACATGCTGAAGATGTTCTTCAAGGAAGACTGGACGCCGCCGTTCGCCGACAAGCTGATCTTCACCCTGGCGCCGATCGTCGCCATGAGTGCGCTGCTGATCGCCTTCTCGGTGATCCCGGTGACCGAGACCTGGGGCGTGGCGGATCTGAACATCGGCCTGCTGTTCTTCTTCGCCATGGCCGGCCTGACTGTGTACGCGGTGCTGTTCGCCGGCTGGTCGAGCAACAACAAGTTCGCCCTGCTCGGCGCCCTGCGCGCCTCGGCGCAGACGCTGTCCTACGAGGTGTTCCTCGGCCTGTCGCTGATGGGCATCGTCGCCCAGGTCGGCTCGTTCAACATGCGCGACATCGTCGACTATCAGGCACAGAACCTGTGGTTCATCATTCCGCAGTTCCTCGGCTTCTGCACCTTCTTCATCGCCGGCGTCGCGGTGACCCACCGTCACCCGTTCGACCAGCCGGAGGCCGAGCAGGAACTGGCCGACGGCTACCACATCGAGTACGCGGGGATGAAGTGGGGCATGTTCTTCGTCGGCGAGTACATCGGCATCGTGCTGGTGTCGGCGCTGCTGGTGACCCTGTTCTTCGGCGGCTGGCACGGCCCGTTCGGCATCCTACCGCAACTGTCGTTCGTCTGGTTCGCCCTCAAGACCTGCTTCTTCATCATGCTGTTCATCCTGCTGCGCGCCTCCATTCCGCGCCCGCGCTATGACCAGATGATGGCCTTCGGCTGGAAGTTCTGCCTGCCGCTGACCCTGCTCAACCTGCTGGTGACCGGCACCCTGGTGCTGGCTGCCCAGTAAGGAGAAACACAATGTTCAAATACATTGGCGAGGTGCTGCACGGCACCTGGACCCAGCTGCGCAGCCTGGTGATGGTGTTCTCCCACACCTTCCGCAAGCGCGACACCCTGCAGTACCCCGAGCAACCCGTGTACCTGCCGCCGCGCTACCGCGGCCGCATCGTGCTGACCCGCGACCCCGACGGCGAGGAGCGCTGCGTGGCCTGCAACCTGTGCGCGGTGGCCTGCCCGGTGGGCTGCATCTCGCTGCAGAAGGCCGAGAAGGACGACGGCCGCTGGTATCCGGAGTTCTTCCGCATCAACTTCTCGCGCTGCATCTTCTGCGGCATGTGCGAGGAAGCCTGCCCGACCACCGCGATCCAGCTCACCCCGGACTTCGAGATGGCCGAGTACAAGCGCCAGGACCTGGTCTACGAGAAGGAAGACCTGCTGATCTCGGGCCCGGGCAAGAACCCGGACTACAACTTCTACCGCGTCGCCGGCATGGCTGTTGCCGGCAAGCCGAAAGGCGCCGCGCAGAACGAGGCCGAGCCGATCAACGTGAAAGGCCTGCTGCCTTAAAGGACGGAAGAAAGATGGAATTCGCCTTCTATTTCGCCGCCGGAGTGGCCGTGGCATCCACCCTGCGGGTGATCACCCACACCAACCCGGTGCATGCCCTGCTCTACCTGGTGGTTTCGCTGCTGGCCGTGTCGATGACCTTCTTCAGCCTCGGCGCCCCGTTCGCCGGCGTGCTGGAGATCATCGTCTACGCCGGCGCCATCATGGTGCTATTCGTCTTCGTGGTGATGATGCTCAACCTCGGCCCGGCCACCGCCGACCAGGAACGCCAGTGGCTCACCCCCGGCGTGTGGATCGGTCCCGGCCTGCTCTCGGCGGCCATGCTGGCCCTGCTGCTGTACGTGCTGCTGGGCAACTCCAGCGGTGCCGCCATCGGTCTGTCGACCATCGACGCCAAGGCGGTCGGCACCCACCTGTACGGTCCCTACCTGCTGGCGGTGGAACTGGCTTCCATGCTGCTGCTGGCAGCCCTGGTCGCCGCCTACCACCTCGGCCGCCACGAAGCCAAGGAGCCCACCGCATGAATGCGATTCCCATGGAGCACGGCCTGGCCCTGGCCGCCGTGCTGTTCAGTCTCGGCCTGGTCGGCCTGATGGTGCGGCGCAACATCCTGTTCGTGCTGATGAGCCTGGAAATCATGATGAACGCCTGCGCGCTGGCCTTCGTGGTCGCCGGCAGTCGCTGGATCCAGGCTGACGGCCAGATCCTGTTCATTCTGGTGATCACCCTGGCCGCCGCCGAGGCCAGCATCGGCCTGGCGATCCTGCTGCAGCTGTATCGCCGCTTCAATACCCTCGATATCGACGCTGCAAGCGAGATGCGCGGATGAACCTACTATTCCTCACCTGTCTGTTTCCGCTGCTCGGCTGGCTGCTGCTGGCCTTCTCCCGCGGCCGTCTGTCCGAGAACCTGGCCGCGCTGATCGGCGTCGGCTCGGTGGGCCTGTCGGCGCTGACCGCCGCCTGGGTCATCTGGCAGTTCAATGTCGCGCCGCCGGAAGGTGGCGTGTACACCCAGCTGCTCTGGCAGTGGATGAACGTCGCCGGCTTCGCGCCGAACTTCACCCTGTATCTGGACGGCCTGTCGGTCACCATGCTCGGCGTGGTCACCGGCGTCGGCTTCCTGATCCACCTGTTCGCCAGCTGGTACATGCGCGGCGAGGAGGGCTACTCGCGCTTCTTCGCCTACACCAACCTGTTCATCGCCAGCATGCTGTTCCTGGTGCTCGGCGACAACCTGCTGTTCCTCTACTTCGGCTGGGAAGGCGTGGGCCTGTGCTCGTACCTGCTGATCGGCTTCTACTACAGCAACCCGAACAACGGTAACGCCGCGCTCAAGGCCTTCATCGTCACCCGTATCGGCGACGTGTTCATGGCTATCGGCCTGTTCATCCTGCTGCTCAACCTGGGCACGCTGAACATCCAGGAACTGCTGGTGCTGGCGCCGCAGAAGTACGTGGCGGGCGACACCTGGCTGTGGCTGGCCACCCTGATGCTGCTCGGCGGTGCGGTCGGCAAGTCCGCCCAGCTGCCGCTGCAGACCTGGCTGGCCGACGCCATGGCCGGCCCGACCCCGGTCTCGGCGCTGATCCACGCGGCGACCATGGTCACCGCCGGCGTCTACCTGATCGCGCGCACCAACGGCCTGTTCCTGCTGACCCCGGAGATCCTCGAGCTGGTCGGCATCGTCGGCGGCGTGACCCTGGTGCTGGCCGGCTTCGCCGCGCTGGTGCAGACCGACATCAAGCGCATCCTCGCCTACTCGACCATGAGCCAGATCGGCTACATGTTCCTCGCCCTCGGCGTCGGTGCCTGGGAGGCGGCGATCTTCCACCTGATGACCCACGCCTTCTTCAAGGCCCTGCTGTTCCTCGCCTCCGGCTCGGTGATCCACGCCTGCCACCACGAGCAGAACATCTTCAAGATGGGCGGCCTGTGGAAGAAGCTGCCGCTGGCCTATGCCAGCTTCATCGTCGGCGGCGCGGCGCTGGCCGCCCTGCCGCTGATCACCGCCGGCTTCTACTCCAAGGACGAGATCCTCTGGGAAGCCTTCGCCAGCGGTCACAGCGGCCTGCTCTACGCCGGTCTGGCCGGTGCGTTCATGACCTCGCTGTACACCTTCCGGCTGATCTTCATCGCCTTCCACGGCGAGGCGAAGACCGAGGCGCATGCCGGCCACGGCATTGCCCACAACCTACCGCTGGCGGTGCTGATCGTGCTGTCCACCGTGGTAGGCGCGCTGATCACCCCGCCACTCGCCGGCGTGCTGCCGCAGAGCGTCGGCCATGCCGGCGGCGAAGCCCAGCACAGCCTGGAGCTGGTTTCCGGCGCCATCGCCATCCTCGGCATCGTCCTCGCCGCCCTGCTGTTCCTCGGCAAGCGCAGCCTGGTGACCGCCGTGGCGCAGAGCGCGCCGGGTCGCTTCCTGTCGGCCTGGTGGTTCGCGGCCTGGGGCTTCGACTGGCTGTACGACAAGCTGTTCGTGCAGCCCTACCTGCTGCTCTGCCGCCTGCTCGCTCGCGATCCCATCGACGCCAGCATCGGTCTGCTGCCACTGCTGGCCCGTGGCAGCCACGTCGCCCTGCGCCGCAGCGAAACCGGCAACCTGCGCTGGTACGCCACCTCCATCGTCGGCGGGGCCGTGTTCGTGCTCGCTGCCCTTCTGCTTCTGAATTAAGGAAAACGGCCCGTCATGATTCTGCCCTGGCTAATCCTGATTCCCTTCATCGGCGGCCTGCTGTGCTGGCAGGCCGAGCGCTTCGGCGCCGCCCTGCCGCGCTGGATCGCGCTGCTGAGCATGTCCCTGCTGCTGGTCCTCGGCCTCTGGCTGTGGGGCTCCGCCGACTTCACCCTGGCGCCTGCGCCGGGCGGCGAGCCGGCCTGGGCCAGCGAGTTCCAGATCCCGTGGATCGAGCGCTTCGGCATCTCCATCCACCTAGCGCTGGACGGCCTGTCGGTGCTGATGATCGTGCTCACCGGCCTGCTCGGCGTGCTCTCGGTACTCTGCTCGTGGAACGAGATCACCAAGCGCGTCGGCTTCTTCCACCTCAACCTGCTGTGGATCCTCGGCGCGGTGGTCGGCGTGTTCCTCGCCATCGACCTGTTCCTGTTCTTCTTCTTCTGGGAAATGATGCTGGTGCCGATGTACTTCCTCATCGCGCTCTGGGGTCACAGCGGCAGCAGCGGCAAGAGCCGGATCACCGCCGCCACCAAGTTCTTCATCTACACCCAGGCCAGCGGCCTGATCATGCTGGTGGCGATCCTCGCCCTGGCGTTCATCCACTACAGCCAGACCGGCGTGCTGACCTTCAGCTACGCCGACCTGCTGCAGACCGAACTGGCGTCGGGTACCGAGTACCTGCTGATGCTCGGTTTCTTCATCGCCTTCGCGGTGAAGTTCCCGGTGGTGCCGCTGCACTCCTGGCTGCCGGACGCCCACGCCCAGGCGCCGACCGCCGGCTCCGTGGACCTGGCCGGCATCCTGCTGAAGACCGCGGCCTACGGCCTGATCCGCTTCTGCCTGCCGCTGTTCCCCGACGCCTCGGCGCAGTTCGCGCCGATCGCCATGGGCCTCGGCGTATTCGCCATCGTCTACGGCGCCCTGGCGGCCTTCGCGCAGACCGACATCAAGCGCCTGGTGGCCTACTCCAGCGTGTCGCACATGGGCTTCATCCTGATCGCCATCTACTCCGGTAGTCTGATGGCGCTGCAGGGTGCGGTGGTGCAGATGATCGCCCACGGCCTGTCCGCCGCGGCGCTGTTCATCCTCTCCGGCCAGCTCTACGAGCGCCTGCACACCCGCGACCTGCGCGCGATGGGCGGCATCTGGGGACGCATGCCGTGGCTGCCGGCGATCAGCCTGTTCTTCGCCGCCGCGGCGCTGGGCCTGCCCGGCACCGGCAACTTCGTCGGCGAGATCCTCGTGCTGCTCGGTACCTTCCAGGTGCAGCCGTGGATCGCCGTGCTGGCCGCCACCGGCCTGGTGTTCGGCTCGGTCTATTCGCTGTGCATGATCCATCGCGCCTACTTCGGCCAGGCCAAGGCAACCACTGCCCTGCCCGGTCTCAAGGCCCGCGAACTGGTCATGGTCCTCGGCCTGGCCGTGCTGCTGATCCTGCTGGGTGTCTACCCGCAGCCGGTGTTCGACACCTCGGCCGCCAGCATGCAGGGCGTACAGCAATGGCTGGGCGCCGCCCTCTCACAACTTGAGGCCAGGTAATTAGCGCTATGGAATTCACTACTCAACACCTGACCGCCCTGCTGCCGCTGCTGGTCACCGGCGCCACCGCCGTCGTCGTGATGCTGGCGATCGCCTGGAAACGCAACCACAGTCAGACCTTCCTGCTCTCGGTGGTCGGCCTCAACCTGGCCCTGCTGGCGCTGATCCCCGCCCTCGGCGTGGCGCCGCTGGAGGTCACCCCGCTGCTGCGCATCGACAGCTTCGCCGCCTTCTACAGCGCGGTGATCCTCGCCGCGACCCTGGCCTGCCTGACCCTGACCCAAGCCTACCTCGGCGGGGCGTCGGGCAAGGGCTATCCGGGCAACCGCGAGGAGCTGTACCTGCTGATGCTGCTGGCCTGCGCCGGCGGCATCGTGCTGGTCAGCGCCCAGCACCTGGCCGGCCTGTTCATCGGCCTGGAGCTGCTGTCGGTACCGACCTACGGCCTGATTGCCTACGCCTTCTTCAACCGTCGCTCGCTGGAAGCCGGCATCAAGTACATGGTGCTGTCGGCCGCCGGCTCGGCTTTCCTGCTGTTCGGCATGGCCCTGCTGTACGCCGAATCCGGCAGCCTCAGCTTCGCCGCCATCGGCGCCACGCTGGCCGCCGGCGCGCCGGCCCAGCTGGTGCAGATCGGCGTGGGCATGATGCTGATTGGCCTGGCCTTCAAGCTGTCGCTGGCGCCCTTCCACCTGTGGACCCCGGACGTCTACGAGGGCGCCCCGGCGCCGGTGTCGGCGTTCCTCGCCACCGCCAGCAAGGTCGCCGTGTTCGCCGTGCTGCTGCGCCTGTACCAGCTCTCGCCGGCCTTCGCCGACGGCTGGCTGGGCAACCTGCTGAGCCTGCTGGCGGTCGCCTCGATCCTGGTCGGCAACCTGCTGGCGCTGCTGCAGAGCAACCTCAAGCGCCTGCTCGGTTACTCGTCGATCGCCCACTTCGGCTACCTGCTGATCGCCCTGATCGCCAGCAAGGGCATCGCCACCGAGGCCATCGGCGTCTACCTGTTCACCTACGTGCTGACCAGCCTGGGCGCCTTCGGCGTGATCACCCTGATGTCGACGCCGTTCCAGGGCCGCGACTGCGACGCGCTGTTCGAGTACCGCGGCCTGTTCTGGCGCCGCCCGTACCTGACCGCGGTGCTGGCCACCATGATGCTGTCGCTGGCGGGCATCCCGCTGACCGCCGGCTTCATCGGCAAGTTCTACGTGGTCGCCGCTGGTGTCGAAAGCCAGCAGTGGTGGCTGCTCGGCACCCTGATCCTCGGCAGCGCCATCGCGGTGTTCTACTACCTGCGGGTGATGGTCACCCTGTTCCTGGTCGAGCCCAGCCTGCAGCGCCGCGACGCGCCGCTGCAGTGGGCCCAGCGCGCCGGCGGCATCATGCTGCTGGTGGTCGCCGGCCTGACCCTGCTGCTCGGCGTCTACCCGCAGCCGCTGCTCGCCGTGGTGCAGAACGTCGGCTTCTGAGGTAAATCTCAGGCATGAAAAAGCCGGTCGGGGCAACCCGACCGGCTTTTTTTGTGGCAACTACTGTCCGCGCAGGGTGGGTTAGGCCGCAGGCCGTAACCCACCGAGCCGGCCGTCAGGCCGGCCATTAGCGATGCCTGGCGGCAGCGATGGTGGGTTACGCCGCTGCGCGGCTAACCCACCCTACGGAGCAGCGGAATCAGTTCGCTGCTTTCGTCCACGGCAGGATCGGGATGGCGGTGACCGAGTTCTGCGGGCTGCCTTCGATGATGCGGTCGCTGTAGACCATGTACACCAGCGTGTTGCGCTTCTGGTCGAAGAAGCGCACCACCTGCATGGTCTTGAACACCAGCGAGGTGCGCTCCTTGAACACCTCCTCGCCGTCTTCCAGCTCTTCGAGGAAGCGGATCGGGCCGACCTGGCGGCAGGCGATCGACGCCTCGGCGCGGTCCTCGGCGAGACCCAGGCCGCCCTTGATGCCGCCGGTCTTGGCCCGCGACAGGTAGCAAGTCACCCCCTCCACCTTGGGATCGTCGAACGCCTCGACGACGATCTTGTGGTTGGGGCCGAGCAGCTTGAACACCGTGGAGACTTCGCCGATGGTTTCGGCCCGGGCGCCCGTGGTGAGCAGCGCCAGGGCAACGGCCAGCGGCTTGAGCAGCGTGTTCATGGCAATCCTCATACCCGTACCAGGTTGTCGCGATGCACCAGTTCCGGCTCGTCGATGTAGCCGAGTTCCTGCTCGATGGCTTCGGTGGTCAGGCCGATGATGCGCAGGGCATCGGCGGCACTGTAGTTGACCAGCCCGCGCGCCACCTCCAGGCCGTCCGGACCGACGCAGACCACCATCTCGCCGCGGCGGAAGTTGCCTTCCACGGCGGTGACGCCGACCGGCAGCAGGCTCTTGCGCTGTTCGACCAGCGCGCGCACCGCACCGGCGTCCAGCTCCAGGGTGCCGCGGGTCTGCAGGTGGCCGGCCAGCCACTGCTTGCGCGCGGCATGCCGACCCCGCTCGGGAGTCAGCAGGGTGCCGAGGCGCTCGCCCGCCTTGAGGCGGTCCAGCACCTGCTCGATGCGCCCGCCGACGATGATGGTGTTGGCCCCCGAACGCGCGGCCAGGCGCGCCGCGCGCAGCTTG
>DATCUN010000137.1:0-2643 GCA_036561825.1 Pseudomonas sp.
CCGCGCACCGCCTACATCATGACCAGCATGTTGCAGGACGTGATCAAGCGCGGCACCGGCCGGCGCGCCCTGAGCCTGCAGCGCAGCGACCTGGCCGGCAAGACGGGCACCACCAACGAACAGAAGGACTCCTGGTTCGCCGGCTACAACGGCGACTTCGTCACCACCGCCTGGGTCGGCTTCGACCAGCCGCAATCGCTCGGCCACAACGAATACGGCGGCACCGTCGCCCTGCCGATCTGGATCCGCTACATGGGGGTAGCCCTCAAGGACAAGCCGGCACACCTGCCGCCCGAGCCGGAAGGCCTGTTGCGCCTGCGCGTCGATCCGCTCACCGGCCAAGCCGCTGCGGCCGGCAGCAGCGGAGCCTTCTTCGAGCTGTTCAACAAGGACGCCCCGCCACAGCCCGCCCGGGAAGCCAGCAACAGCTTCCAGGACAATTTCGGCAGCGAACCCGCCGCCGTCCCCATCGACCTGTTCTGATTTCAGGCAGGCACAAAAAAACCCGCTTCTGCGGGTTTTTTTGTCACTCGCTGGCCGATCAGCCGTTGAACACGTCATCCACCGAGGTCAGCGGATAGTGGCGCGGGTAACCGAGGCGGGCCACGCCGGTCTCGATGGCCGCCTTGGCCACCGCGTCCGGCACCAGCTGGATCAGGCGCTGGTCCATCGGCTTCGGAATGATGTACTCGCGACCGAACTCCAGGTTGTCCACGCCATAGGCTTCGCAGACTTCCTTGGGCACCGGCAGCTTGGCCAGTTCGCGGATGGCGTTGACCGCGGCGATCTTCATTTCCTCGTTGATCCGGGTGGCGCGCACATCCAGCGCACCGCGGAAGATGAACGGGAAGCCAAGGACGTTGTTGACCTGGTTCGGGTAGTCGGAGCGGCCGGTAGCCATGATCACGTCCGGACGGGTGGCATGCGCCAGCGCCGGGGCGATTTCCGGATCCGGATTGGAGCAGGCAAACACGATCGGGGTCGGCGCCATGCGCGCCAGATCTTCGGCTGGCAGCAGGTTGGCACCGGACAGGCCGACAAACACGTCAGCACCTTCCATGGCATCGGACAGGGTGCGCTTGTCGGTTTCGTGGGCGAATACCGACTTGTACTGGTTCAGATCGTCGCGGCCGGCGTGGATCACGCCCTTGCGGTCGATCATGAAAATGTTCTCGATATTCGCACCGATGCTGACCAGCAGCTTCATGCATGCGGTCGCCGCGGCACCAGCGCCGAGGCAGACGATCTTCGCCTCTTCCAGCTTCTTGCCGACGATTTCCAGGGCGTTGAGCATGCCGGCCGCGGTGACGATGGCAGTGCCGTGCTGGTCGTCGTGGAACACCGGGATGTCGCACTGCTCGATCAGCGCGCGCTCGATCTCGAAGCACTCGGGCGCCTTGATGTCTTCCAGATTGATGCCGCCGAAGGTGATGGAGATGCGCTTGACGGTATCGATGAAGGCCTGCGGGCTTTCCGCATCCACTTCGATATCGAACACGTCGACGCCGGCGAAGCGCTTGAACAGCACGCCCTTGCCTTCCATCACCGGCTTGGACGCCAGCGGGCCGAGGTTGCCCAGGCCGAGGATCGCGGTGCCATCGGAGATCACCGCCACCAGGTTGCCCTTGCCGGTGTACTTGAAGGCCAGCTCGGGATCGCGAGCGATCTCGCGCACCGGCTCGGCAACGCCGGGACTGTAGGCCAGGGCCAGGTCGCGCGCGGTGGCAGTGGGCTTGGTCAGCTCGACACTCAGCTTGCCGGGACGGGGATGAGCGTGATACTCGAGCGCGGCGGCTTTCAGATCAGACATATTGGTGCTTCCACTTTCTATTTTATTTAGGTACAGACAGGGACCCTGAGCATACGGCAAGAGCGCGAACCCCCACAAGAGCGTGACTCCAGAGCCTCGACAGGCTGTCTCCAGGCCTATCCACGGGTACGCTTGGCCAGCACGCCAGCCACCAAAACAGAGCGACGAAAGGGGTCGCCACGGACCAGCGGAACCGGGTACAGACGCACAGCGCCCCGGCCTTCAGCGCGGCTCAAGCATGGCCGGATGACTCAGCCGCAGCAGCCAGCGCGCCTGCCCAGGCTTGAGTGCGCCACGCCGGCTGCGATCGACTACCCAGCCGCGCACCACGACCGTGCGCCCCGCCAGTGCGCGCAGCGCACGCTCGTCGAACAGCGCCAGCGACTGCGCCTCGACCTGCAGCACCAGCGAGCCGTCCAGCTCCAGCCAGAGACCGCCGCGATTGCGCTCGACCGTCGCGACCCGCCCGCGCAGCAAGGCAAAGCCGCCACGGCGCAAGCGGGAAGTCTCGAGCAGCGGCGTCAGGCGCCAGACACCGCGGCCCGCCGCCCGTGCAGCACCTTCGGCAGCGAACTGGCAGTCGACCAGCGCGGTGTTCGGTGCCATGGCCACGGCAAAGCCCAGTCCCGCGGCCAACAGCTGCGCTTCCCAGTTGCGGCCGTCGCGACCGAAGGCATGCGCCAGGCTGCGCCCGTAGCGGTCGCGCGCCTGCGTGCCGGCCAGCAGACCAACGCGCCCGCCGCTGGCATCGACCAACTGCTGCAGATGGCGGGTGGCGGCCTCGGCCAGCGGCTCGGCCGGACGCTCGCCGCGGGCCTTTTCCGGCGCATTCA
>DATCUN010000138.1:0-2637 GCA_036561825.1 Pseudomonas sp.
GTTGCCGCGGGCCAGCACGGCGGCCAGCGGCACGCCGCCGCCGAGGCCCTTGCCGAGGGTGACGATGTCGGCGCGCACGCCGTACAGCTCCTCGGCCAGTAGCGCGCCGCAACGGCCCATGCCGGTCTGCACCTCATCGAGGATCAGCAGCACGCCGCGCGCCCGGCACAGCCGCTCGGCGCCCTGCAGGTAGTCGAGGGTCGCCGGGATCACCCCGGCCTCGCCCTGCAGCGGCTCCAGCATCACCGCCACGGTATGCGAGTCGACTGCCTGCGACAGCGCCTCCAGATCGTTGAACGGCACCTTTTCGAAGCCTGGCAGCTTCGGTTCGAACATCTGCTGGAAGGCCGGCTTGCCCGAGGCGGACATGGCGCCCAGGGTGCGGCCATGGAAACTGTGCTTGGCGGTGACGATGGTGAAGGCACCGCCGCGATGGCGCTGGCCCCACTTGCGCGCCAGCTTGATCGCACCCTCGCAGGCCTCGGCGCCGCTGTTGAGAAAGTACGCCTGGTCGCTGCCGGTGGCCTCGCACAGGCGACTGGCCAGCTTGAGCAGGCCCGCGTTGTAGTAGCCCGCACCGGGGTTGATCAGCCGCTCGGCCTGGCGCTTGAGCGCCTCGACCACCACGCTCGGGCTGTGACCAAGGCTGTTGACCGCCCCGCCCTGGGTGAAGTCGAGATAGGCGCGATCCTCGCTGTCCCACAGCCAGGAGCCCTGGCCACGCACGAAGACCTGCGGCGGGCGCTCGACGCTGGGCATCAGGCGCAGGCTCGCCAGCGCATCGTCACGCATGCTGGACTCCTTCGCTCTCGGCAGTCCGTGCCGGTTCGCCGCCGTACAGGCGCGCCTGCCAGTCCTCTAGTTCGCCGCTGGCCAGGCGCCGTTCGGCCACCTTGCGCCACGCCGGCGCCAGCGCGTCGCAGGCCAGCATCTGGCGCAGCGCGCAACGCTCCAGCGGGGTATGCACGTACCACTCGAGCAGACGGGCGACGCTCAGCTCCGGGTAATGCCGCTGCACCCACTGCAGCGGCTCAGTCGCACTGACCAGGCCGGGGCGCAGCACCCGGTAGAACCAGCCGCAGCGACCGCTGTCCTGCAGCAGCCGCGGCAACTCGGGCAGGTTCCAGCGCCGCGCCAGTCCGTAGTCGGGCAGGCACGGCTGGCTGACTTCCAGCAGCGCCTCGCCCCAGCGCACCACGTCGCCGACGCAGACCTCCGCCTCGCCGAGGCCGAAGGTGGAAAAGTTTTCGCCACAGGCGGCCGGCCGCCACTTGCACAGCGGGAAGCGCTTGCGCCAGTGGCGATAGTGCTCGGCCGGATAGTGCAGCAGGGCGCTGTCGACCAGTTCCGGCCGGCGCTGGGCCAACTGGTCGCCCGGCAGACCATCGCTGCCCAGCCAGACCTCGCCCTGCAGCAGCTGCGCCGCGGCGACGCTGGATTGAGCGCGGCCGATCTCTTCGAATTTACCTATGAACACTTCCCGAATCGTGATGGCGTGCATGGGCTCTTGACCACCTGTCTGCGCTTGATGAGCGCTAGACTAGGACTCGTCCGGCCTGCAGGCCATTTCGTTTTTCCAGCGTCTCTAATAAGTTCAGCTTATGGATTTTCGTCAGCTTCGCTACTTCGTCGCCGTCTACGAGGAAGGCCATGTCGGCCGCGCCGCCGAGCGCCTGAGCATTTCCCAGCCGGCGCTGTCGCAGCAGATCCGCCATCTGGAAGGCGAACTGGAGGTGGCGCTGTTCCAGCGCAACGGCAAGCGCCTGCTGCCGGCGCCGGCGGCGCACACCCTCTACCACCATGCCGTGCCGCTGCTCGACGGCCTCGAGCGTACCCGCGAGGCAATGCGCGCCTTCCGCGGCCAGGCACCGCGCAGCCTGGCCATCGGCGTGCTGCAGACGGTCAACGCCAACCTGGTGCCGCTGCTGCTGGAGCGCCTGCGCGCCCTGCAGCCGCATCTGGTAGTGCAGATCTACGAGCTGTCGGGGATCGACATCGAGCGGCGCCTGCTCACCGGCACCCTGGATGTCGGCATCGGCTTCCTGCCGCCCCGCCAGCCCGGCCTGCACAGCCTGCTGTTGTACGAGGACGAGCTGCAGCTGGTGATCGCCGCCGACCATCCGCTGCGCGAGTTCAGGAAGGTGTCGCTGGCCCAGGCGGCCGAGCTGCCGATGCTGCTGCTCGGCGAGGAGTTCCGCATCCGCCAGATCTGGCAGGAGCAACTGGCCGCCATCGGTCGCCGGCCGCAGGTACAGGCCGAGCTGAACCAGATGAACGGCATTCTCGACAGCCTGGCGCACACCCAGCTGGCCTCGGTGCTGCCCGGCCGGGCGCGGCAGGTGCAGGGGCACGAGCAACTGCTGTGGAAACCGCTGAGCGAGCCGCGCGTGCCGCTGCAGGTGGGGCTGGTGTACCGCGACGCCCAGCGTCAGCAGGCGACGCTGGAGCTGCTGCGCTCGGTGCTGGAGGGAGGCGCCTGAGCGAAAAATCGCGCACAAAAAAAACCCCGCCTAAGCGGGGCTCTTGCAGACCTGTTCCTGACATCCGTAGTCGACCCATCGTCCTGATGGGATCCCTGTGATCCGTGTTCTGATTTGCGCTTCCTGCGCCAAGTCCAGATGTGCTTAGGTTAGTTGC
>DATCUN010000139.1:0-23044 GCA_036561825.1 Pseudomonas sp.
CGACATGATGCGGAAACCTTAGAAGTAGCCCTGACGTTTCTTTTCTTCCATGGAACCGGCGCCATCGTGGTCGATGACGCGGCCCTGGCGCTCGGAAGTGCGGGTCAGGAGCATTTCCTGGATGATCTCGGGCAGGCTGGCAGCCGTGGACTCCACCGCGCCGGTCAGCGGGTAGCAGCCGAGGGTACGGAAGCGCACCATCTTCTTCTGGATGCGCGCCTTCTCTTCATCGCTGAGATGCTCGAGGATGCGCGCATCGTCGATCATGATCAGGGTGCCGTTTTTCTCGATCACTTCGCGCTCGGCGGCGAAGTACAGCGGCACGATCGGGATACCTTCCAGGTAGATGTACTGCCAGATGTCCAGCTCGGTCCAGTTGGACAGCGGGAACACGCGGATCGACTCGCCCTTCTTGACCTTGCCGTTGTAGACGTTCCACAGCTCGGGACGCTGGTTCTTCGGGTCCCAGCGGTGCTTGCTGTCGCGGAACGAATAGACGCGCTCCTTGGCCCGCGACTTCTCCTCGTCGCGGCGCGCACCACCGAAGGCGGCGTCGAAGCCGTACTTGTCCAGAGCCTGCTTGAGGCCCTCGGTCTTCATGATGTCGGTGTGCTTGGCGCTGCCGTGGGTGAACGGGTTGATGCCCTGCGCCACGCCTTCCGGGTTGACGTAGGTGATCAGGTCCAGGCCCAGCTCGGCGACCATCTTGTCGCGGAAGCGGTACATCTCCTGGAACTTCCACTGGGTATCGACGTGCATCACCGGGAACGGCAGCTTGCCGGGAAAGAAGGCCTTGCGGGCCAGATGCAGCATGACGGCAGAATCCTTGCCGATGGAGTACAGCATCACCGGGTTATCGAACTCGGCGGCCACCTCGCGGATGATGTGGATGCTTTCCGCCTCCAGCTGCTTCAGATGCGTCAGTTTGTCGACCATGGCTACTCACAAGAGAACAAAGGCGGCCTGCGGGCCGCGGACGTTGGCGCACGATACCATGCGGACCTTCTTCTAATAAGGCGCCAACATAGACTCAATCATTCTATAAATATACCCAAGCGCTTGCGCTCACACCGGGTTGGCGCAGTCGATGAAGCGGTGTTCGAGGCCGAAGCGCTGCGCCAGCCACTCGCCCAGCGCCTGCACGCCGTAGCGCTCGGTGGCGTGATGGCCGGCGGCGAGAAAGCTGATGCCGTTCTCGCGCGCGCTGTGCACGGTGGACTCGGATACCTCGCCGCTCAGGTAGGCATCCACGCCCGCGGCGATCGCCTGCTCGATATAGCCCTGCGCCGCACCGGTGCACCAGGCCACCCGGCGGATCGGCCCGCAGCCAGGCACCAGCAGCGGCTCGCGGCCGAGCACCTGCGCCACCTGGGCGGCAAACTCCGCCGGGCTGAGCGCCTGCGCCAGGCTGCCGAGCAGGCCGACCGAACGCGGATTGCCCGGTTCCAGCGGCCCTTCCACCTGCAGGCCAAGGCGCCTGGCCAGCTGCACGTTGTTGCCGACCTCGGGATGCTGATCCAGCGGCAGGTGGTAGGCCAGCAGGCTGATGTCATGGCTCAGCAGGGTCTTCAGCCGGCGCTGCTTCATCCCGGTGATGCAGGCATTCTCGTTCTTCCAGAAATAGCCGTGGTGCACCAGCACCAGATCGGCCTGCGCTTCGACCGCGGCATCCAGCAGCGCCTGGCTGGCGGTCACGCCGCTGACGATGCGGCGCACCTCGGCGCGCCCCTCGACCTGCAGGCCGTTGGGGCAATAGTCGACGATGCGCGCGGCATCCAGATAACGATCGGTTTCAGCAACCAGGGTGTGCAGGGCGACAGCCATGAGACTCTCCGTAACAGTCGGCGACTGCTTAGCGTGCGCCGAACTCGTATAATGCGGCCACCTTAATTGGCCCTCCCCCGCCCTCGCAAGCCCAAGGACCCCCCTGATGTACAAGGCACTGCGCTACCTCGGCTGGCCGGTTGTCGCCGGAATCCTGCTGGCCCTGCTGGCGATCCAGTTCTTCCCGCAATGGGTCGGCCACGGCCAGCCGGATCTGCAACTGCGCCAGGCGCCAGCCCTCGGCCTGCCCAGCCTCGGGCCGGTGTCCTACGGCGACGCGGTGGAGCTGGCCGCACCGGCGGTGGCCAACCTGTACACCACCAAGGTGGTGGACAAGCCGAGCCACCCGCTGTTCGGCGACCCGCAATTCCGCCGCTTCTTCGGCGACAACCTGCCGCGCCAGCGCCGCATGGAATCCAGCCTCGGCTCGGCGGTGATCATGAGCCCGCGAGGCTACCTGCTGACCAACAACCATGTCACCGCCGGCGCCGACCAGATCATCGTGGCACTCAAGGATGGCCGTGAAACCCTGGCCCGAGTAATCGGCAGCGACCCGGAAACCGACCTGGCGGTGCTGAAGATCGACCTGCCCGACCTGCCGGCGATCACCCTCGGCCGCTCCGACAACATCCGCATCGGCGACGTCGCCCTGGCCATCGGCAACCCGTTCGGCGTCGGCCAGACCGTGACCATGGGCATCATCAGCGCCACCGGGCGCAACCAGCTCGGCCTCAACACCTACGAGGACTTCATCCAGACCGACGCGGCGATCAACCCGGGCAACTCCGGCGGCGCGTTGATCGACGCCCACGGCAACCTGATCGGCATCAACACCGCGATCTTCTCCCGCTCCGGCGGCTCGCAGGGCATCGGCTTCGCCATCCCGACCAAGCTGGCCCAGGAGGTGATGGAGGCCATCATCAACCACGGCCAGGTGATCCGCGGCTGGCTCGGGCTCGAGGTGCAACCACTGACCACGGAGCTGGCCGAATCCATCGGCCTGCAGGGCCAGGCCGGCATCATCGTCGCCGGCATCTACCGGGACAGTCCGGCCCTGCATGCCGGCCTGCAACCCGGCGACGTGATCCTGGCCATCGACGGCGAGCCGGCCAGCGACGGCCGCCGGGCGATGAACCAGGTGGCGCGCAAGCGTCCCGGCGAAAAGCTGCACATCGACATTCTGCGCGCCGGCGAGAAGCACGCGCTCAAGGCCGAAGTCGGCCTGCGCCCGCCGGTCGCCAGCGAGTGAGACCACTGCCTTGATAGAACGAAAAACGGCGCCCGCGGGCGCCGTTTTTCGTTGTCCAGTGCTGCCCGCCGGTCACTGCACCAGCGCGGTCAGCGCCTCCTGCAGGGCCATGTTCTGCTCGGCGGTACCGATGGTGATGCGCAGGAACTGATTGATCCGCTCCTGCTTGAAGTGGCGCACGATCACGCCCTGCTCGCGCAGGGCTGCCGCCAGCTGCGCGGCGTCATGCTGGGGGTGGCGGGTGAAGATGAAGTTGGCCGCCGACGGCAGCACCTCGAAGCCCAGATCCTGCAGCTCGCTGACCAGCTGCTCGCGGCTGGCGATCACCGCCTGGCAGGTCTGCTCGAAGTAGTCCTGGTCCTCGAACGCCGCCACCGCGCCGACCAGGGCCAAACGGTCCAACGGATAGGAGTTGAAGCTGTTCTTGATCCGCTCCAGCGCCTCGATCAACTCGGCATTGCCGACCGCCAGGCCGACGCGCAGGCCCGCCAGCGAACGCGACTTGGACAGGGTCTGGGTGACCAGCAGGTTCGGATACTGGTCAACCAGGCTGATCGCGCTCTCGCCGCCGAAGTCGACATAGGCCTCGTCGACCACCACCACCGACTCGGTGTTGGCTTCCAGCAGCCGGCGGATCGCCGCCAGCGGCAGCAGGCAACCGGTCGGGGCATTCGGGTTGGGGAAGATGATGCCGCCGTTGGGGCGCTCGTAGTCCGCTACATTGATGCGGAACTGCACATCCAGCGCCACGGTTTCGAACGGGATGTCGTACAGGCCGCAGTACACCGGGTAGAAGCTGTAGCTGATATCCGGGAACAGCAGCGGCCGGCCGTGCTGGAACAGGCCGTGGAACACGTGGGCCAGCACCTCGTCGGAGCCATTGCCGAGAAACACCTGGCTGGCCTGCACGCCATAGTAGTCGGCGATGGTCTGCTTCAGGCGCTCGCCGTTGGGGTCCGGGTACAGGCGCAGGCTGTCGTCCAGCTCGGCGCGGATCGCCTCGAGCACCTTGGGCGACGGGCCGTAGGGGTTTTCGTTGGTGTTCAGTTTGATCAGCCGCGCCATCTTCGGCTGCTCACCCGGCACATAGGGCACCAGGTCCTTGACGAAGGGGCTCCAGAATTTGCTCACGCCCTTCTCTCCTCGAATGCGTAGGGTGCGCGGTGCGCACCGAATCGTTCCAGGGTGCGCATGGCGCACCCTACGGCTTACTTGATGCGGTACTCGGCGCTGCGCGCGTGGGCGGTCAGCGACTCGCCGCGCGCCAGTACCGAGGCGGTCTTGCCCAGCTCGGAGGCGCCGTCGGCCGAACAGAAGATGATCGACGAGCGCTTCTGGAAGTCGTAGACCCCCAGCGGCGAGGAGAAGCGCGCGGTGCCGGAGGTCGGCAGCACGTGGTTCGGCCCGGCGCAGTAGTCGCCCAGCGCCTCGGCGGTATAGCGGCCCATGAAGATCGCGCCGGCGTGGCGGATCTGCGGCAGCCACTGCTGCGGGTCGGCCACCGACAGCTCGAGGTGCTCGGGAGCGATGCGGTTGGCGACGACGATGGCCTGCTCCATGTCGGTGACCTGGATCAGCGCGCCGCGGGCTTCCAGCGAGGTACGGATGATCTCGGCGCGCTCCATGGTCGGCAGCAGACGGGCGATGCTCTCGGCCACCTTGTCGAGGAAGGCCGCATCCGGACTGACCAGGATCGACTGGGCGTCCTCGTCGTGCTCGGCCTGGGAGAACAGGTCCATGGCGATCCAGTCCGGATCGGTCTGACCGTCGCAGACCACCAGGATCTCCGAGGGGCCGGCGATCATGTCGATGCCGACCTGACCGAACACGTGGCGCTTGGCGGTGGCCACGTAGATGTTGCCCGGACCGACGATCTTGTCCACCTGCGGCACGCTCTCGGTACCGTAGGCCAGCGCGGCCACGGCCTGGGCGCCGCCGATGGTGAACACGCGGTCGACGCCGGCCACGCAGGCGGCGGCCAGCACCAGTTCGTTGAGTTCGCCGCGCGGCGTCGGCACCACCATCACCACCTCGGCGACGCCGGCGACCTTGGCCGGAATGGCGTTCATCAGTACCGACGACGGATAGGCGGCCTTGCCGCCCGGCACGTACAGGCCGGCACGATCCAGCGGGGTGACCTGCTGGCCGAGCACGGTGCCGTCAGCCTCGGTGTAGGTCCAGGAGTCCTGCTTCTGCCGCTCGTGGTACAGGCGCACGCGCTCGGCGGCCTTTTCCAGCGCCACGCGCTGCTCGGCACTGATGCGGGTCAGCGCCAGCTCCAGGCGCTCGCGCGGCAGGATCAGTTCGGCCATGGAGGTCGCCGCGACGGCGTCGAAGCGCTGGGTGTACTCGACCACCGCCGCATCGCCGCGCTCGCGCACTCCCTTGATGATGTCCAGCACGCGCTGGTTGACCGCTTCGTCGGAAACGCTTTCCCAGCTCAGCAGATGATCCAGATGGCGAGCAAACTGCGGATCGGCGGCGTCGAGTCGGCGGATGGCGATTGGTGCGGTCATGGCAAAGCCTCTCTGGCGTAAGCGGGGTCGGGCGCCGCTAGACTAGCAGGCCTTCCGTGCGGGCACCCGGCAATTGTGGCTATGACACGGATAGGCAATCGCGACCGGTGGTCGCAGGACAAAACGGGATGTTCGGCATCTGTCGGCGAACGCCGACCGATGCGGGCGCCGTCCGTGGCGCCGCCGAGGACACTCAGTGCCGGCGTGACTCCACGGCCTGGCGCAGGGTATCGATCAGCGCCTGGATACGCGCGTGCTGCATCTTCATCGAGGCCTTGTTGACGATCAGCCGCGAGCTGACGTGGCAGATCAGCTCCTGCGGTTCCAGACCGTTGGCGCGCAGGGTGTTGCCGGTGTCGACCACGTCGATGATCTTGTCGGCCAGACCCACCAGCGGCGCCAGCTCCATGGAACCGTACAGCTTGATGATGTCCACCTGGCGGCCCTGCTCGGCGTAGTAGCGCTTGGCCACGCTGACGAACTTGGTGGCCACGCGCAACCGGCCGCTGGGCTCGGGGGCGCCGACCTTGCCGGCGGTCATCAGCTTGCACTGGGCGATCTGCAGGTCCAGCGGCTCGTAGAGCCCCTGGCCGCCGTACTCCAGCAGCACATCCTTGCCGGCCACGCCGAGATCGGCGGCGCCGTGCTCGACGTAGGTCGGCACATCGGTGGCGCGCACGATCAGCAGGCGTACATCGGCCTGGGTGGTCGGAATGATCAGCTTGCGGCTCTTGTCCGGATTCTCGGTCGGCACGATGCCGGCTTCCGCCAGCAGCGGCAGGGTATCGTCGAGAATGCGGCCCTTGGACAGCGCGATGGTCAGCATGACTGGTTCCTAGCCCGGCACACGGCGAATCTTGGCGCCGAGGAGCTGCAGCTTTTCCTCGATGCACTCGTAGCCACGGTCGATGTGGTAGATGCGGTCGATCAGGGTGTCGCCATCGGCGACCAGGGCAGCGATCACCAGACTGGCCGACGCGCGCAGGTCGGTGGCCATCACCGGGGCGGCCTTGAGGCGCGGTACGCCGGTGACGATGGCGGTATTGCCCTCGACCTGGATCTGCGCGCCCATGCGCTGCATTTCCAGCACGTGCATGAAGCGGTTCTCGAAAATGGTCTCGATCACCGTGCCGGTGCCTTCGGCCACCGCATTCATGGCGATGAACTGCGCCTGCATGTCGGTGGGGAACGCCGGGTAGGGTGCGGTCCGCACGTTGACCGCCTTCGGCCGCTTGCCCTTCATGTCCAGCTCGATCCAGTCGCTGCCGGTGGTGATCTCGGCGCCGGCTTCCTGCAGCTTGAGCAACACGGCCTCGAGGATGGTCGGATCGGTATCCTTGAGCTTGACCCGGCCACGGCTGGCGGCAGCCGCCACCAGGAAGGTGCCGGTCTCGATGCGGTCGGGCATCACCGCGTAGCTGGCGCCACCCAGGCGCTTGACGCCGTCGACCGTGATGGTCGAAGTGCCGGCGCCCTGGATCTTGGCGCCCATGGCGATCAGCATGTTGGCCAGGTCGACCACTTCCGGCTCGCGTGCGGCGTTCTCGAGCACGCTGCGGCCGTTGGCCAGGGTGGCCGCCATCAGGATGTTCTCGGTGCCGGTCACGCTGACGGTATCGAAGCAGAAGTGCGCGCCACGCAGGCCGCCTTCCGGGGCACGAGCCTTGATGTAGCCGCCATCGACGTCGATGACCGCGCCCATGGCCTCGAGCCCGCGGATGTGCAGGTCGACCGGACGAGTGCCGATGGCACAGCCGCCGGGCAGTGCGACTTCGGCCTGGCCGAAGCGGGCGACCATCGGGCCGAGCACCAGGATCGAGGCACGCATGGTCCTGACCAGCTCGTAGGGCGCCACCAGGGTCTTGATGGTGGTGGCATCGACCTCGACGTCAAGCTTCTCGTTGATCACCGGCTCTACGCCCATGCGACCGAACAGCTCGATCATGGTGGTGATGTCGTGCAGGTGCGGCAGGTTGCGCACGGTGACCGGCTCGGAAGCCAGCAGGGTGGCGGCGAGGATCGGCAACGCCGAGTTCTTCGCACCGGAAATACGGATTTCCCCGTCGAGCGGGGCGCCGCCGGTAATGATCAATTTGTCCATTGGGAGTCTCGGTCGCCGGCGCTCAGGCGCGCTCGGCCCAGGCGGTGCTGGTGAAGAATTTCATGGTCACGGCGTGGATGCTGCCATTGGCGATCCACTCGTTGAGATGAGCGTATACCTGCTGCTGACGCTTGACCGGGCTGAGGGCAGCCAGCTCGTCGCTGATCAGGTTCAGCTGGAAGTCGCAACCCTGCCCCTCGACTTCCACGCGGGTGCCGGGCAGCTGCGCTTCCAGATGCTGTTTGACGTCTTCCGCCTGCATAACTCAACCTCAATGGGGAACCAGCATGATTTGGCCGGTCATCATACAAAAAAGCCCCCGACCTGCGAACCCCGCGCGCGCCACGGCGCCCGGCAGCAGCCTCAGTCGGCGAGAGGCAACAGCTCGAGCAGACCGTAGACCTCGGCGACCTGACGCATGTCCTCCGGCAGGTTACGGATCTGCAGACGCTTGCCGGTCGCCTGCGCATCACGCAGCAGGCACAGCAGCAGCGACAGGCCGACGCTGCTGCTCTGGGTGATGGCGGCACAGTCGATCCACACCTCTTGGGTGGGACTGCCGGCCAGCAGACGGCGGGCCGCATCACGCAATTGGGCGCCGACATGCATGTCGATCACCCCTTGCAGCGCCAGACCGCCGGGCTGCACCTCGCGCAGCGTGCCTCGACTCATTGCTGGCTGCCGCCCTGCTGGGCATTGGCGGTTTCCTGGGCGCGCGCCACGGCGTCACCCCAGGTGGCAATCACCTTGTCCAGATCGTTGCCGTTGCTGCGCATCGACTCGGCGAACTGGTCGCGGAACAGCTTGCCGACGTTGATGCCGTTGATGATCACGTTGCGCACCTTCCAGTCGCCGCCCTTCTGCTCCAGGGTGTAGGTCAGCGGGTAGATGGCGCCGGTACGGCCGACCACTTCCATGTTCACCGAAGCCCGACCTGGCTCGCGGGCGGGCGGCGCCGGCAGCATGCGGATTTCCTGGTTGTCGTACTCGAGCAGGGCACTGCCGTAGAACTTCACCAGGCTGCGCTTGAAGCTTTCCTGGAAGGACTGCATCTGCTCCGGCGTAGCCTGGCGGCTGTAGCGCACGGTCATCACGCCGCGCGCGAAGCCGTCGAAATCGATCACCGGCGTGAGGATGCTGTTGAGCGCCAGGTAGAAGGCCTCGGGATCCTGTTTGAACTGCTCGCGCTTGCTGCTCAGCTCGCCCAGCACCTTGTCGGTGGTGCCTTGCACCACCTGCTGCGGAGTGGCCGCAGCGTGAGCCATGAAGGGCAGGCAGGCCAGCAGCACCAGCAGGCCACGACGCAGGAACTTGTACATGGTGGTTTCCTATCTTGCTTGTTTACTTGGCGGGGGCGGGTTCTTTGTTGACGGAGTTGAGCAGGAACTTGCCGATCAGGTCTTCCAGCACCAGTGCCGACTGGGTATCGCGGATCACTCCGCCCTCCTTCAGCACCTCCTCTTCGCCACCGATACTGATGCCGATGTACTTCTCGCCGAGCAGGCCGGCCGTGAGGATCGACGCGGTGGAGTCAACCGGTAGATTGTCGACGCGATGATCGAGTTCCATGGTCACCCGCCCCATGAAGCTGTCGCGGTCCAGATCCACCGTCACCACCTTGCCGATGGTCACCCCGGCCATGGTCACCTTGGCGCGCGGGCTGATACCGGCCGTGTTGTCGAAGTAGGCATACAGGCGATAGGTATCTTCCGCCGCACCGACGCTCAGGCCACTGACGCGCAGGGCCAGCAGCAGCAGGGCCAGCAGTCCGGCCAGCAGGAACAGGCCAACACCGATTTCCAGAGAACGCGATTGCATCAAAAATCTCCAAACATCAGAGCGGTAAGAATGAAGTCAAGGCCGAGCACGGCCAGCGAGGCGTAGACCACGGTGCGGGTAGTGGCGCGACTGATGCCCTCGGAGGTCGGTTCGCAATCGTAGCCCTGGAACACCGCGATCCAGGTCACCACCACGGCGAACACCATGCTCTTGATCACGCCGTTGAGCACATCGCCCTGAAACTCCACGCTGCGCTGCATGTTGCCCCAGTAGGAGCCCTCGTAGACGCCGAGCCAGTCGACGGCGACCATCGCGCCGCCCCAGATGCCGACCACGGTGAAGATCGCCGAGAGCAGCGGCATGGAAATGAAGCCGGCCCACAGGCGTGGCGCGATGATGTACTTGAGAGGATCGACGCCGATCATCTCCAGGCTGGACAACTGTTCGGTGGACTTCATGTTGCCGATTTCGGCGGCCAGCGCCGAACCGGCGCGACCGGCGAACAGCAGCGCGGTCACCACCGGCCCCAGCTCGCGCAGCAGGGTCAGCGCCACCATCTGCCCGACCGCCTCCTCGGAGGCGAAGTCGACCAGGATGTTGTAGCCCTGCAGGGCCAGCACCATGCCGATGAAGATGCCGGAAACGATGATGATCGCCAGCGACAGCACGCCGACCGCATACAGCTGCTTGAGCAGCAACTGCAGGAAGCTGCCAGCGCCGTTGCGCCCGAACAGGGCATGCACGAGGAACAGGGTCGAGCGGCCGAGGGCCTCGAGCACATCGAGACCGGAACGCCCCATCAGGCGCACCCGCTCGAGTGGCGGAGTCTTGCGCATCAGGCGTCTCCCAGCAGGTCGCGGCGATAGTCGGCCGCAGGATAGTGGAAGGGCACCGGACCGTCGGCGATGCCCTTCATGAACTGGCGGATGCGCGGATTGTCGGAGTCCATCAGCTCATCCGGCGTGCCCTGCCCCAGCACCTGGCCGTCGCCGACCACGTACAGGTAGTCGGCGATGCTGGCGGTTTCCGCCAGGTCGTGGGAAACCACGATGCTGGTCAGGCCGAGCGCGTCGTTGAGCAGGCGGATCAGCCGCACCAGCACGCCCATGGCGATGGGATCCTGGCCAACGAACGGTTCGTCGTACATGAGGATCTGCGGGTCGAGGGCGATTGCCCGAGCCAGCGCCACGCGGCGCTTCATGCCGCCAGACAGCTCGTCGGGCATCAGCTCGAAGGCGCCACGCAGGCCGACCGCCTGCAGCTTCATCAGCACGATGTCGCGGATCATCTCCTCGGGCAGGTCGGTGTGCACCCGCAGCGGGAAGGCGACGTTCTCGAACACGTCGAGATCGGTGAACAGGGCGCCGCTCTGGAACAGCACGCCCATCTGCTTGCGCATGTCGAACAGTTCGCTGCGCGACAGGTCCGGCAGGTTCTGGCCATTGACCACCACAGCACCGCTGGACGGGCGCAACTGCGCGCCGATCAGGCGCAGCAGCGTGGTTTTCCCGCAGCCGGAAGGCCCCATGATGCCAGTCACCTTGCCGCGGGGAAAAACCAGATCTACGTTATCGAAGATGGTGCGCGCGCCGCGCTTGAAGGTTACACCTTTCAGTTCGACGGCATACGCATTGTCGCTACTCATCGGTACTCCTTGCGTGTCGGCCTGCGGGATGGACGTCTCGCGCCACGCTGGAGACACTCGCCGGGCATAAGCCGAATTGCCGCGCACTATAGCACCGCCGCCCGAACGCACCCAAGCGCCCGCCGCGCTGCCAAGCGCAGATGATGAGTGATCGGCACTTTATCGCTATAATGGCCGTCCACTCAGCCGACCATGCCTGCCTCCATGCCCCAGTCGCCCTCCTTTATCCAATCGGCCCAGCACACCATCCGCCTGGAGATCGAGGCTGTGAACGATCTGCTGGCACGGATCAACGGCGACTTCATCCGCGCCTGCGAGCTGCTGCTGGCCTGCAAGGGGCGCGTGGTGGTGGTCGGCATGGGCAAGTCCGGCCATATCGGCCGCAAGATCGCCGCCACCCTGGCCAGCACCGGCACCACGGCGTTTTTCGTCCATCCGGCCGAGGCCAGCCACGGCGACATGGGCATGATCACCCGCGACGATGTGGTGCTGGCGCTGTCCAACTCCGGCAGCACCGCCGAGATCGTCACCCTGCTGCCGTTGATCAAGCGCATGGGCATCACCCTGATCAGCATGACCGGCAATCCCGACTCGCCGCTGGCCCAGGCCGCCGCGGTCAATCTGGATGCCAGTGTCCGGCAGGAAGCCTGCCCGCTGAACCTCGCGCCGACCTCCTCCACCACCGTGTCACTGGTGCTCGGCGACGCCCTGGCCATCGCCCTGCTCGAGGCCCGCGGCTTCACGGCGGAAGACTTCGCCTTCTCCCACCCGGGCGGCGCGCTGGGGCGGCGCCTGCTGCTCAAGGTGGAGAACATCATGCACAGCGGCGCCGACCTGCCGCAGGTGCAGCGCGACACCCCGCTGCGCGAGGCCCTGCTGGAAATGACCCGCAAGGGTCTGGGCATGACCGTGGTCACCGACGCCGACGGCCACCTGGCCGGCATCTTCACCGACGGCGACCTGCGCCGCGCCCTCGACCGCGGGGTCGACGTGCGCCAAGCGCGCATCGACGAGCTGATGACCGTCGGCGGCAAGACGGCCCGCCCCGACATGCTCGCGGCCGAAGCGCTGAAGATCATGGAAGACCACAAGATCAGCGCACTGGTGGTGATCGGTGCAGACAACCGCGCCATCGGCGCGCTGAACATGCACGACCTGCTGCGTGCCGGGGTAATGTGAATGAATAGCGACTTGCAGCAACGTGCCAGCCTGATCCGTCTGGCAATCTTCGATGTCGACGGCGTGCTGACCGACGGCAAGCTGTATTTCCTGCCCGAAGGCGGCGAATTCAAGACCTTCAACACCCTCGACGGCCACGGCATCAAGATGCTGATCAACTCCGGCGTGCGCACCGCGATCATCAGCGGCCGCAAGACCCCGGTAGTCGAGCGGCGGGCGCAGAACCTCGGCATCCAGCATCTCTACCAGGGCCGCGAGGACAAGCTGGTGGTTCTCGATGAACTGCTGAGCGAACTGGGACTCTCATATGAACAAGTCGCCTATCTGGGCGACGACCTGCCGGACCTGCCGGTAATCCGCCGGGTCGGCTTGGGCATGGCAGTAGCCAGCGCCGACGCCTTCGTCCGCCAGCACGCCGCCGGCGTGACCCAGGCCCGCGGTGGCGAAGGCGCCGCCCGCGAGTTCTGCGAGCTGATCATGCGCGCCCAGGGCACGCTGGAGGCAGCCCAGGCTGCCTACCTGTAACGGGACATACATGAATCGCACGCTGCGCACCTATCTGCTGTTCGCCATCACTGCCACCACGCTGGTCGTCATCGGCTACTGGGGCATCCGCCCGGGAAGCTTCATGGAGTCTCCGGCAACCTCGGGAACCGACAGCGCCATCGACTTCTACGTCGAAAACGCACGCAGCGTGCAGTTCCAGGCCGATGGCAAGCTGCGTTACCGGATGACCGCCGAGCACCTCGAGCACATTCAGAGCAGCGACGTCACCCTGGTCACCCGTCCAGACCTGCTGCTGCATCGCGGCAGCGACTATCCTTGGCACGTGCAGAGCGCACGCGGCGAGGTGTCGCCCGGCGGCACCCAGGTCGAATTGATCGATGACGTCCGCGTGGCACGCACCGACGCCAAGGGCCGCCCGACCATCATGACCAGCAGCCGGCTGACCGTATTCCCGGAGCGGAATTACGCCGAGACCCGCCAGGCCGTGCGCATCGAGGCTGCCAATGGCGTCACCACGGCTGTCGGTATGCAGGCCTATCTCAACGACGGCAGGATGCTCCTGCAGTCCAACGTACGAGGACAGCATGAGGTTCGTTAACCCCCTTCCCCTTCTGTTTGGTCTGAGCACCCTGCTGGCCGCCATCCCGGCCTGGGCCCTGCCCACCGACCGCGAGCAACCGATCCGCGTGCAGGCCGACAGCGCCGAGCTGGACGATGCCAAGGGCGTGGCCGTGTACCGCGGCGGCGTGGTGATCACCCAGGGCACGCTGAAGATCACCGGCGACACCGTGACCATCACCCAGGACAAGAACGGCGACATCGAGGTATTCACCTCGGTCGGCAAGCCGGCCTACTACGAGCAGAAACCCGCCGAGGACAAGCCGGTGGTCAAGGCCTACGGCCTGACCATCCAGTACTTCGCCGTCAACGAGCGCATCGTCCTCATCGACCAGGCCAAGGTCATCCAGGAAGGCAACACCTTCGAGGGCGAGAAGATTGTCTATGACACCCAGCGCCAGATCGTCAACGCCGGGCGCGCCACGGGCAGCAACGTGACCACGCCGCGGCCGCGCATCGACATGATGATCCAGCCGCGCGCCAAGAAGGGTCAGGCGGAGCAAGGCGCGCAATGAGCACCCTGATTGCCCAGCACCTGGCCAAGAGCTACAAGGGGCGTGAAGTCGTGCGCGACGTCAGCCTTTCGATCGACAGCGGGCAGATCGTCGGCCTGCTCGGCCCCAACGGCGCCGGCAAGACCACCTGCTTCTACATGATCGTGGGCCTGGTACGCGCCGACCAGGGGCGGATCCTGATCGACGAGCAGGACGTCACCCATCTGCCGATGCACGGCCGCGCCCGCGCCGGCATCGGCTACCTGCCGCAGGAAGCCTCGATTTTCCGCAAGCTGACGGTGGCCGACAACATCATGGCGATCCTCGAGACCCGCAAGGATCTCGACCGCAGCGCGCGCCGCGAGGCCCTGGAAAGCCTGCTGCAGGAGTTCCATATCAGCCACATCCGCGACAACCTCGGCATGAGCCTGTCCGGCGGCGAGCGGCGACGGGTGGAAATCGCCCGCGCCCTGGCCAGCGACCCGAAGTTCATCCTGCTCGACGAGCCCTTTGCCGGCGTCGACCCGATCTCGGTCGGCGACATCAAGCAGATCATCCACCACCTCAAGAGCCGCGGCATCGGTGTGCTAATCACCGACCACAACGTACGCGAGACCCTGGATATCTGCGAGACGGCCTATATTGTCAACGCGGGCCAGCTGATCGCCGAAGGCGATGCCGAGAGCATCCTCGCCAACGAGCTGGTCAAGGAAGTCTACCTCGGCCAGGAGTTCAGGCTTTAAGAGACTAGGCAAAGCCGCGCGCCTCGGGCATATAATTTGCTAAACGAGGCGCTCCGGCGCCCAGCAGTGGACAGCGCGCAGGCGCTGGCAGACCCCAAGGTGCCAACTCCCCAGCCATGAAACACTCGCTAGTCCTAAAAATGGGCCAGCAGCTGACGATGACTCCTCAGCTGCAGCAAGCCATTCGTCTGCTCCAACTGTCGACCCTCGATCTGCAGCAGGAAATCCAGGAAGCCCTCGACTCGAACCCGATGCTCGAGCGCCAGGAAGAGGGCGACGACTTCGACAACAGCGATCCGCTGGCGGAAAGCGAGCCATCCCACTCGACGGCCAGTCACGACAACACCGTCAGCACCAGCAGCGAACGCAACCCCGACAGCCTCGACGAGGCCGACCAGTGGGGCGAGCGCATCCCCAGCGAACTGCCGGTGGATACCGCCTGGGAAGACATCTACCAGACCAGTGCCAGCAGCCTGCCGGTCAGCGAGGACGACGAGTGGGACTTCACCGCCCGCACCTCCGCCGGCGAAAGCCTGCACAGCCACCTGCTCTGGCAGCTCAACCTGGCACCGATGAGCGACAGCGACCGCACGATCGCCATGTCGATCATCGATGCCATCAACAACGACGGCTACCTCGACGAAAGCCTCGAGGAGATCCTCGAGTCCCTCGACCCCGAGCTGGACATCGAGCTGGACGAAGTGGAGATGGTCCTGCATCGCGTGCAGCAGTTCGAGCCGCTGGGCATCGGCGCGCGCGACCTCAGCGAGTGCCTGCTGCTGCAACTCAACCAGCTGCCGGCCAGCACGCCCTGGCTGGACGAAGCCCGCCGCGTGGCGCGCGACCACCTCGACCTGCTCGGCAGCCGTGACTACAGCCAGCTGATGCGACGCCTGCGGGTCAAGGAAGATGACCTGCGCCAGATCGTCGAGCTGATCCAGCGCCTCAACCCGCGTCCGGGCTCGCAGATCGAGACCAGCGAAGCGGAATACGTGGTCCCCGACGTGATCGTGCGCAAGGACAACGAGCGCTGGCTGGTCGAGCTCAACCCCGATGCCATGCCGCGCCTGCGCGTCAACCCACACTACGCCGGTCTGGTACGCCGCGCCGACACCAGCGCCGACAACACCTACATGCGCAACCAGCTGCAGGAGGCGCGCTGGTTCATCAAGAGTCTGCTCAGCCGCAACGAGACGCTGATGAAGGTCGCCACGCAGATCGTCGAGCTGCAGCGCGGCTTCCTCGAGTACGGCGAGGAGGCGATGAAGCCGCTGGTCCTGCACGACATCGCCGAGGCGGTGGGCATGCACGAGTCGACCATCTCGCGGGTGACCACGCAGAAATACATGCACACCCCGCGCGGCATCTTCGAGCTCAAGTACTTTTTCTCCAGCCACGTCAGCACGTCTGAAGGCGGCGAGTGCTCGTCCACGGCGATCCGCGCCATCATCAAGAAACTGGTCGCAGCGGAAAACCCGAAAAAGCCATTGAGCGACAGCAAGATCGCTGGTTTACTGGAGGCACAAGGGATTCAGGTGGCCCGCCGGACCATCGCCAAGTATCGGGAATCCTTGGGCATTGCGCCCTCGAGCGAACGCAAGCGACTGGTGTGACGCTCGAGCAAAAACAACATCGCATTCCAACTGACCGGGCCCGCCCCTGTCGGTATTCGCAGGTAACAAGGAGAAGCAGCATGCAAGTCAACATCAGTGGCCAACACCTGGAAGTGACTGACACTCTGCGCGACTACATCAACGAGAAACTGGAGCGCCTGGCGCGCCACTTCGACAAGATCACCAACGTCCAGGTGATCATGCAGGTGGAAAAACTGCAGCAGAAAATCGAGGCGACCCTGCACGTCGCCGGTGGCGAAGTGGTCGCCAACGCCGAGCATACCGACATGTACGCCGCCATCGACCTGCTGGCCGACAAGCTGGACCGCCAACTGATCAAGCACAAGGAAAAGCTGGTCGAGCGCGGACAGGGCACTGCCACCCGCTGATCCCTTCCCGATGATTCGACTAGAGCACATCCTGACCCCCGGCCGTTCCCAAGTGAACGTGCCGGGAGGCAGCAAGAAGCGCGTTCTCGAACAGATCGCCAACCTCGTAGCCCGGGATCTTCCCGGGCTCGACGCACATGACATCTTCGAAAACCTGGTAGCCCGGGAAAAGCTCGGTTCCACCGGCTTCGGCAACGGCATCGCCATTCCCCACTGCCGGCTGGCCGGCTGCTCGGTGCCGGTATGCGCCCTGCTGCGCCTGGATGTACCGGTGGACTTCGACGCCCTCGACGGGGCGCCGGTGGACCTGCTGTTCGTCCTGCTGGTGCCGGCAACCGCCACCGAGGAGCACCTCGAGCTGCTGCGCCAGATTGCCGGCTTGCTCGACCGTGCCGACGTGCGCGAACGCCTGCGCCAGGCGAAGGATGGCTTCGACCTCTACCAGGTGGTGCTCGATACCGTGGACGGGCGCTGAGCCATGCGCATGATCATTGTCAGCGGGCGCTCGGGGTCGGGGAAAAGCACCGCCCTGGCAGTGCTCGAGGACAACGGCTTCTACTGCATCGACAACCTGCCGGCCAGTCTGCTGCCGGATCTGGCCGAACGCGCCCTGCTGCATACCGAGCTGTCGCAACCGCAGGTCGCCGTGTCGGTCGACGCGCGCAACCTGCCCAGCCAGCTCAAGCGCTTTCCCGAGCTGCTGGAACAGCTGCGCCAGCACAACATCCAGTGCGACGTGCTGTATCTCGACGCCGACAATGCCACCCTGCTCAAGCGCTTCTCGGAAACCCGCCGCCGCCACCCGCTGAGCAGCCCAAGCCGCTCGCTGAGCGAGGCGATCGACGACGAAACCGTCCTGCTCGGCCCGATCGCCGACCTGGCCGATCTGAAGATCGACACCGCCAACCTCAACCTGTACCAGCTGCGCGACACCATCAAGCTGCGCCTGCTGGACAAGCCGGAGGCCGGCACCGCCTTCCTGCTCGAATCCTTCGGCTTCAAGCGCGGCATGCCCGTGGACGCCGACCTGGTGTTCGACGTGCGCTGCCTGCCCAACCCCTACTGGAAACCGGACCTGCGTGAGCACAGCGGCCTGGAACAACCGGTACGCGACTATCTGGATGCCCTGGGCGACGTCGAGGAGATGTATCAGGACATCTTCAGCTACCTGAACAAGTGGCTGCCGCGCTTTGCCGCCAGCAACCGCGCCTACGTCACCGTGGCCATCGGCTGCACCGGTGGCCATCACCGCTCGGTGTATCTGGCCGAGCGCCTTGGCGCTGCCCTGCGCGCCAACCTCGGCAACGTACAGATCCGCCACCGCGATCTCCCCTGACAGGACAGTCCCCACCGCGATGCCAGCCTGCGACATCACCATCATCAACAAGCTCGGCCTGCATGCCCGTGCCGCCGCCAAGTTCGTCGGCGTGGCCGGCCGCTTCCCCTGCCAGGTCCGCGTCGGCCGCTCGGCAGACAGCCTGGTGGACGGCAAGAGCATCATGGCGGTGATGATGCTCGCCGCCGGCAAGGGCACCGCTATCCACCTGCATACCGAAGGCGAGCAGGAGCAGGAGGCCTTGCAGGCCCTGGTCGAGCTGATCGACAACTACTTCGACGAAGGCGAATAAACTCGCCGACGCGCCAAGGGCTGGCGCAGGGATGGACAACCCGAAGCGCGGGTTTCCACCCATGCCTCAACAGCGGAAAAGGGCCTGTGGCCGTTTTCCGCCGTCTTGTCCCTCAGCTGCCGCCCAGCATCATCTTGTCGATCAGCACCGAGCCGCTGCGTACGTTGCCGCGCGTTTCCACATCGCTGCCCACCGCGACTATGCCCTTGAACATGTCGCGCAGGTTGCCGGCGATGGTGACTTCCTGCACCGGGAACTGGATCACCCCGTTCTCCACCCAGAAGCCCGCCGCACCGCGCGAGTAGTCGCCGGTGACCAGATTCAGCCCCTGCCCCATCAGCTCGGTCACCAGCAGGCCACGGTCCATGCGACGGATCAGTGCGGCCTGATCCTCAGCCCCGTGGCTGACGAACAAGTTGTGCACGCCACCGGCGTTGGCCGTGCTGGGCAGGCCCAGCTTGCGTCCGGAGTAGGTGCCCAGCGCGTAGGACACCAGCTTGCCGTCCGCGACGAAGGGCTTGGCGTAGGTAGCCAGGCCGTCGCCGTCGAAACTGGCGCTGCCCATGCCGCGCGGCAGGTGCGGGCGCTCGTCGAGGCTCAGCCAGTCGGGGAACAGCTGCTGGCCCAGCGCGCCCTCGAGGAAGGAGGACTTGCGGTACAGGTTGCCACCGGAGATCGCCGCCAGCAGATGGCCGAACAGGCCGGTGGCCAACTCGGCGGCGAACAGCACCGGCACCTCGCAGGTCGGCACCGGTCGCGCGCCCAGGCGACCGACCGCACGTTCGGCGGCGCGCCGGCCGATCGACTCGGCGCTGGCCAGCTCGCTGCCGATACGGCTGACGTCGTACCAGTAGTCGCGCTGCATCTGCCCGTCGCCCTCGGCAATCATCACGCAGCTCAGGCTGTGCCGGCTGGAGGCATAGCCGCCGACGAAACCGTGGCTGTTGCCGTACACCCGGCAGCCCAGGTGGGTATTGAGGGTGGTGCCGTCGGCCTTGGTGACGCGCGCATCACGGGCGAAGGCCGCCGCCTCGCAGGCCAAGGCCTGCTCGATGGCCTGCTCCGGGGTGATCGCCCACGGATGGTAGAGGTCCAAGTCCGGCAGCTCGCGCGCCATCAGCGCGGCATCGGCCAAGCCGGCGCAGTCGTCCGCGGAAGCATGCTGGGCGATCGCCAGCGCTGCCGCCACGGTTTCGCGGATCGCCGCCGCGCCCTGCGCCGAGGTGCTCGCCGAGCCCTTGCGCTGGCCGAGATAGAGAGTGATGCCGAAGCCGCGGTCGCGGTTGAACTCCACCGTCTCCACCTCGCCCTGGCGCACGCTGGTGGACAGCCCCTGCTCCAGCGACACCGCCACCTCGCAGTCGGTCGCGCCCTGGCGACGCGCCTCGGCGAGGATCGCCTCGACCTGCTCCTGCAACCCCGGCAGGGCCTGCGGCCCCACGCTTTCCACGGCTGAATTCATGTCCTGCTCCTGTTTTCCCGCCGGCTCGCCGGCCGGGCCGGACAAGCGGCCCCTGACTGGTTATCATGACGGCGTTTCCCAGCGGACCCGCCCCATGTCTGAACAATTCGAAGACGACTTCTCCGAGGAGAAGAGCAAATCCCAGGTCAAGCGCGAACTGCATGCGCTGCAGGATCTGGGTGAACGCCTGACCACCCTCAAGCAGGACATGCTCAACCGCCTGCCGCTGAGCGATGCGCTGCTCAAGGCGCTGATCGAGGCGCCGAAACATAAGGCGCACGCGGCGCGCAAACGCCACATCCAGTACATCGGCAAGCTGATGCGCGACCAGGACATCGATGCCATCGTCGCCCTGCTCGACCAGATGGACTCTTCCACCCGGCAGTACAACGAACGCTTCCACGCCCTCGAGCGCTGGCGCGACCGCCTGGTCGGCGGCACCGACGCCGACCTCGAAGCGCTGCTCGCCGAGTACCCCGAGGCCGACGTCCAGCACCTGCGCCAGCTGATCCGCCACGCCCAGCACGAGGCCGCCCGCGACAAACCGCCAGCCGCCTCACGCAAGGTATTCAAGTACCTGCGCGACATGGACGAGGTCAGGCGCGGCTTGCGCTGAGTCCCCTGCCGTCTCAGGAGCGAATTCATTCGCGACCTTCTGCCGGTCGCAGATGAATCTGCTCCTACAGACCGTCCCTTACCCCCCGGTCCCACCGACGGTGATCGCCTCGATCTTCAGGGTCGGCTGGCCGACGCCCACCGGCACCGACTGGCCGTCCTTGCCGCAGGTGCCGACGCCGCTGTCCAGCGCCAGGTCGTTGCCGACCATCGACACCCGGCTCATCGCCTCCGGTCCGTTGCCGATCAGGGTGGCGCCCTTCACCGGCGCCGTGATCCGGCCATCCTCGATCAGGTAGGCCTCGCTGGTGGAGAACACGAACTTGCCGCTGGTGATGTCCACCTGTCCGCCGCCGAGGCTGGCGCAGTACAGGCCGCGCTTCACCGAGCGGATGATCTCCTCCGGGTCGCTCTCGCCGGCCAGCATGTAGGTGTTGGTCATGCGCGGCATCGGCAGGTGCGCATAGGACTCGCGGCGACCGTTACCGGTCGGCTGCACGCCCATCAGGCGGGCGTTGAGCTTGTCCTGCATGTAGCCCTTGAGCACGCCGTTTTCGATCAGCGTGGTGCACTGGGTCGGCGTACCCTCGTCGTCGAGGCTCAGCGAGCCGCGACGCCCCGGCAGGGTGCCGTCATCGACGATGGTGCACAGGCTCGAGGCCACCTGCTGGCCGACCCGGCCGCTGTAGGCCGAGCTGCCCTTGCGGTTGAAGTCGCCCTCCAGGCCGTGGCCGACCGCCTCGTGCAGCAGCACGCCGCTCCAGCCGTTGCCGAGCACCACCGGCATGCTGCCGGCCGGCGCCGGAATCGCTTCCAGGTTGAGCAGCGCCTGGCGCACCGCCTCGCGGGCGTAGTCCATGGCGCGGTCGTTCTCCAGGAAGTAGCGGTAGTCGGTACGCCCGCCACCGCCGTGGGCGCCGCGTTCGCGGCGACCGTTGTGCTCGACGATCACGCTGACGTTGAAGCGCACCAGCGGACGCACGTCGGCGCCCAGGCTGCCGTCGGTGGCCGCCACCAGCACCTGCTCCCAGACCCCGGCGAGGCTCACCGTGACCCGCGAGATGCGCGAGTCCAGCGCGCGGGTGGCCTGGTCGATGCGCTTGAGCAGTTCGACCTTCTCCGCCCGGCTGAGCACCTCCAGCGGATTGTCGGCGCCGTACAGGCGCGGCGGCACCTGCACCGAGGGGGTGTGCACGCGGCCCTGCTGGCCGGCGCGGGCGATCGAGCGCGCCGCGCCGATGGCCTGGCGCAGGGCGTGTTCCTCGATGCTGTTACTGTAGGCAAAGCCGGTCTTTTCGCCGGACTGGGCGCGCACGCCGACGCCCTGGTCGAGGTGGAAGCTGCCTTCCTTGACGATGCCGTCCTCGAGCATCCACGACTCGGACACCTGGCTCTGGAAGTACAGGTCGGCGGCATCGATGCCGGGCCCGACCAGCTCGCCGAGCAGCGCCGGCAGGCGCTCCAGGCCGAGGCCGCCGGGGGTCAGCAACTGCTCGCTGACGGATGACAGGGTGTTCATGAAGACTCCTTGGTCAAGGGTTGCGGCGCGCCCGGGCGCAGACGGCGATGGGCGCTGACCGGCATGCGCTGGCGGATCGCCGCCTGCGCCGGGCGGTCGATCTGTGCCAGCAGCACGGCTTCGCCACGCGCCTCGCGGGCCAGCGGCTGGCCCCAGGGATCGACGATCAGCGAATGGCCGAAGGTTTCCCGCGGCCCGGGATGCTGGCCGCCCTGGTTGGCGGCCAGCAGATAGCACTGGGTTTCGATGGCCCGCGCGCGCACCAGCACCTCCCAGTGCGCCGCGCCGGTCACCGCGGTGAACGCCGAGGGCGCGCTGATCAGCTCGGCGCCGGCTTCGCGCAGGGCGCTGTACAGTTCGGCAAAGCGCAGATCGTAGCAGACCGTCAGGCCCAGGCGCCCTACCGGCGTATCGGCCAGCACCAGGTGCTCGCCGTGGGCAAAATCGTCGGACTCGCGGTAGCTGCCGCGGCTGTCGGCCACCTCGACGTCGAACAGATGCAGCTTGTCGTAGCGCGCGGCCACCTGGCCAGCGCTGTCGAACAGCAGCGAGCAGGCGCAGGGCTTGCCGTCGCGTTGCCCTTGCGGCGGCAGCGGCAGGGTGCCCGCGACTATCCACAGGCCCAGCTCGCGCGCCGTGGCTTCCAGCCAGGGCAGCAGCGGCCCCTCGCCGGCAGCCTCGACCATGCCGAGTACGGCCAGATCGCGCCGTCCCATGGCCGCAAAGTTTTCCGGCAGGACGGCCAACTGCGCCCCGCCCGCGGCGGCCTGCTCGAGCAGCACCCGCGCCCGCGCCAGATTGGCGAGGACGTCGGACTGACTGACCATCTGGATGACTGCCACCGTGCCCATTGCTATCTCCTGCCGCGTAACAGTCTCATCCTAACCCGGATGGGCCTAGCGTGCGTCCTCCGACGGCCTGCCGAACAGGCTGATCTTCGGGTCCTGCCAAGGCCCGTCGACCCGATACTCGACGCTGGCCACCCGCGACAGGTGCTTGCCCACCAGTTGATCGACGATCAACAGCGCCCCCGCCACCGGCGCCGCGCCGGCCAGCAGCGCCGCCAGCGGCAGGTTGTTGGACAGCGGCAGGGTCACCCGCAGCTTGGCGGCGATGCGGTCATGGGCCATGTCCAGCTGGCCATCCAGCTCCAGGCGGGTGGA
>DATCUN010000140.1:0-9105 GCA_036561825.1 Pseudomonas sp.
CGAGCAAACGCCGGCCGCAGCCCCGGCGAGCGGTGAGCCGCAAGCGGCGCCGTTGGCCAGCGACAATGGCGGCCGGGCCCTGGCTTCGCGCAGCGCCGACTACAGCCACCTGGACTGGGTGCCGCGCGAGAAACTCAGCGAGGCCCAGCGCGCCGAGATCGCCCCCTACTGCGCCGGCACCTACGTCGAGCCACAACGGCCCGGCATCGACGACACAACGCCGCAGGGCGAGGCGCCGACCTTCGTTGGTGCCCGCGCCTCGCGCTACGAGCAGCAGACCGAAACCACCACCCTCGCTGGCGACGTGGTCCTGCGCCAGGGCAGCATGCAGGCCGAAGCCGACGAGGCCAGCCTGCACCAGCAAGAAAACCGCGGCGAACTGAAGGGCAACGTGCGCCTGCGCGACAACGGCATCCTGGTAGTCGGCGACCGCGCCCAGCTGCAGCTGGACAACGGCGAGGCCGAAGTCGACAACGCCGAGTACGTGATCCACGCGGCCAAGACCCGCGGCAGCGCGAAATACGCCAAGCGCCAGGACGACGCCGTGGTGCGCCTGAAAGACGGCACCTACACGCGCTGCGAACCGGGCGAAAACACCTGGCACCTGAAGGGCAACAACATCAAGCTGGACCCGGCCACCGGCTTCGGCACCGCGACCAACGTGACCCTGCGGGTGAAGGATGTACCGGTGTTCTACACCCCGTACATCTACTTCCCGATCGACGACCGTCGCCAGTCCGGCTTCCTGACGCCGAGCATGAGCACGTCGAGCGACTCCGGCTTCTCGCTGAAGACGCCCTACTACATCAACCTGGCGCCCAACTATGACGCCACCCTCTATCCCACCTACATGGCCAATCGCGGCCTGCTGATGGAGGGCGAGTTCCGCTACCTGACCCCGGCCAGCGAAGGCCAGGTCGGCGGAGCCTGGCTGAACGACGCGGAAGACGAGCGCAAGCTGCAGTCGGAGTACGAAGACCAGCGCTGGATGTACAACTGGCAGCACAAGGGCGGGCTGGACTCGCGCTGGCTGGCCGAGATCGACTACACCGACATCAGCGATCCGTACTACTTCCAGGACCTGGATACCGACCTCGGGATCGACCGGCCGGACTTCCTCAACCAGCGCGGCAGCCTGAGCTATCGCGGCGACAGCTACACCGCGCGGCTCAATGTGCATGCCTACGAGCCGACCAGCGTGGTCGACGTCACCCCCTACGACCGCCTGCCACAGCTGACCCTCGACGGCGCCCTGCCGTTCCAGCCGGGCGGCCTGCAGTTCAGCTACGGCACCGAGTTCGTCAGTTTCCAGCGCAGCCTGCGCAACGGCAACTTCATCAACGAGGATGGTCTCGCCCAGCCCTGGTATGACAATAACCTCAGAGGACTGGACCGCGCCGAAGGCGACCGCCTGCATCTGGAACCGGGCGTCAGCCTGCCGCTGAACTGGTCGTGGGGCTACCTCAAGCCGTCGCTCAAGTACGCCTACACCCGCTACGACCTGGACCTCGACCAGCAGGGTCGCGATAGCCTGCTTGCCGAGCAGCAGTTCGATAGCAGCCAGGACCGCCAGATCCCGATCTACAGCGTCGACAGCGGCCTGTATTTCGACCGCAACACCGACCTGTTCGGCAAGGGCACCCGCCAGACCCTCGAGCCGCGCGCCTTCTACCTGTACGTGCCGGAAGAGGATCAGACCGACATTCCGGTATTCGACACCGGCGAGAACACCTTCAGCTATGCCTCGCTGTGGCGCGACAACCGCTTCTCCGGCAAGGATCGCATCGGCGATGCCAACCAGCTGTCGCTGGGGGCCACCAGTCGCTGGATCGAGCCCAATGGTTTCGAGCGGCAGACCATCAGTCTCGGTCAGACCTTCTACTTCGAAGACCGCCAGGTGCAGATGCCGGGCATCGACTACCGCACCCGTGGCGATGCACGCACCTCCACCTCGCCTTATGCACTGGAGTATCTGTACCGCTTCAACCGCGACTGGCGCTTCAACCTTGATCTCGCCCAGGAACGCTCCCTGGGCCAGACGCGCTCCGGCAGTGCCATGTTCCACTACCAGCCGGAGGCCAACCCGAACAAGGTGGTCAACCTCGGCTATCGCTACCGCAACGACGCCATGCGTTACGACCAGGCCAGCGGCACCTGGACCTATGGCGGCGACTTCGGCACCCCCGGCACGCCCGGCTACATCAAGGACTACTACAAGATCCAGCAGCACGACTTCTCCACCATCTGGCCGATCGTACCGCAGTGGAGCGTGATCGCCCGCTGGCAGCACGACTACAGCCGCAACCGCACGCTGGAAGCAATGGGCGGCTTCGAGTACGACAGCTGCTGCTGGAAGCTGCGCCTGATCAACCGCTACTGGATGGACTACGACGAATACGACCTCGACCCGGCTGCCAATGAGGAAGCCGACCGCGGCATCTTCCTGCAGATCGTATTCAAGGGCCTCGGCGGCGTGGTTGGCAGCCAGGTAGAGTCTTTCCTCGATGAAGGCATTCAAGGTTACCGTGAACGTGAAGACCAAGCTTATCAATAGTCTGCTCCCCCTCGCCCTGGGCGCCCTGCTGTGCTGCAGCGCGGCCCAGGCCGAGGTCCAGCCACTCGACCGCGTGGTAGCCATCGTCGACAACGACGTGATCATGCAGAGCCAGCTCGACCAGCGCCTCGACGAAGTGCGGCAGAACCTGGCCAAGCGCGGCGGCGACCTGCCGCCACGCGACGCCCTGGCGCCGCAGGTGCTGGAACGCCTGATCGTCGAGAACCTGCAGCTGCAGATGGGCGAGCGCTCCGGCATCCGCATCGGCGACGAGGAACTGAACCGGGCGATGGCGACCATCGCCCAGCGCAACAACCTCAGCCTCGAGCAGTTCCGTGCCGCCCTCGCCCGCGACGGCCTGTCCTACGACGACGCCCGCGAGCAGGTACGCCGCGAGATGGTCGTCAGTCGCGTACGCCAGCGCCGGGTGGCCGAACGCATCCAGGTCAGCCCGCAGGAAGTGCAGAACTTCCTCGCCTCCGACCTGGGCAAGCTGCAGCTGTCGGAAGAGTTCCGCCTGGCCAATATCCTCGTGCCGTTGAGCGAGGGCTCCTCGGCCCAGGCGATCCAGGCTGCCGAACGCCAGGCCCGCGACATCCATACCCAGCTGCAGCAAGGCGCCGACTTCGCCCGCCTGGCCATGGCCCGCTCGGCCAGCGAAAACGCCCTCGAGGGCGGCGAGATCGGCTGGCGCAAGGCCGCCCAGCTACCGCCGCCGTTCGACGCCATGGTCGGCGCCCTCGGCGTCGGCGAAGTCACCGAGCCGGTACGCACGCCGGCCGGCTTCATCATGCTCAAGCTGCTCGAGAAGCGCGGCGGTGAGCGCGGTGTGCAGCGCGATGAAGTCCACGTCCGCCACATCCTGCTCAAGCCCAGCGAGATTCGCAGCGACGACGAAACCCGCATGCTGGCCGAACGCCTGTATGAACGCCTGCAGGGCGGCGAGGACTTCGCCGAGCTGGCGAAGAGCTTCTCCGAAGACCCGGGCTCGGCGCTCAACGGCGGCGATCTGAACTGGATCGACCCCAACTCGCTGGTGCCCGAGTTCCGCGAAGTGATGGCCAGCAGCCCGGTCGGCCGCCTGTCGCAGCCGTTCCGCAGCCCGTTCGGCTGGCACGTGCTGGAAGTGCTGGATCGCCGCACCAGCGACGCCAGTGGCGCGGCCCGCGAACAGCAGGCGCTGAACCTGCTGCGCAACCGCAAGTACGACGAGGAACTGCAGAACTGGCTGCGCCAGATCCGCGACGAAGCCTACGTGGAAATCCGCCTGTGACCGAGGCCCGGCGCTTTGCCCTGACCCCCGGCGAGCCGGCCGGCATCGGTCCCGACCTGTGCCTGCTGCTCGCCCGCGCGGCGCAGCCGCATGCCCTGGTGGCGATCGCCAGCCGCCCGCTGCTGGCCGAACGTGCCACGCAGCTGGGCCTGGACATCGCCCTGCTCGACGTAGGTCCCGGCGCCTGGCCACAAACCCCGGCACCGGCCGGCAGCCTTTACGTGTGGGATACGCCGCTGGCGGCACCGGTGCACGCCGGCCAGCTCGACCCGCGCAACGCCGGCTACGTGCTGGAGACCCTGCTGCGCGCCGGCAACGGCTGCGTCAACGGCGACTTCGCCGGGATGATCACCGCTCCGGTGCACAAGGGCGTGATCAACGAGGCCGGCATCCCCTTCTCCGGGCATACCGAGTTCCTTGCCAAGCGGACCCATACCGAGCAGGTGGTGATGATGCTCGCCACCCGCGGCCTGCGCGTGGCGCTGGTGACCACCCACCTGCCGCTGCGCGAGGTGGCCGACGCCATCACCGCCGAGCGCCTGGCTCGGGTCGCGCGCATCCTGCATGGCGACCTGCACAACAAGTTCGGCATTGCCAACCCGCGCATCCTGGTCTGCGGCCTCAACCCGCACGCCGGCGAGGGCGGCCACCTGGGGCGCGAGGAAATCGACATCATCGAGCCGACCCTGGCGCGCCTGCGCGCGGAAGGCCTCGACCTGATCGGCCCGCTGCCGGCCGACACCCTGTTCACCCCCAAGCATCTCGAGCACTGCGACGCGGTGCTGGCCATGTACCACGACCAGGGCCTGCCGGTGCTCAAGTACAAGGGTTTCGGCGCCGCGGTCAACGTCACCCTCGGCCTGCCGATCGTGCGCACTTCGGTCGACCATGGTACCGCCCTGGATCTGGCCGGCACCGGCAAGATCGACACCGGCAGCCTGCAGGTAGCCCTGGAAACCGCCTGGCAGATGACCGGCCAGCGCGACTGACCCCGGCAGAGCCGCCGCCTGGCGGCTGTGCTGCGGGCCGGACGGGGATGGCATGCGCCAGGCGGCCAGCCCTGTTAAGCTTTCTGCCTTCTGTTTTCCGCCTCCGAGTCAGCCCATGTCCGAGCTCTACCAGCACCGCGCGCGCAAGCGTTTCGGCCAGAACTTCCTGCACGATGCCGGTGTCATCCACCGCATCCTGCGCGCCATCCATGCGCGCCCGGGCGAGCACATGGTGGAAATCGGCCCCGGCCAGGGCGCCCTTACCGAGGGCCTGCTCGGCAGCGGCGCCAAGCTGGACGTGATCGAGCTGGACAAGGACCTGCTACCCCTGCTGAAGATGCGCTTCGGCCTCGACCCGAACTTCACCCTCAACGCCGGCGATGCCCTGAAGTTCGACTTCAACAGCCTGGCGGCGGACGGCGAGAAACTGCGCGTGGTCGGCAACCTGCCGTACAACATCTCCACGCCGCTGATCTTCCATCTGCTGGAGCACGCCGCGATCATCGGCGACATGCACTTCATGCTGCAGAAGGAAGTGGTCGAGCGCCTGGCCGCCACGCCCGGCGGCGGCGACTGGGGACGGCTGTCGATCATGGTGCAGTACCACTGCCGGGTGGAGCACCTGTTCAACGTCGGTCCGGGCGCCTTCAACCCGCCGCCCAAGGTCGAATCGGCCATCGTCCGCCTGGTGCCGCACGCGGTCCTGCCGCACCCGGCCAAGGATCATCGCCTGCTCGAGCGCGTGGTGCGCGAAGCCTTCAACCAGCGGCGCAAGACCCTGCGCAACACCCTCAAGCAGCTGCTCGACGCCCAGGCCATCGAAGCCGCCGGCGTGGATGGCAGCCTGCGCCCGGAACAGCTGGACCTGGCCGCCTTCGTGCGCCTGGCCGATCAGCTGGCCCTGCAGACAGCGGCCGAGTAAATCACTACGCTGTCCATTACGCCGTACGAAACCGCCGCAATGACCTCAAACGACCCGCGCTACCAGATCGACGTCAGCGTCGTCACCCGCCACCTGCCCGAGCAGTCGTTGCCCGAGCAGGGACGCTATGCCTTCGCCTACACGGTGACCATCCGCAACGCTGGCCTGCTCGCCGCCAAGCTGCTGACCCGCCACTGGGTCATCACCGACGGCAATGCCAAGGTGCAGGAAGTGCGCGGCCCCGGCGTGGTCGGCGAACAGCCGCTGCTGCAGCCCGGGCAGAGCCACACCTACACCAGCGGCTGCGTGCTGGCCACGCCGGTGGGCAGCATGCACGGCAGCTTCGGCATGCAGGCCGGCGACGACCACGCCTTCGCCGCGCCGATCAAGCCGTTCCGCCTGGCCGTGCCCGGAGCCCTGCACTGATGACGCTGTATGCCGTCGGCGACGTGCAGGGCTGCCTGCAGCCACTCCAGTGCCTGCTGCAACGGGTCGCCTTCGATCCGCAGCACGATCGCCTGTGGCTGGTCGGTGACCTGGTCAACCGCGGCCCGCAATCGCTGGAAACCCTGCGCTTCCTGTTCGCCATGCGCGAGGCGGTGACCACCGTGCTGGGCAATCACGACCTGCACCTGCTGGCCGTGGCGCACAACATCGAACGGCTGAAGAAGGGCGACACCCTGCGCGAGATCCTCGACGCCCCGGATCGCGACGACCTGCTCGACTGGCTGCGCCGCCAGCCGCTGCTGCATCACGACGACGAGCGGCAGATCACCCTGGTGCACGCCGGCATCCCACCGCACTGGTCGCTGAAGAAGGCCCGCAAGCGCGCCGGCGAGGTCGAGGAGGCGCTGCGCGACGACACTCGCCTGCCGCTGTTCCTCGAGGGCATGTACGGCAACGAGCCGAACAAGTGGGACAGCCGGCTGCGCGGCGTTGCCCGGCTGCGTACGATCACCAACTATTTCACCCGCATGCGCTTCTGCACCGCCGACGGCCGCCTCGATCTGAAGAGCAAGGAAGGGCTGGGCACCGCGCCGAGCGGCTATGCGCCGTGGTTCAGCCACCCCGGCCGCAAGACCCGCGGCCAGAAGATCATCTTCGGCCACTGGGCGGCCCTGCAGGGCCAGTGCGACGAGCCCGGCGTCGAGGCCCTGGATTCCGGCTGCGTGTGGGGCGCGACGCTGACCCTGCTCAACGTAGACAGCGGCGAGCGCCTTACCTGCAGTTGCCACAAGGAACAACCATGAGCGAATTCAAGCGCATCGACCCCGCCACCGCCCACGACCTGCGCCAGCATGGCGCGGTGGTGGTCGACATCCGTGATCCGCACAGCTTTGCCAGCGGCCACATCCCCGGCGCCCGCCATCTGGACAACCACTCGCTGGCCGACTTCATCGCCGGTGCCGACATGGACAAGCCGCTGCTGGTGATCTGCTATCACGGCAACTCCAGCCAGAACGCGGCCGGCTTCCTGGCCCATCAGGGCTTTGCCGAGGTCTACAGCCTCGACGGCGGCTTCGAACTGTGGCGCGCCCAGTATCCGGACGAAGTCGCCCGCCTGCCCCACGACTGAACGCCAAGACACGCTCAGCCCGTCACCACGCCCTCGTTTTTTCCTGCTGCGCGCTCGACAAAGCAGGTCTATGCTTTTCCCAAGAGTCTTCCAAAAGGGAAAGCCGGCCCACCGGCTTCCATAGAGGCGGTACGACCATTGGGGGTCGAGTGAGGGGACCAGCAGGTTGGCGCAGCGCGCCAGCCTGTCCGTGCCCGCTCGAGGCCCGCTTCCGGTTCAGGCATCGAGCGAGGTGACGTCATGAGCATTTTCAGCCATTTCCAGCAACGCTACGAAACCACGCGCCAGGAGGAATACTCCCTGCAGGAGTATCTCGACCTGTGCAAGCAGGATCCGCTGACCTATGCCAGCGCCGCCGAGCGCATGCTCAAGGCCATCGGTGAGGCGCAGCTGGTGGATACGGCCAGCGACCCGCGGCTGTCGCGGATCTTCTCCAACAAGGTGATTCGCCGCTACCCGGCGTTCGCCGACTTCCACGGCATGGAAGACTGCATCGACCAGATCGTGTCCTACTTCCGCCATGCCGCCCAGGGCCTGGAAGAGAAGAAGCAGATCCTCTACCTGCTCGGCCCGGTCGGCGGCGGCAAGTCGTCGCTGGCGGAGAAGCTCAAGCACCTGATGGAGCACATCCCCTTCTACGCCATCAAGGGCTCGCCGGTGTTCGAGTCGCCGCTCGGCCTGTTCAACCCGGACGAGGACGGCGCCATCCTCGAGGAGGAATACGGCATCCCGCAGCGCTACCTGAGCTCGATCATGTCGCCGTGGGCGACCAAGCGCCTCAACGAGTTCGGCGGCGACATCAGCAAGTTCCGCGTGGTCAAGCTGTACCCGTCGATCCTCAACCAGATCGCCATCGCCAAGACCGAGCCCGGCGACGAGAACAACCAGGACATCTCCGCGCTGGTCGGCAAGGTCGATATCCGCAAGCTCGAGGAATTCCCGCAGAACGATCCGGATGCCTACAGCTACTCCGGCGCGCTGTGCCGCGCCAACCAGGGCATCATGGAATTCGTCGAGATGTTCAAGGCGCCGATCAAGGTGCTGCACCCGCTGCTGACCGCCACCCAGGAAGGCAACTACAACAGCACCGAGGGCCTCGGCGCGATTCCCTACAGCGGCATCCTGCTGGCCCACTCCAACGAAGCCGAGTGGCACAGCTTCCGCAACAACAAGAACAACGAGGCGTTCATCGACCGCATCTACATCGTCAAGGTGCCCTACTGCCTGCGCGTCACCGACGAGATCAAGATCTACGACAAGCTGCTGGTCAACAGCTCGCTGGCCCACGCCCACTGCGCGCCGGACACCCTGAAGATGCTCGCCCAGTTCACCGTGCTGAGCCGCCTGAAGGAGCCGGAAAACTCCAACATCTACTCGAAGATGCGTGTCTACGACGGCGAGAACCTCAAGGACACCGATCCCAAGGCCAAGTCGATCCAGGAGTACCGCGATGCCGCCGGCGTCGACGAGGGCATGAACGGCCTGTCGACCCGTTTCGCCTTCAAGATCCTCTCCAAGGTGTTCAACTTCGACCCCCACGAGGTGGCGGCCAACCCGGTGCACCTGCTCTACGTGCTCGAGCAGCAGATCGAGCAGGAGCAGTTCCCGGCGGAAACCCGCGAGCGCTACCTGCGCTTCCTCAAGGAATATCTGGCGCCGCGCTACGTCGAGTTCATCGGCAAGGAAATCCAGACCGCCTACCTGGAGTCCTACAGCGAGTACGGGCAGAACATCTTCGACCGCTACGTGCTGTACGCCGACTTCTGGATCCAGGACCAGGAGTACCGCGAC
>DATCUN010000141.1:0-1998 GCA_036561825.1 Pseudomonas sp.
CACCCGGGCAGCCGCGCGGAGTGCGAGCTGCGCGCGGTCGACGACCTGTTCCACTTCAATGATCCGGACGGCTGCCGCGTCGAGGTCGCCGTCGGCCTGCAGGACGCCGCCACGCCCTTCGTCCCCGGCCGGCCGCTGGGCGGCTTCCGCACCGGCGAGCTGGGCCTCGGCCACGTCGCCTTCATCACCCCGAAGTTCGAGGAGATGTGCCACCTGTACAAGGAGGTGCTGCAGTTCCGCCTCAGCGACTACACCAGCGTGCCGTTCCGCGTCGAGTTCCTCCACGTCAACCCGCGCCACCACACCCTGGGCATCGCCTACACCGGCGGGCCGCGCAAGCTCTATCACCTGATGATCGAGTACAACGACTTCGACGATCTCGGCCGCGCCCACGACATCGCGCTGGAGAATCCCGACTCGATCGGCGTCACCTTCGGCCGCCACATCAACGACCACATGACCTCGTTCTACCTGAAGAACCCGGACGGCTGGATGCTCGAGCTGGGCTGGGCGGGCCGCACCATCGGCCCCGACTGGCAGGTCGAGGAACTGTCCGGGATGAGCCTGTGGGGTCACGACCGCACCTGGCTGCCGGCCGACAAGCGCCAGCTGGCCCGGGACATTCTCAAGGACCTCTCCAAGCGCGGCCTGCGCGCCCCCGTAGTAACCACCAGCCAAACCGCCAAGGTGAGCCAATGACGACCCTTACCCCCGCCGCCTCCCCGGAGGTGGCCAACAGCCTCCAGGTCGGCGACTGCACGATCAACTACCACGACCAGGGCCAGGGCGAAGCCATCCTGCTGATCCACGGCTCGGGCCCCGGTGTCACCGCCTGGGCCAACTGGCGCGGGGTGATCCCGGCGCTCGCCGAACGGGCGCGGGTGATCGCCCCCGACATGCTGGGCTTCGGCTACACCCGCTGCCCGATGGACCGCCCGCTCGATCCGGACGCCTGGGTGGCGCAGTTGGTCGGCCTGCTCGACGCCCTGGACATCCCCAAGGTGTCGGTGGTCGGCAACTCCTTCGGCGGTGCCATCGCCCTGGCCTTCGCCCTGCGCCATCCGCAGCGGGTCAGCCGCCTGGTGCTGATGGGCGCCGCCGGCCTGTCGTTCCCGCTCACCGCGGGCCTCGACAAGGTGTGGGGCTACCAGCCGTCGCTGGAGGCGATGCGCGAGCTGATGCAGGTGTTCGCCTACGACCACAGCATCATCACCGACGACCTGGTGCGCATGCGCTTTGAGGCGAGCATCCGCGACGACGTGCAGAGCCGCTTCGCCCAGCTGTTCCCGGCGCCGCGCCAGCAGGGCATCGAGATGCTCGCGGTGGACGAGCAGGCGCTGCGCCAGTTGCCGCAGCCGACCCTGATCATCCACGGTCGCGACGACCAGGTGATCCCGCTGGAGGCTTCCGAGCGGTTGCTCCGCCTGATCCCCCATGCCCAGCTGCACGTGTTCGGCGAATGCGGCCACTGGGTACAGATCGAGCGGGCTGCGGCATTCAGCCGCCTGCTCATCGATTTTCTATGCACTGAGCGAAACGAGGGCGCGCTATGAACAAAGACACCATCCGCGGACGCTGGAACATTCTTTCCTGGGAACAGGTTTACGACGACGGCCGTGTCGTCCATCCGATGGGCACGGAGCTGGAAGGCTTCATCGAATACAGCCCCTACGGCATGTTCTGCGCGATCGCCAAGAAGGACCGGGCGCCCTTCACCAGCGGTGGGCAGTGGTCGGCCAGCGATGCCGAAAAGGCCGCCGCCTATGGCAGCTACCTGACCTATGCGGGGGCCTGGGATGTCGAGGGCAACGTGGTCCAGCACCACGTGCGTCACAGCCTGTTCCCCAACTGGGAAGGCGGCTCCCAGCGGCGCCTGGCGCAACTGGAGGATGGCGTGCTGTCCCTCACCGCCCGCCTCGAGGAAGGCACCCCCGAGGCCCGTACCGCCAGACTGGTGTGGACGCGAGCCTTGCCCGCCGTGGGTTGAGGTTCCCCGGC
>DATCUN010000142.1:0-1777 GCA_036561825.1 Pseudomonas sp.
GCGCAGCATGCGGTCCACCGTGGCGATCTCCCGCTCCACGTCGTGCACCTGGCTCAGCAGCCGCTTCAACACTTCCCGGTTCACCGACACCGAACACCACGACACCGTGGCATTCACCAGCATGCTCACGAGTTCGGGGTGCTTCAGCGCATCCAGCTCCTCCTCGCCGAAGCCCATGGCCTTGCAGCGGCGCAACTGGCCGTTGCGCAGGTCATGCAGGGCCTGGGCGATCACGGCCTGATTGAGCGGGTGCGGTGCCGACATACGGGAGCCTCCTGCGCTCAGGAATCCTGGCTCGCTACGCCGGCTTCCAGATCCAGCAACCGGCGCGCCAGGCGCAGCAGACGGAACAGCTTCACCAGCGCAGCATCGCTCAGGCGTGTGGCCGAGCCGCCGTGGCCATGCAGCAGCGCCGCCAGCTCGTCGGCCAGCCGCGCGCGGTCCAATCCGTTCGCGGCTGGTGGCGCCACGCTCAGTACATGCAGCAGGGTCAGCACCGCCCGCGCGAACGCAGGCAGCGCCTTCGCCTGGCCCACGGCCGGCGACACGCAGACGAAGCCGATGCCGCCGGCGCTGGCCTCGATGTGGTCGGCAACCGCCGCTTCCTCGCCGATTTCGCGCGCGAACTGCGCGATGTGCACGCGCAGGCGATCCGGCGCGTCCAGTCCCGGCTCGATGTACCAGACATCCGAGATGGGAAAGAGCCCGCCAGCCTGTACGGGGATCGCCCGCAGCGCATCGGCCTCGAAGTCGGGCAGCTTGTCGCCGAGCTGGTCCGCGACCATCCGCTGGATGGACTGCAGGCGCTCGGTGGTCGGTGCCGGTGTCACGATGTGCCCTTGCAGGCGCTCGTCGCGTTGCCCGTGCTGGTCCTCCGGCGCTTCGGGCGATGCAGGCGGTGTCGCTGCTGACGCCGAAGGCGCGACCGGCGTGGTGTCGCGCGGCGCAGACGAGGCGGGTGGCTGCTGAGGCGCGGAGACCGGCGTGGGAGGACCAGCAGGCACGACAGGCGATGCCGGTGGCGTCGGTGCCGCCGGTTCGCTGGTCAGCGCACGCTGGCGGCTTTCGCTGTCGTTGATCTCCAGCGCCAGCGTGTCGTAGTCCGCCTCCAGCAGCTCGGCCATCTGGCCGACCAGCTCGTCCTGCACCCGCTGCGGCGAGAAGTCGTCCGGCTGTGCGTCGAACTGCGTCAGCACGTCCTGAAACAAGGTGGCGAAGTCCACGGTCACGGTGCGGCCCAGCACACGCCGCTCCCAGGTGCGCTCGCACGCCTTGCGCAGCACCGCGAGCCGGTCCACCTGATGCCGGCCCAATCCGCCGTACAACAGCGTCGGGATCGCCGGCAGCAGATACGAATGCCAAAAAGGCATACGAAGAAAGCACCGACTTCAAATCCGCGATGACGGCCTTCGGGTCGAACGTCTCATCTGACTTCTTTACCGCGAAATCCACCAAAGAAGACTCACCAGCCAACCGGATTGCTGCCTCTGGTAAGGCCGTTCAATGTGAGAACACAGGGAATGTTCTGTGGTGCGCCATGATGAAGTCTGGCCTCCAGTCGCAGATCCTATTCGGCAGCGACGAAAACGCGGAATTCATCATGTCGATGGTCGGCAGCTACAACGTGTCGCTCACCAACGACGCCAGCGGGGGGAAAAACTTCGCTGCGCATCCCATGCCGAAGCTGATCACCGGCGAAGGTCTGAAGATTCTTGTTGAGGGCTCGGCCAACCTTGATGTCAAGGTCTACCAGTGCGACCAGGATGACCCGGACTGC
>DATCUN010000143.1:0-6198 GCA_036561825.1 Pseudomonas sp.
AAGATTGCCGCTGCGCTCCATCTGCTGCGCCGAGGTCAGCAGCGCCAGCACCGGACCGTCAAGCCGCTCGTCGGCGGCCAGGGTGACCGCGCCGGAACCGGCCATCGGCGCAGGCATGGGCGCCGGCGCGGTAACGGATCCCGTGCTGCCCAGACCGCTGCCCACGCTGATCGGCGCACTCGCCACCCCGCCAGCCGGGAACGTCTGGATCGGCGCTCCGGCCGCCGCGCCGGGCACCATGACCACCACGCCGGAGTCCTGCGGCAGCGTTTGCGTCTGCGCTGGCGGCTTCACCCGCGGCGCACTGGCCGGCGCACGCGCGACCGCCCCGGTGCCCAGCGGCTTGCCCGCCTCCACCACCGGAATCGACCCACGCTGAACGGGAGTCGCACAGCCCGCCAGCAGCAACAACGCCAGCGGCACCCACCAAGCCTTGTTCACATCCAATCCCCTTGCCATCTGTTTATGCGCAACGGCTTTCCCAGCCGCCATCCCTTCTGCCGGTTGGACAACCGATCCAGTCCCGGAGTGCCATCACTGCTGCAACCAACCGCGCACCCAGTCCATGACCTGCTCGGCCGGCGCCTGCAGCTCCTGCGGCAGGCCGCAGGGCGCGCCGGCCGGCGGTTCGCTGCCACGAATATACGGCATCTGCAGCGCACCCGGGCAGCTCGCATCGGAGCCCTGGCCACTATAGGGATCGACCCAGGCACGGGTCACGTTGTCCGGCGGCGTGGCATCCAGCGACGTCGGCGCGGCGGTGCGCATGAAGCTGGCCCACACCTGCAGCGCGCCGGTGGCACCGGTCAGCGGCGTCTTGCCGTTGTCGTCGCGGCCCATCCACACCACGGCCAGCAGGTCCTGGCCGAAGCCGGCGAACCAGCTGTCGCGCGAGTCGTTGCTGGTACCGGTCTTGCCGGCGACGTTCAGCGCAGCAGGCAGCTGGTTGTACACCGAGCGCGCCGTCCCCTCGCGCATCACCCGGCGCATCGCTTCCTGCACCAGATGGATGGCGCCCGGATCGAAGCGCTGCTGCACCTCGTAGGGATAGCCCTTGAGCGGCTCGCCGGCTGCATTCAGCACACTGCGGATGCCGCGCAGCGGGGTGCTGAAGCCGCCGTTGGCCAGCGTCTGATACATGGTCGCCACCTGCACCGGACTGAGCGCGCCGGCACCCAGCAACATCGACGGATAGGCCGGCCAGTCCGGCTCGACGCCCAGGCGCGCGACGGTCTTCAGCACGCTGGGCACGCCCAGCTCGAGCCCCAGCTTGGCGGTCGACAGGTTGTAGGACTGCGCCAGCCCCTGATAGAGAAAAATGGTGCCGTGGGCCCGGTGGTCGTAGTTCTTCGGCTGCCAGACCTGGCCGTCGGCGGTCTTGACCGAGAACGGCTCGTCCTGAAGGAGACTGGTCAAGGTGTACTGACTCGGCTTTTCCAGCGCGGTCAGGTAGACCGCCGGCTTGACCAGCGAGCCGATCGGCCGCTGCGCATCCAGCGCCCGGTTGAAGCCGGCGAAGCGCGGCTGGCGACTGCCCAGCAGCGCCTGCACCTCGCCGGTCTGCGGATTGGTCACCACCATCGCCGTCTCGACCTCGTCGATACCCTTGCGCCCGCCCAGGCGCTTGAGGGTTTCGGCCATCGCCGTTTCGGCCTTGAGCTGCAGGATCGGATCGAGACTGGTGAAGATGCGCAGCCCCTCCTCGGTCAGGTCCTCGTCCTGGTAGTCCTGGCGCAACTGGCGCTTGACCATGTCGAGGAAGGCCGGATAGGAGGTATTGGCCAGACTGCCGCGACTGCTGACTCCCAGCGGGGCCTTTTTCGCCCGTGCCACTTCTTCGCCGCTGACCACGCCCTGCTCGGCCAGCAGATCGAGGACCAGGTTGCGCCGCTCCAGCGCCCGCTCCGGATAGCGCCGCGGGTTGTAGTAGGACGGCCCCTTGACCATGCCGACCAGCAGCGCCACCTGCGGCAGGCTCAGCTCGGCCAGCGGCTGACCGAAGAAGTACTGGCCGGCCAGACCGAAGCCGTGAATCGCGCGCTGGCCGTCCTGACCGAGAAACACCTCGTTGAGGTAGGCCTCGAGGATCTGCTGCTTGTCGTAATGCAGCTCCAGCAATACCGCCATCAGCGCCTCGGTGCCCTTGCGGGTCAGGCTGCGCTCGTTGCTGAGGAAGAAGTTCTTCACCAGCTGCTGGGTCAGGGTACTGCCGCCCTGCACCAGCGCACCGGAGGTGGTGTTGACCCACATGGCGCGGGCGATCGACTTGGGCGATACGCCGAGATGGTTGTAGAACTCGCGATCCTCGACCGCGATCAGCGTTTCCAGCAGATACGGCGGCACCTGGTCCAGCTGGATCAGGATGCGGTCCTCGTTGTGCGCCGGATAAATGCCGCCGACCAGCAGCGGCTCCAGCCGCGCCACCGCCAGCGCGCCGCCATTGGCCAGCGCGAGCCCGGCCACCTGATTGCCGGAAAAGCGCACGCGCAGTTGCTGCGCCGGCTCGGTGCCTTCGTAGAACTGGAAACCGCGGGTATGCAGTTCGACCTGATTGCCGTTCACCGCCAGCTCGCCAGGCCCCTGGACCTTCTGGGTGCGCCGGTAGCCAAGGGCCTGCAGTTCGGTGATGAAGTCCTCGCGCGCCAGCTTGAGCCCGGAGAACAGCTCCAGCGGCCGGGCATAGACCTTGGCCGGCACGGTCCAGCGCTTGCCGGAGAACTTCTCCTGGACCACGGCGTCGAGGTAGATCGCCAGGCCGGCCAGCAGCACCAGGCCGACCACACCGAGTTTGAGCAGCCAGCCCAGCCACGGTCGGGCCGGGCGCGGCGCCGGTTTGCGAGAACGAGGGGTACGCGAAGAGGGGGTACGAGATCTTGTCATGTTGGGCATTATACGTGGTTGGACCCGGGCGGATGACACGCCCGGCGGTTTGCACGACGGAACGCAGTCGCCATAATGGACGATTAGACATGTTCCCGACGAAAAGGATCGCCTGTGACCCAGTCCCTGATCGAAGCCCTGCAGAACCCCGCCCTGTACCCTCACCCGGTGGAGGGCTTCGAAGTCATCGAGACGCACATCTCCTGGGTTCTGCTCACCGGCCCCTATGCCTACAAGCTGAAGAAGCCGGTGAATTTCGGCTTCCTCGACTTCAGCAGCCGCGAGGCGCGCGAGCACTTCTGCCGCGAGGAGTTGCGCCTCAACCAGCGCACCGCCCCGGACGTCTACCTGGAGGTCCTGCCGGTCACCGGCAGCCTCGAAGCCCCGCAGCTCGGTGGCGACGGCCCGGTCCTCGATCATGTCCTGAAGATGCGCCAGTTCCCGCAGAGCGGCCTGCTGTCCAACGTGCTGGCCCGCGGCGAACTGACCAGCGCGCACATCGACGAGCTGGCCCGTGAGATTGCCGACCTGCACGCCGACGCCAAGCACGTGCCGGTGGAACATGCGCTGGGCAGCGCCGAAGCGGTGATGGCGCCGGTACGGCAGAACTTCGAGCAGATCCGCCCGATGCTCGAGGACGCCGCCGACCTGGCCCAGTTGCAGCACCTGGAGGACTGGGCCGAGGACACCTTCACCCGCCTCGAGCCGCTGCTCGACCGGCGCAAGGTCGACGGCTTCATCCGCGAGTGCCACGGCGACATCCACCTGGCCAACGTCACCCTGCTCGACGACCACGTGCTGCTGTTCGACTGCATCGAGTTCAACGAGCCGTTCCGCCTGATCGACGTGATCAGCGACGCCGCCTTCCTCGCCATGGACCTCGAGGACCGCGGTCTCAAGGCGCTGTCGCGACGTTTCATCAATGCCTATCTGGAGCTGACCGGCGACTACCAGGGCCTGACCCTGCTGCCGTTCTACAAGGCTTACCGCGCCATGGTCCGCGCCAAGATCAGCCTGTTCCGCCTGGCCCAAGAGCAGGATCCGGCCGAGCGTGCGGCCATCCTGCGCCAATACCGCAACTATGCCGCCCTGGCGGAGAGCTACAGCGCCATTCCCTCGCGTTTTCTGGCCATCACCCACGGCGTGTCCGCGGTCGGCAAGAGCCACGTGGCCATGCGTCTGGTGGAGGCCTTCGGCGCCATCCGCCTGCGCTCGGACGTCGAGCGCAAGCGCCTGTTCCCGGCGGCGGCCGAGGCCGAGTTGTATTCCGCCGCGGCCACCCTCGCCACCTACAGCCACCTGCACCAGCAGGCCGCCAGCGTCCTGCTGGCCGGCTTCCCGGCAGTGCTGGACGCTACCTACCTCAAGCAGGCCCAGCGCGAGGCCGCCCACGCCGTGGCCGAGCAGAGCGGCGTACCCTTCCTGATCCTCGACTGCCACGCTCCGGAGGCGGTCATCGCCACCTGGCTGGCCGAGCGCCAGACGGCCGGCGTGGACCCTTCCGACGCCACCCTCGCCGTGATCCGCGCCCAGGAAGCCGCCCGCGAACCGCTGTCCGCGGCCGAACAAGGCGTCAGCGGGCGGGTCGACACCCACGAGGCCGCTAGCCTCGACGGTCTGGTCGAGCGCATCCGGCGCCGCCTGCCGGGACTCTGAAGCTCGCCCGCCGCGGCCGCCCCGGGCCGCGACCCCGCGACTGACGGCACTCGCAGGCTCGCCAGCGCCAACTAGACTTGCCGGCGAGAGGCCAGCAAAGAGCGTGGCAGCGCAGTACGCCAAGCGGGTGCAAATCCGGGGCAAGGGGAGTGGGCATGAACGACGAGTTGCTGGAGATGAAGAACCTCGGCAAGACGTCGGTGCTGTGGTTGCATGCCGTCGGCATCCACAGCGCCAGCGAGCTGCGCCGCCGCGGTTCGGTCGCCGCCTACCGGGCGGTACTCGCCCGCGGCTTCAATGCCTCGCGGGTGTTGCTCTACTCGATCGAAGGCGCCCTGCTCGACCGGCACTGGAGCGAACTGCCGCGCGAACACAAGTCGCGCCTGCTGGACCAGCTCGCCACCCTCGACCCGCGCAACAAGAGCTAGCTCACAACCTCCGCAGCACCCAATTTACCTGGCGGGGCTAAAACCCTATTGTCTGCAGGCGCTTGGCGCCCACGTTCGATCTGCCCCCCCCAAGGAATCGCGCCCATGTACCTCACCGGCGAGCAACCGGCCTATGCCGACCAACTGATCAACCACCTGCAGAGCCTGCCCGGGCAACTGCTGGAAGGCCTCGCGCCCTCGGGGCCGACGCTGGAGATCGCCGACCTGCAGGATGTCTGCGCACAACTGCCCGGCAACCAGCTGTACTTCATCGAAAGCGGCCTGCTGCAAGCCCGCGTTGACGAGCGGCCGGTATTCTTCCTCTGCGAAGGCGACCTGCTCGGCCTGCGCCAGGGCCTCGACCTGCCGGACTGCCAGTACAGCTGCGAAGATCCGGTACGCCTGCGCCCCTACTCGCGCAACGCCCTGTTCAGCCACATCCATGCCGACATCCAGCGCCAGGAGCTGTTCACCCAGTACCTGATCGGCCAGATCGGCCTGCTCTCCGACGCCCTCGCCCGCCTGCGCCAGCCAGAATTGCGCCCGAGCACCGGCTTCCAGCACTTCGCCGCCGGCGAGGAGCTGATCCACCAGGGCGACGAGGCGGACAACGTGTTCATCATCGTCGAGGGCCATGCCGAAGCCTTCGTCGACGGCCACCGCGTCGGCGACGTGCAGAAGGACGAGATCTTCGGTGCCATGGCGGTCTTCACCGGCGAACTGCGCAGCGCCACGGTGATCGCCAGCGAGCCGTGCACGGTGATGGTGATCCCCAAGGAGCAGTTCATCAGCCTGATGCACAGCAACCCGCGCATCGCCCACAGCCTGATCGAAAGCCTGGCCCGGCGCATCCGCCTGCTCAACCAGGAAGTCACCCAGCTGCGCACCCGCGACGCCTGACCGGCATCAGCACGTAGGCGAAAGGCGGCCGGAGTCGATCCGCGCCGCCTTTTTGCTGCCTGCCGTTTGCGCGCCGGTCACGGCGAGCGCCGCTGGCGCAGCGCCGCGCAATGATCCTGAGCTGGCTGCCCCGGGGTGTACCAGACGAAATCGGCCTGCGCCGCGCTGACGGCTGCGCCCACCTCCGCCAGCTGCAGCACCTGCACGCCTTCTGCCGCGCCCAGGTCGGCCAGGTGCAGCGGGACGCCGAGATCGCGGCGGACATGGAAGCCGCCGGCCAGCAGCACCGCCGGTGCCGGCGCCGCCAGCAGGCGCTCGGCCATGCGCCGGTCAC
>DATCUN010000144.1:0-5573 GCA_036561825.1 Pseudomonas sp.
GAGCCAGTCGCGCCCGCCCTCACCGCGCAGGATCAGCACCCGCGGGTTGGGCAGGTCGACGGCCTGCTGCAGCTCGGGCAGCGCCAGCAGCGCCTCGCTGTCGTCGCCGGCGGACGGCCAGCTGGCATCCAGGCCGTAGTCCGCGAGCAGCGCGCCAGTGGCGGCGCCGACGGCAAACCAGTGCTGGCGCGCCGGCGGCAACGGCCAGTAGCGATCGAGCAGTTCGAGACCCAGGCGCGCCGCCGGCTTGCTCACCACCACCACCGCGCTGTAGCGGTCGAGCTCGAGGAACAGCGTGCGCTGCTCCGGGGTTTCGGTCAGCGCCTCGATCTCCAGCAGCGGCAGGCAGTGGCCGAAGATGCCCCGCTCCGCCAGGGTCTGCGCCAGCGCGGCGCAGTCCTCGGCCGGACGGGTCAGCAGCAGGCGCCAGGGGCTCACGGCTGCTCGGACTCGCCGTAGACCGCGGCGAGAATGCGGTCGGCGCCCTGAGCCAGCAGCGCTTCGGCCACCTGCACGCCGAGGGCTTCAGCCTGGCTGCGCGGGGCACGGGCCTCGGCGCGCAGCAGCAGGCCACCGTCGGGCTGGCCGACCAGGCCGCGCAGCCACAGGTCGTCACCCTCGAGCAGCGCGTAGCAGGCAATCGGCACCTGGCAGCCGCCGTTGAGGTGCTTGTTCAGCGCGCGCTCGGCGTTGACCCGGTCGGCGGTATCGAGGTGGTGCAAAGGCGCCAGCAGGGCCTGCACCTCGGCGTCGGCGCTACGGCACTCGATGCCCACCGCGCCCTGGCCGCCGGCCGGCAGGCTGTCCTCGGCGCTGATCGAGGAGCGAATCCGCGCCTCGAAGCCGAGGCGGATCAGCCCGGCGGCGGCGAGGATGATGGCGTCGTACTCGCCGGCATCCAGCTTGGCCAGGCGGGTGTTGACGTTGCCGCGCAGGAACTGGATCTTCAGGTCGGGACGGCGTGCCAGCAGCTGGGCCTGACGGCGCAGGCTGGAGGTACCCACCACGCTGCCGGCCGGCAGCTCGTCGAGGCTGGCGAAGGTGTTGGAAACGAAGGCATCGCGCGGGTCTTCGCGCTCGCAGATGCAGTACAGGCCGAGTCCTGCCGGGAAGTCCATCGGCACGTCCTTCATCGAGTGCACGGCGATGTCCGCCTCGTTCTCCAGCAGGGCGGTCTCCAGTTCCTTGACGAACAGGCCCTTGCCGCCGATCTTCGCCAGCGGCGCGTCGAGCAGCTTGTCGCCGCGACTGACCATCGGCACCAGGCTGACTTTCAGCCCCGGATGGGCCTGTTCCAGGCGGGCCTTGACGTGTTCGGCCTGCCACAGGGCGAGGGCACTCTTGCGGGTGGCGATGCGGATTTCGCGGGACATGGGCAATTCCAGAGACAGAATGGACTGCCGCGATGATAACAGGCTCGGCGCGCCGGCTGGATTGGCCGGGAGCAAGGAAAGGCCGCGCGGGCGCGGCCGCAGGGATCAGAGTTCGCTCATCAGCTTGCGCACGCCGGCCACGTGGCGGCGACTGACGATCAGCGCCTCGTCGCCGAGACCGCGCAGGTACAGCTGGAAATGGCCGAGGCCGGTGCGCTGCAGCCGCTCGATGCGCTCGCGGGCCACCAGCGCGTTGCGATGGATGCGCACGAAGCGCTCGCCGAACTCGTCCTCCAGCGCCTTCAGCGGCTCGTCGAGCAGCACCTCGCCGTGCTCGTGGCGCAGGGTCACGTACTTGTGGTCGGCGATGAAGTAGATCACCTGGTCCAGCGGGATCAGCTCGATGCCTTTGCGGGTGCGCGCACTGATGTGGCTGCGCGGTGCGCCGTGGCCGTCCGCCGCCGGACGGGTCAGCGCCGCCAGCTGCATGCGGTTGGGCCGCTCGGCCTTCTTCAGCGCCTCTTCCAGGGCCTCGGGGCGCACCGGCTTGACCAGGTAGCCGACCGCGCTGACCTGGAACGCCTCGAGGGCGAATTCGTCGTGGGCGGTGCAGAAGATCACCGCCGGCGGCGCCTCGCGCTCGCACAGTTTGGCGGCCACCTGTAGCCCGTCGAGACCGGGCATGCGGATGTCGAGCAGCACGATGTCCGGCCTGAGGTTGTCGATCAGGGTCAGTGCCTCTTCGCCATTGCTGGCGGAAGGCTCGAGAACACGGTAGCCGTCCAGTTGCCCGAGCAGTCGGGCCAGGCGCTCGCGCGCCAGGGGTTCGTCGTCGACGATCAGGACATTCATGATGCTCTGGCTTCCTGCATGGGTCTCGCACAAGGATAGCGTAGACAGGTGAAGTGCCGTCCGTCACGGCGTTCACTGCTAAGAGTGGCCTGCGGCCCGAAAAGTGCCACAAGACGGGCGTCGATATTGCCGAGCGCCTGCCGCGTGCCGCGCGAAACCGCCGCCGGCTCGCTGTCGTAGGGATTGCTGACGCACAGCTGGAACAGGCCATCGTGGTAGCTGGCCTGCACCTCGATCCGGCCGCCGTCGATGCGCGGCTGGATGCCGTGGATGATGGCGTTCTCCAGCAGCGGCTGCAGGGTCAGCTGCGGGATCGGCAGGTCGTCCGGCACGCCGGCGACCTGCCAGTCCAGCTGCAGGCGTTCGCCCAGGCGGTACTGCTCGATCGACAGATAGCGCCGCCCCAGCGCCAGCTCGTCGCGCCAGGCGACCAGGCTGCCGGGCGTGGCCAGACTGGCGCGGAACAGGTCGGAGAGGTCGAGCACCGCCAGCTCGGCCTTGTCCGGGTCGCTGGCGATCAGGCTGGCGATGCTGTTCAGGCTGTTGAACAGGAAATGCGGGCGGATGCGCGCCTGCAGGGCTTCGAGCCGCGCGCGCAGCTCGGCCTGCTGCTGGCGCCGCCACTGGCTCTGCAGGTAGAAGTAGCGCAGCACCAGGCCGGACATGATCAGCGCGATCAGGCCGTGGCGCAGGTACAGATTGAGCAGGCCCTCCTGCGGCCGCGGCGCAGCCAGGCCGAAATAGCCCGCCGCCCAGGTGCAGGCCAGGGTCAGCGCCACCACCAGCGCGCCGCACAGCACGCCGGCCAGCGCCTGCGGCAGGCTCATCAGCCAGGGGCGCAGGCGGCACAGCGCCGCCGCCGAAAGCAGCACCAGCCACTGCACGAACAGCGAGGTCAGCGCCAGGCGCACCCAGTCGAACGACGGCTGCAGCGGCTCGGCCAGCACCAGCACCAGCACCAGCAGCTCGGCCAGCAGCACCAGGCTGAGCAGCGCCTCCGGCGCACACAGCTCGGGCAGGAAGAAATCGTCGGATGATGCCGGCGGGCGGGTGCCGGCGAACCTGGGTATGGACATCCCTGCAGTGTCGACCCCTACCGTTCGTCCGGCAAGCCTGCAGCGGTGCGGGGCTTGACCTGCGTCACCGAAATGCCGCTACCGGGTTTTTCCGGGCGAACTGGTATCATGCCGGCCAGCATTCCGTCTTCCGCACGCACAGCACACGAGATACCGATGAGCAGCGAAAAAACCAACCAGTCCTGGGGCGGCCGGTTCAGCGAACCGGTCGACGCCTTCGTCGCCCGCTTCACCGCCTCCGTCGACTTCGACAAGCGCCTGTACCGCCACGACATCATGGGCTCCATCGCCCACGCCACCATGCTGGAGCAGGCCGGCGTGCTGACCGGCGCCGAGCGCGACGCGATCATCGCCGGCCTGCAGCAGATCCAGGCCGAGATCGAGGCCGGCCAGTTCGACTGGCGCGTCGACCTGGAAGACGTGCACATGAACATCGAGGCGCGCCTGACCGACCGCATCGGCATCACCGGCAAGAAGCTGCACACCGGGCGTAGCCGCAACGACCAGGTGGCCACCGACATCCGCCTGTGGCTGCGCGACGAGATCGACGTCATCCTCGCCGAGATCACCCGCCTGCAGCAGGGCCTGCTGGCCCAGGCTGGGCAGCACGCCGACGTCATCATGCCCGGCTTCACCCACCTGCAGACCGCCCAGCCGGTGAGCTTCGGCCACCACCTGCTGGCCTGGTTCGAGATGCTGTCGCGCGACTACGAGCGCCTGGTCGACTGCCGCAAGCGCGTCAACCGCATGCCGCTCGGCTCGGCGGCGCTGGCCGGCACCACCTACCCGATCCAGCGCGAGATCACCTGCCAGCTGCTCGGCTTCGAGGCCATCGGCGGCAACTCGCTGGACGGCGTGTCGGACCGCGACTTCGCCATCGAATTCTGCGCCGCCGCCTCGCTGGCGATGATGCACCTGTCGCGCTTCTCCGAAGAGCTGGTGCTGTGGACTTCCGCGCAGTTCAACTTCATCGAACTGCCGGATCGCTTCTGCACCGGCTCGTCGATCATGCCGCAGAAGAAGAACCCCGACGTCCCCGAGCTGGTGCGCGGCAAATCGGGCCGCGTGTTCGGCGCGCTGATGGGCCTGCTGACCCTGATGAAGGGCCAGCCGCTGGCCTACAACAAGGACAACCAGGAGGACAAGGAGCCGCTGTTCGACGCCGCCGACACCCTGCGCGACTCCCTGCGCGCCTTCGCCGACATGATCCCGGCGATCAAGCCGCGCGTCGAGGTGATGCGCGAGGCCGCCCGCCGCGGCTTCTCCACCGCCACCGACCTGGCCGACTACCTGGTGCGCAAGGGCCTGCCGTTCCGCGACTGCCACGAGATCGTCGGCCACGCGGTGAAGTACGGCGTGGCGACCGGCAAGGATCTGGCCGAGATGAGCCTCGACGAGCTGCGCCAGTTCAGCGACCAGATCACCGACGACGTGTTCGCCGTGCTGACCCTGGAAGGCTCGGTCAACGCCCGCGACCATATCGGCGGCACCGCGCCCAACCAGGTGCGCGCCGCCGTCGCCCGCGGCCAGGCCCTGCTGGCCGCACGCTGATCCCCCGCAGGGTGCGCCATGCGCACCCTGCGCGACCGGGATGGCCGCCCGCGACCAACGAGCGCTTGCCGCCCCCACCATCGGCGGGTTATGAAGGAGCCATCAGCTGCTCCGGAGCCCGCCATGTCCACCGCCGACCGCCCGCGCTTTCGCGTCAGCGCCGACCGCCAGTCGGCCAGCCGGCGCCTGCGCTACGTGGAAACCAGCCGCCCGGATGATGGCAGCTGCACCCTCTGCCAGCTGGACGAAGAAAATCTTCCGGCGCCTGACGAGACCCCTGCCATGAGTCACAACTCCGCCGAAGACGATGCGGTCTTCGCCGAAAACAAGCTGATCGAAGCCATCGAGAACCAGATCGCCGCCGGCGAGCCGGCCGCGGCGCAGGCTACCCTCAACAAACTGACCCTGGTCGGCTACCCGCGCGAGGACGCCGTGCGCCTGATGGCGCTGATCCTCGCCCACGAGATCGAAGGCATGCTGGCCGACAACCGTCCGTTCGACGGCGCCGGTTACGAGCAGATGCTGCGCGCCCTGCCGGAGCTGCCGGAAGCCGTGGGCGACAGCGAAGAAGACGAATAACAAATATCCTGCGGGTGCCGCCGGCCCCCGCCCTGTCCTGCACTGGAGGCACCATGACCCTGACCCCCGAGCTGATCGCCGAACTGGAGCTGCTCGCCCTGTTCAACCCGGACAACACCCTGGAAGGCCTCAAGGTCCATCA
>DATCUN010000145.1:0-4016 GCA_036561825.1 Pseudomonas sp.
CTACCGCGGCGTCGGTCTGGAAGAAGGGCTGCGCATCTTCGAGGAGGTCAAGCGTCGTTTCGGCGTGCCGGTGATCACCGACGTGCACGAAGTGGCCCAGGCTGCCCCGGTGGCCGAGGTTGTCGACGTGCTGCAGATTCCCGCCTTCCTGGCCCGTCAGACCGACCTGGTGGCGGCCATTGCCCGGACCGGCCGCGCGGTCAATATCAAGAAGCCGCAGTTCCTCAGCCCCACGCAGATCAAGCACATCGTGTCCAAGATCCGCGAGGCCGGCAATGAGAACATCATCCTGTGCGAGCGCGGGTCGCAGTTCGGCTACGACAACCTGGTCGTGGACATGCTGGGCTTCCGCGAGATGATCGAGTCCACCGGCGGCCTGCCGGCGATCTTTGACGTGACCCACAGCCTGCAGCGCCGCGACGCGGGCAGCGAAGCCTCGGGTGGCCGCCGCCGCCAGGTGGCCGAGCTGGCCCGTTCGGGCATGGCGCTGGGCTTGGGTGGGCTGTTCCTTGAGGCGCACCGTGACCCGGACCACGCACGCTGCGATGGCCCCAGTGCGCTGCCTCTGTCGGCACTGGAGCCGTTCCTGGCCCAGATCAAGGCGCTGGACGAACTGGTCAAGGGCTTCCCGGAACTGGATATCCGCTGAGTCGGCCTGCCGGCATTCGGCGGCGACGGCCTTGGTCCCGTCGCTGAATGTGGGTATCCTACATGGCTGCACGCCGTCAAAAACGCGCGCAGCCAGCGGTCTGGCGAGTCTTATCCGCCCCGCACTTGGCCCCGTAGCTCAGCTGGATAGAGCGTCCCCCTCCTAAGGGGAAGGTCGCCCGTTCGAATCGGGCCGGGGTCACCATCAATCAAGTACTTGGCTGAATTCCAACGACACACGCTTGGTATATTGCGCCGCGTTTTGGAACGCTTTGGGCACAGTTGGCGTGCCGGATTGGCAGGAGCCGAGGAGCGTGGAAATGATCAAGGCGTGTCAGCACCTGCCGAAGCCGCCAGGCTGTTGGAGTCAGGGCGTGGCTAAGGGCGTGGATCGCGCGTAGGGGCTGGAGAAACTCTCGCTGCTCGTAGTTTCTACGCTCAGACTGCCAAGCTCGTCATATTAGCGTGCGGAAAGTGTGGATAAACTCCGCCGGCACGCACGATGCGTGCACTACGCCAATTCCGAGGACGATAGTCATGTTGAAAGGATTTAAACCCCTCGCCGCAGCTGCGCTGTGCCTGCTCGGCCTGTCCGCCTTCGCCCAAAACGCTGCCGCCGCGCAATGGGTCGATAGCGGCCGCACTGCGTACCTCAAGTTTAGCTTCTTCGGCAGCTTCGCCGAGCACACCTGCAACGCAGGCACTGCGCCGATCCAAGATTACCCGGGTACCTGTGCCAACGATGCGGCCAGCGGCTGGACGGCCAACCACAGTGCCTCCAGCGGGCTGTCCAACGAGCAGGTCAACTCCTGCGGGGTTAATCCGAACCAGCTTGGCTCGGCCTGCTACGGCCTAGCCTATGCGATCAACGGGCAAGCCTACGCCGGCGGACTGCCGGCCGCGTGCAACGTCGGCGCGCGCGCGGTGGTCACTTCGACCAGTATGGAAACCGTCGAGATCCAGTACGAAGAGCTCGATGTGGACTTTATCGAGTTGGCTCGCGAGTACGTCTGCCAGTAAACCGGTAGCAGAACGCCGCCGCCGAGCGCGACGGCGTTCTGCACCCCTGACCGCCTGTACGGCGAACCAGTTACGGCCAGCCGTCGAATCTGAGAACCTGACCCGTATCCTGCGCGCATGCTCCCGCCTGACTATCGATGGCGATAAGCGGCCAGCGGGCCCGACGGCTGCCGGATGCGCCGCTGTGTGACAGAGGCTATTCCCGCCTCCGCAAAAAGTCGTCAAACACCACACTGCTGATCGCCTGTCTCGCTTTGCAGCCTGGGCAGCGCATCGCAATGCCACCGGGCACTGCCAGCAGTGTCGATTCGTCAGCCGCAGTGAAGTGGTGGTTGCACTTGAGGCAAGCGGCGGTCACGGAAGTGACGCGCGCTGCGCGATCGCTCGATAGCTCGCGATCGCCAGCAACTTCAATCAGATGGAAGACACCTGTGGAGGACATCGTTGGCTGATCCGTCGTGTTGCTGAAGGAGTAGACGCAAGTAGACCAGTGCAGGTGTACTGCGCCGGTGCAGTCATGGTCAACGTCAGGTGTAGAGCGGAACTCGCCGCCACTGCTCTAGACTATCGGCCTTAATCTCCAGGACGGAGCACATGCAAGCGTTCAACATTGGCGCCACGATCCGCCTGGATTTCACCCCGGTCACACGCTGGGACGAATACCACGATGCCTTCGTTGCAGCTTTCGGCCTGCCGGCATTCTATGGCCGCAACGGTCATGCGCTGCTCGACTGCCTGTCCTCCCTCCGCGACCCCGACGCAGGGATGAGCCGGGTGGTGGTAGCGCCCGGGGAGGTCGTTCTGGTGCAGGTGGATGGCCTGGCCGCTATGCCGCGCGAGCTGCGCGAGTCCTTCATCATGACGCTGGAACTGCTCAGTGAACGCTGCGCGGCGCGCGAACAGTCGTCGCCCATTGTCCTCGTGATCATCTAGTCGCAGCTGCCGCTGCGGGGGCAGGGTGGCTGGCGGGCAGCGCCGTTCCGAGGTGCTTTGCAAAGAACCTCGCCATCACCCGGTACGCCTGCTGGCTTTCCGGCAGCTTGGCATCCAGGTGGAACGCGTGCCCCAGCCCCTCCCACACATGCAGGTCCGACACGCGCTCCAGGTCCACCAGCCGGCTATGCATGTAGGACACATTGCTCAGCTCCGCCGCGCGGGTGCCGGTGATGAACAGCGTGGGCGGAAACTGCGCCAGCAGCGGTTCGGAAAACACCGGCGACACCAGCGGGTCGCGGAAGTCGACGTCGCCGTAGTAGAGGTCTTCCATGATGGGCAATGTGCCGTCGGCATGGGGCAGCAAGGCGTCGTTGATGGCGGCCATGACGTAGCGCGAGTCGCCGCCGTAACGCGCATCGCCGCCCGCGCAGAACAGGCCGGCAGCGCCGGGCATGGGCAGTTTTTCCTTCGCGAACCAGGCCAGTGATTCACCGGTGAGCACGCCACCGGCCGAGCAGCCGAAGATGCCGATATGCGCGGCGGGCAACCGCGCCAGTGCCGCCAGGTACACCGCCTCGACATCCTCGCTGGCCGCAGGGAAGCGGTGCTCGGGGCCCTGACGATACTCCACGGCGAGCACAGTCATGCCGGTCATCGCCGCCACCGGGATCGCCTCGAGCAGGCCCAGGCTTTCGGCGCGGCCGAATACAAAGGCGCCGCCATGCAGTTCGATGAGCAGGCGTTGATTTGCAGGGTCAGCCGGCGCACTGCGTGGCTGCACGCGCACCACCGGAATGCCGCCCCAGGTTTCGTGGTGCAGCTCCACCGCGAAGCGTTTGCGCAGTTCGGCGATCTCGCCATAGGCCCATTGGTCGGTCCCCTTGCGGATACTGTCCAGCTGCGCGAGGACGGCGGCATTGTCCAGCTTGGCCGTGGGATCGCCGTGGATCACTGCGCTGCGTACGCTGTCCTGCGCCTGCGGGCTGAGATAGGGCGACACCGGCAATGCGAAGGTGGGCACCTGACGCACGCCGTCAGTAGGCGCTGCGGCGTGCGCGCCGGGAGCCAGTAGCAGGCACAACGGAAGCGCCGACATCCATTTCGAAACAGCCATGTGCACGGTCCACGTTGCGGGAATGCGGCACAGGATAGCGCCCGGCGCGGCCCGGTACTAAGCGTCACCCTGCCGATACGTGCACGGTGCCGTCGCCGGTTGTTGACGCGCTACCGGCGATGCTGTGCCATCCCCACCCGTTGGAGCTACCCGATGAACGCATCGTCGCATTCGCCGCCCGGCGTGCCCCCCACGCCCACGCCAGGGTCGCCTGTTGCGCCGCCCGTGGAAGTGCCGGTGAGCCCGGAACCGCCGGTGAAGGAGCCGCCTGCCGAAGCACCGCCCCAAGGTGATCCGC
>DATCUN010000146.1:0-9210 GCA_036561825.1 Pseudomonas sp.
TGCGCTTCAGCAACGGCGTCGAACGCACCTACGAGCGGCTGGTCAATCGCGGCCTGGGCTACGGCGCGGTGATGGTGGTGGCCTTGGAAGACGCGGAGACCGTGCTGCTGATCGAGGAGTACTGCGCCGGTATCGATGCCTACGAGCTGTCGCTGCCCAAGGGGCTGATCGAGCCGGGCGAGGACGTGCTGGCGGCGGCCAATCGCGAGCTGAAGGAGGAGGCCGGCTTTGGCGCCCGCCAGCTCGAGCACATTACCGGCCTGTCGCTGTCGCCGGGCTACATGAGCCAGTCGATTCAGGTGGTGCTGGCGCGCGACCTTTATGCCGAGCGCCTGCCTGGCGACGAGCCGGAGAGCATCCGCGTCGAGCGCTTCAGTCTGCGCGACATCTCGCGTCTGGCCGCGGCCGACAACTTCAGCGAAGGCCGCGCCCTGGCCGCGTTGTATCTGGTGCGCGACCTGCTGACCCAGCGTGGCGAGTATCAGCCGTGAGCCCAGCCATGAGCCATCCCTTGTTGCCGGCGGTGGTCGAGCTGGTGCGTCAGGCCGGCGCTGCCACCCTGCCGTACTGGCGCGCGGACGTGGCGGTCGAGCTCAAGGCCGACGCCTCGCCGGTGACCGCTGCCGACCTGGCGGCCCACCGCCTGCTGGCGGCTGGCCTGGCGCAGCTGGCGCCGGAGATTCACCTGCTGTCCGAGGAAGACTGCGAGATCGGCCTGGCCGAGCGCCGCCGCTGGGCGCGCTGGTGGCTGGTCGACCCGCTGGACGGCACCAAGGAGTTCATCGCCGGCAGCGAGGAGTTCACCGTCAACGTGGCGCTGATCGAGCAGGGCAAGGTGGTGTTCGGCGTGGTCGGCGTGCCGGCGCGTGGCCTGTGCTTCTACGGCGGTGCCGGCCTCGGCGCCTGGCGTATGGCGGATGGCGAGGCGCAGGCGATCGGTGTGCGCATCGCCCCGGCGGAAGCCTTCACCGTGGTGGCCAGCCGTCGCCACTCCAGCCCGGCCCAGGAGCGGCTGCTCAGCGGGCTGGGCGAGCGCTTCGGCGATCTGGCGCTGGCCAGCGTCGGCAGTTCGCTGAAGTTCTGCCTGCTCGCCGAGGGCAGCGCCGACTGCTATCCGCGGCTGGTGCCTACTTCGCAGTGGGATACCGCCGCGGCGCAGGGCGTGCTGGAGGGCGCCGGCGGCGAGGTACTCGACCTGCATGGCCAGCCGCTGGACTACCCGGCGCGCGAGAGTTTCCTCAACCCGCACTTCCTAGCCCTGCCGCAGGCGGCGGAGTGGCGCGAGGAACTGCTGCAGCTGGCCCTGGCGCTGGATTGAGAGGCCGGCGCTCCGCCGGCTTGGTAGGGTAGAAAACCGCTGCGCGGGTTTTCTACCCTACGGCTAAGCCCGTAGGGTGCGCCATGCGCACCCGGCGCCCTGGGCTCGGGCGCTGCCTACTTGTGCAGCACATACTCCCCATGCAGATGCACCGCCGTCTCGCCGCTCGGTGCGAGGATGCGGATGTCCAGATACAGCCGCGCGCGGCCGCGGCGGCGGTACATCGTTTCGAACTTCTTCCAGTCCTCCTCGCTCGGCGCGGCGCAGATGGCCACGGCCTCCGCGACCACCGGCAGCGGATAGTCGATCTGCCCGCCCTTGATCACGATATGGCCGTCGTCGATGCCGGCCTCGCGCAGGCGCAGGGTCAGCCAGCCCCAGCCGGCCAGCACGCTGAGGCTGTACAGGCTGCCGCCGAACATGGTGCCGGTGTGGTTGACGTTGGGGGCCAGCGGCGCGGACAGGCGCAGCTCGTGGTTTTCCCAGCGCTGTACCCTGAGTTCCATGGTGCGGGTCAGCGGGATGTCGTGGTGCAGCAGCTCCTCCAGATAGCGACAGTCGGGATTCATGTCCGGGGTGTCCTGGTGCGGTGGCAGGCAAGGTCGTAAGGCGCCGCGCGGGTGCGCAGCGGATAGCTCATGATCCCGCCTCGGGCGCCCGGGTGCAATTGCGTAGGTGGCTGCTGCGCCCGCTGCCGAGTTGTTCGCGCGGGCATGAAAAAGCCCCGCACGGCTCGCACCGGCGGGGCTTTCGCTACATCTTTCGGTATGGTAGCGGGCGATTACAGACCGGCAGCGGCGCGCAGCGCCTCGGCCTTGTCGGTCTTCTCCCAGGTGAAGGTGGTGAAGGTATCGTCACCGACCGTCACTTCCTGCGGGGTGCGGCCGAAGTGGCCGTAGGCGGCAGTGGCCTTGTACATCGGGTGCAGCAGGTCGAGCATCTTGGTGATCGCGTACGGACGCAGGTCGAAGACTTCGCGCACCAGCTTGATGATGGTGTCTTCGCTGACCTTGTTGGTGCCGAAGGTGTTGATCGAGATGGAGGTCGGCTGGGCCACGCCGATGGCGTAGGACACCTGGATCTCGCAGCGCTCGGCCAGGCCGGCTGCGACGATGTTCTTGGCCACGTAGCGGCCGGCATAGGCGGCCGAACGGTCGACCTTGGACGGGTCCTTGCCGGAGAAGGCGCCGCCGCCGTGACGGGCCATGCCGCCGTAGGAGTCGACGATGATCTTGCGGCCGGTCAGGCCGCAGTCGCCCACCGGGCCGCCGATGATGAACTGGCCGGTCGGGTTGATGTGGAACTGGGTGTCCTTGTGCAGCAGCTCGGCCGGCAGGGTGTGCTTGACGATCAGCTCCATGACGGCTTCATGCAGGTCGGCCTGGCTGATCTCCGGGCTGTGCTGGGTGGACAGCACCACGGCGTCGATGCCGACCACCTTGCCGTTCTCGTAGCGGCAGGTGACCTGGCTCTTGGCGTCCGGGCGCAGCCACGGCAGCAGGCCGCTCTTGCGTGCCTCGGCCTGGCGCTCGACCAGGCGGTGCGAGAAGCAGATCGGCGCCGGCATCAGCACGTCGGTTTCGTTGCTGGCGTAGCCGAACATCAGGCCCTGGTCGCCGGCGCCCTGGTCTTCCGGCTTGGCGCGGTCGACGCCCTGGTTGATGTCCGGGGACTGCTTGCCGATGATGTTGACGATGCCGCAGGTGGCGCCGTCGTAGCCGACGTCGGAGCTGTTGTAGCCGATGTCGATGATCACGTCGCGCACCAGCTGCTCGAGGTCGATCCAGGCGCTGGTGGTGATCTCGCCGGCGACGATGGCCACGCCGGTCTTCACCAGGGTCTCGCAGGCCACGCGGGCGTGCTTGTCCTCGGCGATGATGGCGTCGAGCACGGCATCGGAGATCTGGTCGGCGATCTTGTCCGGATGGCCTTCGGACACGGACTCGGAGGTGAAAAGGGAATATTCGCTCATCAATCGGTTCCTGTTTTTACCGGTGGGTGAGTCGGCCTCGCGGCCGTGTCATACAGCATTCAATCAATGCTTCAGGGTAGTGCGGGTGGCCACTTCGGGCTTGGCGAAGTGGCGCACCTGGATCTGGAAACCGTTGCGCAGGCCCAGGTACAGGCTTTCGCCTGCGGTCAGGCCGGCGTCTTCTGCCCAGCGCGCCAGCTCGTCCTGGTCGAAACCCAGCCACAGGTCGCCACAGGCGTCGCGCGCCCAGGACTGGTGGTGGCTGCACAGCTCGGTCAGCAGCAGGCTGCCGCCCGCGGTCAGCAGGCGCGCCAGCTGGGCCATGGCCCGGGCCGGCTCGGCAAAGTGGTGCAGGACCATGTTCAGCACCACGCAGTCGGCGGGCGCCTGTTCGTCATTCAAGGCATCGGCCAGTTTCAGTTCGACGTTGGCCAGGCCCTCGGCGCTGCAGCGCTGGCGGGCCAGCTCGAGCATCGCCGGGCTGCTGTCCAGTGCGGTGACGCGCGCGAAGCGCCGGGCCAGCTCGGGGAGAAAGGCGCCGTCGCCGGGGCCGACTTCCAGCGCGCTGGCACTGGCGGGCAAGTGCAGGGCGTCGAGCAGGGTCAGCAGGCTGTCGCGGTACTGCGGCAGGCCGGCGATCAGGTCCTGCTGGGCGCGGAACTTCTCCAGGGTGCGGGCGAAGAAGTCGCGCGCCGCGGCGGCGCGCTGCGCCTGCACCTCGGCGATGCGCAGCTGGACCTCGGCCGGCAGCTGCAGTGCGTCCACCTCTTCGAGCAGCGCTGCCTGCAGCGCGCTGCCGGTCTGCCCGCTGGCGGCCAGGGCGCGGCGATAGAAGATCGCGTTGCCTTCGCGGCGGGTCGCCACCAGCCCGGCCTGGGCCAGCACCTTGAGGTGGTGGCTCATCCCCGACTGGCGCATGGCGAAGATCTGCGCCAGCTCCAGCACGCCGAACGAGTCGCAGGCCAGCACCCGCAGCACGTTGAGGCGCAGCGGGTCGCCGCCGGCCTTGCACAGGGCGGCCAGGTCGTCGCTGGGATCGGGGCGGAATGCGGGCTGGGTGCTCATAAGGGGGCGAAGTCTAATCGTCGCGGCGGTGCGTCGCAACTTCTGTATCAAAAAGTTTTGATATTGGCTGTTCGCGGTGCCGGCGAGCGCCGCCCAGACCAGGCCAATTCGCGCGGATCGACCATCTGTGATTGCCCGTTCCCCTGCCGCTGGGCGAAAATGGCCGCCTTTTTGATCAAGCCCCCCCTGCAGGAGACCAGCGATGCCCAGTCGTCGTGAGCGAGCCAATGCCATTCGTGCCCTCAGCATGGATGCCGTGCAGAAAGCCAACAGCGGCCATCCCGGTGCACCCATGGGCATGGCGGACATCGCCGAAGTCCTCTGGCGCGACTTCCTCAAGCACAACCCGCAGAACCCGCAGTGGGCCGACCGCGACCGTTTCGTGCTGTCCAACGGCCACGGCTCGATGCTGATCTACTCGCTGCTGCACCTGACCGGCTACGACCTGTCGATCGACGACCTCAAGCAGTTCCGCCAGCTGCACAGCCGCACCCCGGGCCACCCGGAATACGGCTACACCCCGGGTGTGGAAACCACCACCGGCCCGCTCGGCCAGGGCATCGCCAACGCCGTCGGCTTCGCCATCGCCGAGAAGGTGCTGGGCGCGCAGTTCAACCGTCCGGGCCACGCCATCGTCGACCACTTCACCTACGCCTTCCTCGGCGACGGCTGCATGATGGAAGGCATCAGCCACGAAGTCTGCTCGCTGGCCGGCACCCTCGGCCTGGGCAAGCTGGTCGCCTTCTACGACGACAACGGCATCTCCATCGACGGCGAAGTGGAAGGCTGGTTCACCGACGACACCCCGGCGCGCTTCGAGGCCTACGGCTGGCAGGTGATCCGCAGTGTCGACGGCCACGATGCCGCGGCGATCAAGGCTGCCGTCGAGGCCGCCCGTGGCGAAACCGCGCGGCCGACCCTGATCTGCTGCAAGACCACCATCGGCTTCGGTTCGCCGAACAAGGGTGGCAAGGAAGAGTGCCACGGCGCGCCGCTGGGCAACGACGAGATCGCCGCCACCCGCGCCGCGCTGGGCTGGAACCACGGGCCGTTCGAGATCCCGGCCGACATCTACGCCGAGTGGGACGCCAAGGCCGCCGGCGCTGCCAACGAAGCGGAGTGGAACGCACGCTTCGCCGCCTACGCCGCCGAGTTCCCGCAGCTGGCCGCCGAGTTCCAGCGCCGCATCGCCGGCGAGCTGCCGGCCGACTTCGCCGAGCAGGCCGCCGCCTACGTCGCCGAGATCGCTGCCAAGGGCGAGACCATCGCCAGCCGCAAGGCCAGCCAGAATGCGCTGAATGCCTTCGGCCCGCTGCTGCCGGAATTCCTCGGTGGCTCGGCCGACCTGGCCGGCTCCAACCTGACCCTGTGGAAGGGCTGCCAGAGCCTCAGCCACGCCGACGCCTCCGGCAACTACCTGCACTACGGCGTGCGCGAGTTCGGCATGAGCGCGATCATGAACGGCGTCGCCCTGCACGGCGGCTTCATTCCCTACGGCGCCACCTTCCTGATCTTCATGGAATACGCGCGCAACGCCGTACGCATGTCGGCGCTGATGAAGCAGCGCGTGCTCTACGTATTCACCCACGACTCCATCGGCCTGGGCGAGGACGGCCCAACCCACCAGCCGATCGAGCAGCTGGCCAGCCTGCGCGGCACACCGAACCTCGACACTTGGCGTCCGTGCGATGCGGTCGAGTCCGCGGTGGCCTGGAAGTACGCCATCGAGCGCAACGACGGCCCGAGTGCGCTGATCTTCAGCCGCCAGAACCTGCCGCACCAGGCGCGCGACGCCCAGCAGCTGGCCGACGTGGCCCGCGGCGGCTACGTGCTCAAGGACTGCGCCGGCGAGCCGGAACTGATCCTGATCGCCACCGGTTCGGAAATCGGCCTGGCCGTGCAGGCCTTCGACGCGCTGACCGCCCAGGGCCGCAAGGTGCGCGTAGTGTCGATGCCGTCGACCAGCGTGTTCGACCAGCAGGACGCCGCCTACAAGCAGGCCGTGCTGCCGGTGCAGGTCGGCGCGCGCATCGCCATCGAGGCCGCGCATGCCGACTTCTGGTACAAGTACGTCGGTCTGGAAGGCCGCATCATCGGCATGACCACCTTCGGCGAATCGGCGCCGGCGGCGCAGCTGTTCGAGGAATTCGGCTTCACCCTCGACAACGTGCTGAGCACCGCCGAAGAGCTGCTGGACGTCTGATCGGCCATTGTAGGAGCGAGCTTGCTCGCGATTCGGCCCGCGCTGATCGCGAGCAAGCTCGCTCCTACAGGATTGCCCGCCCGTAGGATGGAAACCCGCGAAGCGGTTTTCCACCTGTCGCCACCCACAGAGCTGCCATGTCGAAACGCCCCTACAAAGTCGCCCTCAACGGCTACGGCCGCATCGGCCGCTGCGTGCTGCGCGCGCTGTACGAGCGCGGCGCGGATGCCGGGCTGGAAATCGTCGCGCTCAACGATCTGACCGACCAGGCCAGCATCGAGTACCTGACCCGCTTCGACTCCACCCACGGCCGCTTCCCCGGCGAGGTGAAGGTGGTCGGCGACTGCCTGCACATCAACGGCGACTGCGTGAAGGTGCTGCGCGAGGCGACGCCGGAGGGCATTGACTGGGCGGCGCTGGGCGTCGATCTGGTGCTGGAATGCTCCGGCGTCTACCAGACCCGTGCCGACGCCGAGCGCTTCATCAAAGCCGGTGCGCCGCGGGTGCTGTTCTCCCAGCCGATGGCCAGCGAGGCCGACATCGACGCCACCATCGTCTACGGGGTCAACCAGCAGCGCCTGAGCGGTGCCGAGCGGCTGGTGTCGAATGCGTCCTGCACCACCAACTGCGGCGTGCCGCTGCTCAAGATCCTCGACGAGGCGATCGGCCTCGACTACGTGTCGATCACCACCATCCACTCGGCGATGAACGACCAGCCGGTGATCGACGCCTACCACCACGAGGACCTGCGCCGCACCCGTTCGGCGTTCCAGTCGGTAATCCCGGTGTCGACCGGCCTGGCCCGTGGCATCGAGCGCCTGCTCCCCGAATTGGCCGGACGGATCAAGGCCAAGGCGGTGCGTGTGCCGACGGTCAACGTGTCGTGCCTCGACATCACCCTGCAGACCCGTCGCGACACCTCGGTGTCCGAGATCAACCGCGTGCTGCGCGAGGCGGCCGAGAGCGGCCCGCTCAAGGGGCTGCTCGACTACACCGAACTGCCCCACGCCAGCTGCGATTTCAATCACGATCCCCATTCGGCCATCGTCGATGGCAGCCAGACCCTGGTTTCCGGCCCCCGGCTGGTCAACCTGCTGGCCTGGTTCGACAATGAATGGGGTTTTGCCAACCGTATGCTCGACGTGGCGGAACACTTCCTCCGCGTCGCCCATTGCCCACAGCCCATGAAGGACTGAAAGCCCATGACCGTTTTGAAGATGTCCGACCTCGACCTCGCCGGCAAGCGCGTGCTGATCCGTGAAGACCTCAACGTCCCGGTGAAGGACGGTGTGGTGAAGAGCGACGCCCGCATCCTCGCCTCCCTGCCGACCATCAAGCTGGCGCTGGAGAAGGGTGCCGCGGTGATGGTCTGCTCGCACCTGGGCCGCCCGACCGAAGGCGAGTTCTCCGCCGAGAACAGCCTCAAGCCGGTCGCCGAGTACCTGAGCAAGGCCCTCGGCCGCGAAGTGCCGCTGGTCGCCGACTACCTGGGCGGCGTCGACGTGCAGCCGGGCCAGATCGTGCTGTTCGAGAACGTGCGCTTCAACAAGGGCGAGAAGAAGAACAGCGACGAGCTGGCCCAGCAGTACGCCGCGCTGTGCGACGTGTTCGTCATGGACGCCTTCGGCACCGCCCACCGCGCCGAGGGCTCTACCCACGGCGTGGCCAAGTTCGCCCAGGTCGCCGCGGCCGGCCCGCTGCTGGCCGCCGAACTGGACGCGCTGGGCAAGGCGCTGGGCAACCCGGCGCGGCCGATGGTGGCGATCGTCGCCGGCTCCAAGGTGTCGACCAAGCTCGACGTGCTGACCTCGCTGGCCGACATCTGCGACCAGCTGATCGTCGGCGGCGGCATCGCCAACACCTTCCTCGCCGCGGCCGGCTACAAGGTCGGCAAGTCGCTGTGCGAAGCCGAGCTGCTGGATACCGCCCGCGCCATCGCCGCCAAGGTCAGCGTGCCGCTGCCGGTGGACGTGGTGGTGGCCAAGGAGTTCGCCGAAACGGCTGCAGCGACGGTCAAGCTGATCGCCGATGTGGCCGACGACGACATGATCCTCGACATCGGCCCGCAGACCGCGGCGATGTTCGGCGAGATGCTCAAGGCGTCGAAGACCATCCTGTGGAACGGCCCGGTCGGCGTGTTCGAGTTCGACCAGTTCGGCAACGGCACCAAGGTGCTGGCCCAGGCCATCGCCGAAAGCCCCGCCTTCTCCATCGCCGGCGGCGGCGACACCCTGGCGGCCATCGACAAGTACGGCGTGGCCGAGCAGATCTCCTATATTTCCACCGGCGGCGGCGCCTTCCTCGAGTTCGTCGAGGGCAAGGTCCTGCCGGCCGTGGCGGTACTGGAAGAGCGCGCCAAGTAATGCGTAGGGTGGACAACGGCGCAGCCTTGTCCACCATGGGGCGGATCGGTGGACAAGCGCGGTGCGCGTTGTCCACCCTACGCCGTCCCCCGAACCCTTGAAGCCGGCCTGCCCCTGCGGCAGGCTGGGCACCGATCAAACGACCCTTACTGGGAGCACCACAGATGGCACTTATCAGCATGCGCCAGATGCTGGATCACGCCGCCGAATTCGGCTACGGCGTGCCGGCCTTCAACGTCAACAACCTCGAGCAGATGCGCGCCATCATGGAAGCGGCCGACAAGACCGA
>DATCUN010000147.1:0-9134 GCA_036561825.1 Pseudomonas sp.
CGCACCGCCAGCAGCTCTCCGGTGCGAGCCACGCGCTCGGCTTCCTGCGGCAGGTCAAGGCCGAGGGCGAGCAGGGCGCCGTCGCCCTCGCTGAGGCCGAAGCGCACCCAGGCCGCACTCTCGTCGGCCAGCTGGGCCTTGAAGAACACCGCGTATTTCTTCAGGTCGGCCAGCTGCACCTCCACCAGCTCGCGGGCCATGGCCAGGGCGAAGCCGTCGGCCAGCGGCAGGATGCGGAAACTGGAGACCATCCGTCCCTTGGGCGTGCAGCGCGCGCCGAGGCTGCTGGTCTCGGCGTTGAGATAGTGGAGGTTGCAGGTCAGCTGGCCCTGGAGGAACTTGGCGGCGTCCTGGCCGTGAACGGCGAGGACGCCCTCGTGGTCGAGCAGGCAGAAAAAAGCGGATGCAGACATCGTGTCGGTCGCCGGTACGGGGTCGGGGTGGCCATGATAGAGCTGCCTGCCGGCGCTTGTCAGCCGCAGGGGCAAGGCTGGCGGCCGGTCGATGCCTCGTTATAATGCCGGGCGATGCCGAGGAGGCCGAGATGACCGAAGAAAATATCGAACTGAAGCGACTGCAGTGGGAATGCCGGCGCGGCATGCTGGAGCTGGACGTGCTGTTCAAGCCGTTCCTGGACGAGGCTTTTCCGCAACTGGATGCGGCGGATCAGGAGCGCTTTCGCCAGCTGCTCAAGTGCGAGGATCCGGATCTGTTCAGCTGGTTCATGGGCTACAGCGTGCCCGAGAACCCGGATCACGCCCGCATGATTCGACTGATCCTGGATCGTGTCCAGCCGAAGTGAGCCCTTCGAGTGCCACTGGCGGCCGTCGCGGCGCCTGCTGGCACTCTATCTCGCGGCGCTGGGATTGGCCCTGCTGGCCATGGCGACTGCCGCCGTGCCGGGCTGGGCGCGTGTCGCTGGCGCTCTGCTGTGCCTGGGGCATGCAGCGTGGACCCTGCCGCGCGCCGTGCTGCTGAGCCATCCGGCGGCCTTCACCGGCCTGCGCCATGATCGGCAGGGCTGGCAGCTGCGCAATGCCGCCGAGGGCTGGGTGGCGGTGCAGTTGCGTCCGGGCAGTCTGGCCTTGCCGCAGGCGGTGATCCTGCAGTTTCGCCGGCCGGGGCAGTGGTTCGCCCGCGGTCTGTGCATTCCCGCCGACAGCCTGGAGCGGGACTGGCACCGCCGTCTGCGCGTGCGCCTGAAGTTCAGCCGCCGGCGCTGGTCGGCGGTCGCCGATGCGGCTGTCGATCAGCTGGGCAAATAGCCCGGCGGGACCAGGATGGTGTCGCCCGGCTTGGCCAGTTGCCCCGGATAGTCCAGGGTGAAGTGCAGGCCGCGGCTCTCTTTGCGCAGCATGGCCGACTGGATCATCAGGTCGGCGACCTGAGCCAGGTTGCGCAGCTCGATCAAGTCACGGCTGACCTTGTAGTTGCTGTAGAACTCGTCGATCTCGCTGAGCAGCAGACGCACGCGGTGCTGGGCGCGCTGCAGGCGCTTGTTGGTGCGCACGATGCCGACGTAGTCCCACATGAAGCGCCGCAGCTCGTCCCAGTTGTGCGCGATGATCACGTCCTCGTCGGAGTCGGTGACCTGGCTGGCGTCCCAGGTCGGCAGCTGCTGCGGCATGGCCACCCGGTCCAGCTGGCTGACGATGTCGGCCGCCGCCGAGCGGGCGTAGACGAAACACTCCAGCAGCGAGTTGCTGGCCAGCCGGTTGGCGCCGTGCAGGCCGGTGAAGCTGGTCTCGCCGATGGCGTACAGGCCGGGCACGTCGCTGTGGCCGCGGCTGTCGACCACCACGCCGCCACAGGTGTAGTGCGCAGCCGGCACCACCGGGATCGGCTGGCGGGTGATGTCGATGCCGTATTGCAGGCAGCGCTCGTAGACGGTGGGGAAGTGGTTCTTGATGAACTCGGTCGGCTTGTGGCTGATGTCCAGGTACACGCAGTCGATGCCGAGGCGTTTCATCTCGTGGTCGATGGCGCGCGCGACTATGTCGCGCGGGGCCAGCTCGGCGCGCGGGTCGAAGCGTTCCATGAAGCGTTCGCCGTTGGGCAGTTTGAGCAGGCCGCCTTCGCCGCGCAGCGCTTCGGTGATCAGGAAATTCTTCGCCTGCGGGTGGTACAGGCAGGTCGGGTGGAACTGGTTGAACTCCAGGTTGCCGACCCGGCAGCCGGCGCGCCAGGCCATGGCGATGCCGTCGCCGCAGGTGCCGTCCGGATTGCTGGTGTACAGGTAGACCTTGGCGGCGCCACCGGTGGCCAGGACCACGAAGCGCGCGCAGAAGGTGTCGACCTCGCCGGTGGTGCGGTTCAGCACGTAGGCGCCGAGGCAGCGCCGGCCCTTGCCGCCGAGCTTGCGCTCGGTGATCAGGTCGACCGCCACACGCTGCTCGAGCAGCTCGATGTTCGGGCATTGCCGCGCCCGGGCCAGCAGGGTGTTGAAGATCGCCGTGCCGGTGGCGTCGGCGGCATGGATGATGCGCCGGTGGCTGTGGCCGCCCTCGCGGGTCAGGTGGAAGGCGAAGCCGCGGTCGCCCTCGTGGTGTTCCTCGTCGGGGGTGAAGGGCACGCCCTGATCGATCAGCCACTGGATCGCCTCGCGGCTGTGTTCGACGGTGAAGCGCACCGCGTCCTCGCGGCACAGGCCGGCACCGGCGGTCAGGGTATCCTGCACGTGCGATTCGATGTCGTCGCCGTCGTCGAGTACCCCGGCCACGCCGCCCTGCGCCCAGTAGGTCGAGCCGCCGGCCAGGTCGCCCTTGCTCAGCACGGCCACGCGCAGGTGGGCAGGCAGGTTGAGGGCCAGGGACAGGCCGGCGCCGCCGCTGCCGATGACGAGGACGTCGTGCTGATAGTGTTGGCTCATGGGCGCCGTTCCGCTGAATGTCGTCCCTAGTATATAGAAGGGGCAGGCGGCACAATATAACTGAACTTGAAAGGATATCTGCGCTCTTAGCAAGGTTGCCCGCCGGGCAATCAGCGGGTGTGTCGCGTCCTGCCATGCGTTTTTTTACAGCGCAGATTCAACCTCGCGGGGTGCACCGGCACCCGGCACGAATTCCGTACCCCCAGCCTCCGCGGTCTCGGGGAAAAGCTGTTCGCAGAGACGAACTTTTGTGCAGGGCCCGAGTCTATTAAGCAGGTTGGGCTCACTGGGTCGCGCAAAGGCTCTGCGGACGTTCAGAGGAGCATGAATGCAAACCCAGGAATCGGATCAGCAGCTGGTCGAGCGGGTCCAGCGTGGTGACAAGCGTGCGTTCGATCTGCTGGTGCTCAAGTACCAGCACAAGATACTCGGGCTGATCGTGCGCTTCGTGCACGATCCCCAGGAAGCCCAGGATGTGGCGCAGGAAGCCTTCATCAAGGCCTACCGGGCGCTGGGCAATTTCCGCGGTGACAGCGCTTTCTACACCTGGCTGTACCGCATTGCGGTGAACACGGCGAAGAATCATCTGGTGGCGCGTGGTCGGCGGCCGCCGGACAGCGATGTCAGCGCCGAGGATGCCGAGTTTTTCGAAGGCGATCATGCCCTCAAGGATCTCGAAACACCGGAGCGCGCGCTGCTGCGCGATGAGATCGAGGCCACGGTGCATCGCACTATCCAGCAGTTGCCCGAGGATCTGCGCACGGCCTTGACCCTGCGCGAGTTCGAAGGGCTGAGTTACGAGGAAATTGCCACTGCCATGCAGTGTCCGGTGGGGACGGTGCGCTCGCGGATCTTCCGGGCGCGTGAAGCGATCGACAAGGCCCTGCAGCCGCTGCTGCACGAGGGCTGAAAACCCGGCGAAAGCCAAGAGAGGAAAACCATGAGTCGTGAAGTCTTGGGGGAATCGGTATCCGCCGTGATGGACGGTGAGGCCGATGAACTGGAGCTGCGTCGCGTGCTCGCGGCTGCCGGGGAGGATCCCGAGGTTCGCGCGCGCTGGGGGCGTTACCAGCTGGCGCGTTCGGTGATGCACAAGCAGACCGTGATGCCGGGGCTGGATCTGGCTGCAGCGGTGTCCGCGGCCATCGCCGCCGAAGCGGTTGCGGCGCCGGTCGTTCAGGCCAAGAGTCCGTGGCAGCAGATCGGCCGTCTGGCGGTGGCCGCTTCGGTGACTCTGGCCGTGCTGGCCGGCGTGCGCTTCTACAACAGCCAGGACGATGCTGCCGGCATGGCACCGCAGCTGGCCCAGCAGGTTCCGCCGGCCGCACAGGTACAGCCGGTGCTGCCGGTGGTGAGTGCGCCGCAAGGTCCGGCCGTGCTGGCCAGTTTTCCGGCGCCTGCCGCCGAGGAGTCGGCGAAGCAGCCGGCAGCCGACGAGGCGCAGATCCTCCGCGAAGTGCCGCGCAAGGTCGAGGCAGCGCCCGTCGATCAGGCGGAGTCGCGCTGAGTGCCGCGGGCATGATCGAGGAGTCGGGACGGGTTGTCTCGATCGAGGATGGGGCGGTGTGGGTGGAAACCCTGCGCCGCAGTACCTGCTCCGCCTGCTCGGCGAATGCCGGCTGCGGTCAGGGGCTGATGGAGAAGCTGGGGGTGGGGCAGCGCTGTGGTTATGTGCGGGCATTGACCGATCTGCAGCTGGCCGTCGGCGACGGTGTGGTCATCGGCATTCGCGAGGATCTGCTGCTGCGCAGCTCCCTGCAGGTCTACCTGCTGCCATTGCTGGGTCTGTTTGCCGGCGCCATGCTGGCGCAATGGTTGGCGTTGCCTGAAGCTTTTGTCATTCTGCTGGCCCTCGGCGGGTTTTCCGCGGTGTGGTGGCGGGTGCGCAGGCTCAGTCGGCGGAGCGTGGACGATCCCGCCATGCAGCCAGTGGTTCTGCGTGCGCAGCTGGCCGCCTGTGCCATGCCTGTGGAAGACTGCTGATCTCCGTTGTCGATCTCAAAGGGAGTCCAAGATTCATGCGTATCCTGAAACGCACCACGATTGCGCTGGTCGCTGTGCTGGCGATGGCCCAGATGCTGGTCGCCAACGCCCAGCTGCCCGAGTTCACCGAGCTGGTCGAGCAGGCTTCGCCAGCGGTGGTGAACATCAGTACCCGGCAGGCCATCCCGACCCAGGCCGCCGGCATGCAGCAGATGCCGGACCTGGAAGGCCTGCCGCCGATGTTCCGCGAGTTCTTCGAACGCAGCATCCCGCAGATGCCGCCGGGACAGCAGCGCAAGCGCGAGGCGCAATCGCTGGGCTCTGGCTTCATCATTTCTGCCGACGGCTATGTGCTGACCAACAATCACGTGGTGGCCGACGCCGACGAGATCATCGTGCGGCTGTCCGACCGCAGCGAACTGCAGGCCAAGCTGATCGGTGCCGACGCGCGCACCGACGTGGCCTTGCTCAAGGTCGAGGGCAAGAGCCTGCCGACCGTCAAGCTGGGCAAGTCGGAGACGCTGAAGGTGGGCGAGTGGGTGGTGGCCATCGGCTCGCCGTTCGGCTTCGATCACTCGGTCACCGCCGGTATCGTCAGTGCCAAGGGGCGCAGCCTGCCGGACGAGAACTATGTGCCGTTCATCCAGACCGACGTGGCGATCAATCCCGGCAACTCCGGTGGTCCGCTGTTCAACCTGGATGGCGAGGTGGTGGGCATCAACTCGCAGATCTTCACCCGTTCCGGCGGCTTCATGGGGCTGTCGTTCGCCATTCCGATCGATGTGGCGATGAACGTCGCCGATCAGCTCAAGGCGCAAGGCAAGGTCAATCGCGGCTGGCTGGGTGTGGTGATTCAGGAAGTCAGCAAGGATCTGGCCGAGACCTTCGGGCTGGACAAGCCGGCCGGCGCGCTGGTGGCCCAGGTGCTGGAAGACAGCCCGGGCGCCAAGGGTGGCCTGCGCGTGGGCGACGTGATCCTCGCCCTCGACGGCAAGCCGATCGTGGCGTCGGCCGACCTGCCGCACCTGGTCGGCAACCTCAAGCCGGGCACCAATGTGACGCTGGATGTGGTGCGCGAAGGCGCCCGCCAGCAGCTGGCGATGGCGGTGGGTGCGCTGCCGGAGGAGGGTGATGCGGTCGCTGGGGCGGGTGCCAAGGAGGGGCCAGCTCGCAGCAGCAATCGTCTCGGGGTGGCGGTGGTCGACCTCACCGCGGAGCAGAAGCAGGCCCTTGAGCTGCAGGGTGGTGCGCTGATTCGCGAGGTGCAGAATGGCCCTGCGGCGCTGATCGGCCTGCGTCCGGGGGATGTCATCACCCACCTGAACAACCAGTCGATCGATTCGGCCAAGACCTTCGGCAAGGTGGCCGAGGCGTTGCCGAAGAACCGTAGCGTGTCGATGCGCGTGCTGCGTCAGGGGCGCGCCAGCTTCATCACCTTCAAGCTGTCCGAGTAAGGACGGCCGGAGGTGCACAAAGGGGCGAAGAATTCGCCCCTTTGTCGTTTCTGCGGCAGCGTCCCCGTCGGCATCCACCGAACCGTGGGTGACCCCGCCCTGGCGATCAGGTAAACTCCCCGGCTATTTTCGGCGGGCTCGGCCCGCGCTCCCTGAGTGTTGAGCCCGTGAGTGATCTGAGCCATATCCGCAATTTCTCCATCATTGCCCACATCGACCATGGCAAGTCGACCCTGGCCGACCGCTTCATCCAGATCTGCGGCGGCCTCGCCGATCGCGAGATGGAGGCCCAGGTGCTGGACTCCATGGATCTCGAGCGCGAGCGCGGCATCACCATCAAGGCGCACAGCGTGACCCTGCACTACAACGCGCAGGACGGCAAAACCTACCAGCTGAACTTCATCGATACCCCCGGCCACGTCGACTTCACCTATGAAGTCAGCCGCTCGCTGGCGGCCTGCGAGGGTGCGCTGCTGGTGGTGGACGCCGGCCAGGGCGTCGAGGCGCAGTCGGTAGCCAACTGCTACACCGCCATCGAGCAGGGTCTCGAGGTGATGCCGGTACTCAACAAGATGGACCTGCCCCAGGCCGAGCCGGAGCGGGTCAAGGAAGAGATCGAGCACATCATCGGCATCGACGCCACCGACGCCGTGGCCTGCAGCGCCAAGAGCGGCATGGGCGTGATCGACGTGCTCGAGCGCCTGGTCGAGGTGATTCCGCCGCCGACCGGCGAGATCGAGGCGCCGCTGCAGGCGCTGATCATCGACTCCTGGTTCGACAACTACCTGGGCGTGGTCTCGCTGGTGCGCGTGCGCCATGGCCGGGTCAAGAAGGGCGACAAGATCCTGGTCAAGTCGACCGGCAAGGTCCACCAGGTCGACAGCGTCGGCGTGTACACGCCCAAGCACACCACCACCGCCGACCTCAAGGCCGGCGAAGTGGGCTTCATCATCGCCGGTATCAAGGAGATCCAGGGCGCGCCGGTCGGCGATACCCTGACCCTGTCCAATACCCCGGACGTCGACGTGCTGCCCGGCTTCAAGCGGGTCAAGCCGCAGGTCTACGCCGGCCTGTTCCCGGTCAGCTCGGACGACTTCGAGAATTTCCGCGATGCGCTGGAAAAGCTCACCCTCAACGACGCCGCGCTGCAGTACGAGCCGGAAAGCTCGGATGCGCTGGGCTTCGGCTTCCGCATCGGCTTCCTCGGCATGCTGCACATGGAGATCATCCAGGAACGCCTCGAGCGCGAGTACGACCTGGACCTGATCACCACCGCGCCGACCGTGGTGTTCGAGGTGGTGCTGAAGAACGGCGACACCGTGTACGTCGACAACCCGTCCAAGCTGCCCGACCTGTCGTCGATCGAGGAGATGCGCGAGCCGATCTGCCGCGCCAATATCCTGGTGCCGCAGACCCATCTGGGCAGCGTGATCACCCTGTGCATCGAGAAGCGCGGCGTGCAGCGCGACATGCACTTCCTCGGCAGCCAGGTGCAGGTCAGCTATGATCTGCCGATGAACGAGGTGGTGCTCGACTTCTTCGACCGCCTGAAGTCGGCCAGCCGCGGCTATGCTTCGCTGGACTACGGTTTCGACCGCTTCCAGGCCGCCAACCTGGTGCGCCTGGACGTGCTGATCAACGGCGAGCGGGTCGATGCCCTGGCGTTGATCGTCCACCGTGACAACGCGGCCTACAAGGGCCGTCAGTTGGTGGAGAAGATGAAGGAGCTGATCCCGCGGCAGATGTTCGACGTGGCGATCCAGGCGGCCATCGGCGGCCAGGTTGTCGCCCGCTCGACGGTCAAGGCACTCAGGAAGAACGTGCTGGCCAAGTGCTACGGCGGCGACGTCAGCCGCAAGCGCAAGCTGCTGGAGAAGCAGAAGGCCGGTAAGAAAAGGATGAAGCAGGTAGGCAGTGTGGAAATTCCGCAGGAAGCCTTCCTTGCTGTGCTCAAGGTGGACAGCTAAGGCTCATGACTCTGAACTTTCCGTTGTTGCTGGTGATTGCCGTCGCCGTGTGCGGCGTGCTCGCGCTGATCGACCTGCTGTTCCTCGCCCCGCGCCGGCGCTCGGCCATTGCTGCCTACCAGGGCAGCGTGAGCCAGGCCGATCCGCAGGTGCTGCAGACGCTGTCACGCGAGCCGGTACTGGTGGAATACGGCAAGTCGTTCTTCCCGGTGCTGGCGCTGGTGCTGGTGCTGCGCTCGTTCCTGGTCGAGCCGTTCCAGATCCCGTCGGGCTCGATGAAGCCGACCCTCGAGGTCGGCGACTTCATCCTGGTCAACAAGTTCGCCTATGGTATCCGTCTGCCGGTGGTCGACAGCAAGGTGATCGAGATCGGCAACCCGCAGCGCGGCGATGTGATGGTGTTCCGCTACCCGAGCGATCCAGCCGTGAACTACATCAAGCGCGTGGTCGGCCTGCCGGGCGATCATGTGCGCTACAGCAGCGACAAGCGTCTGTTCGTCAACGGTCAGCCGGTGGCCGAGACGCTGCTCGGCGACGAGCCCGGCAGCCTCGGCAGTGCCCGCCTGTTCAGCGAGAAGCTGGGCGAGGCCGAGCATCAGGTGCGCAAGGAAATGCGCCGCTACCGCATCGAACCTGACCGTGAGTGGGTGGTGCCGGCCGGGTACTACTTCATGATGGGCGACAACCGCGACAACTCCAACGACAGCCGTTATTGGGACGATCCGGCGATTCCGCTTGCGCTGCATGGCATGGTTCCGGATCGCAACATCGTCGGCAAGGCGTTCGCCGTGTGGATGAGCTGGCCGGAGCCCAAGCTCAGCCACCTGCCGACGTTCTCGCGGGTCGGGCTGATCCATTGAG
>DATCUN010000148.1:0-1791 GCA_036561825.1 Pseudomonas sp.
CGGCGGGGCGGCGATCAGCGTCGCATCCACGAGGGTGCCCTCACGCAGCAGCAGGCCCTGCCGGGCCAGGTGCGCGTTGATCGTCTCGAAGATCACGCCGGTCAGACCCTGATCCTCCAGCAGGCGGCGGAACTTCAGCAGCGTGGTGGCATCCGGCGCCGCCTCGCGGGCCAGATCGATGCCGATGAAGCGGCGGATGGCGTGGCTGTCGTACACGGCGTCCTCGATGCCCTCGTCCGACAGCCCGAAGCACTGCTGCGCCACGTACTCGAGGTCGGAAAAGCTCGCTTGCATGACGTCTGCTCACCACGGCTGCGGACCGGGCCGCATCGTCTCAGGACCAAGGTCTCATGCCACCAACGGGCGGGAATAAATCAGTGTTTCCCGATAAACCGGTGTGGGCACGCTGCGCTTTGCCCACCCTGCAGCTCGCTATTTCTTATCCGAACAGTGCCGCGTGCCGCGCAACGATCCGCGGCCACAGCGCCGCGGCCGGCAGTTCGAGCCCGAACTCACGAACCAGCGTCGCCGCATAGTCGTCCGGGCCGTCCAGCGTCCGCTCGCGCACCCTGTCCGTCGTCAGGGTGCGCAGCACCCGGCCGCGCAGGGCGACATGCCCGTCCGGCCGGTGCCGTTGCACCACTGCATTGAGTACGAATGGCGATTCCGGGGCGCTCTGCAAGGCGGCGCATTGCCGCGCCAGCAGGGCCTCGTCGGCCGGTGCATCGGCAAAATCGAACGACGGCGCGCCGCCGGTTCTGGCGTCGCCATGAAAACGCCACAGGCCATCGTCGAGACGCTGCAGGCGAAAGCCCAGCGCACCTTGCCGATAGTGGCCTTCCTGAAGCGGGATCGGCTCGAGCAGGCCATCGCCAAAGCCGACGTCGCACAGCAGGGCGGCGCCGTCGATCACCACCTTGAGCACCAGATGGTTGCCGAGCGCGGCGTCACCCAGGGCTGCCCGCTGCACGCCGCCGGCCAGGCGTGTCACCGAAAAGCCGAGCAGTGTCAGCGCGGCGCCGAAGGCACCGTTCATTTCGTAACACCAGCCGCCGCGCCCGGCAGCCAGCCTGGCGAGCGCTGCCGCGGGGTCGGTCGTCAGCGGCTGGCCCAGCTGCACGTCGAGGTTCTCGTACGGCACGCCGAGCGCATGCGCGCGGTGCAGTGCTAACAGCGCTTCGGGTGTGGGCGAGAGCGTGCCCGTAATGCCGAGGCGGGCGAGATAAGGCTCCAGAAGTCCGGTCATGGGCGCTTGCATTCTGTTGCGTGCCTGCTGACGACGTTGCCTCAGCCCGGCCCCAGCATGTCCGCCGGCCGGATCAGGCGGTCGAAATCCTCGGGGCTGAGCAGGCCGAGTGCGACCACGGATTCCTTGAGCGTCAGGTTCTCGTGGTGCGCCTTCTTGGCGGCCTTGGCGGCGTTGTCGTAGCCGATGTGCGGGTTGAGCGCCGTCACCAGCATCAGGTTGCGCTCCAGGTACTGGGCGATCTGCGGCTCGTTTGCCACGGTGCCGGCGACGCAGTGGTCGGCGAAGGAGCGGCTGGCGTCGGTCAGCAGGCGGATCGATTGCAACAGGTTCCTGATCAGCAGCGGCTTGAACACGTTCAGTTCCAGGTGGCCGCTGGCGCCGCCAAAGTTGATGGCGACATCATTGCCGAACACCTGCGCCGCCACCATGGTCAGCGCCTCGGACTGCGTCGGGTTGACCTTGCCGGGCATGATCGAGCTGCCCGGTTCGTTCTCCGGCAGGTACAGCTCGCCGATGCCGCAGCGCGGGCCGGAGCCCAGCAG
>DATCUN010000149.1:0-4157 GCA_036561825.1 Pseudomonas sp.
GCCCGCCGTGCTGCGCCGCCGGCTCGCCGGCCAGGGCATGCACGCCGTTGCGGTACCACTCGTAGGACCAGTACAGCCCGGTCAGCGACGCCAGCAGGTAGGCCAGCAACACCCAGGTGCCGGCCACCGCGTGCAGGTCCCAGAGGAAACCGCGGCCGCTGCGCCGCCAGTCGAGGGTCAGCCAGGCGCGCCAGTTGCCGGCCTGGCGGGGCCAGCGCAGGTACAGGCCGGACAGGCAGAGGAACACCAGCGCCAGGGTCGCCGCGCCGGTGATCGGCTTGCCGGCGTCGCCGATGGCCAGCCAGCGGTGCAGCTGCATCATGAACTGGAACAAGCCGGCGCCGCGCGCGGCACCGAGCAGGTCGCCGCTGAAGGGATCGGCGTACAGGGTCTCGCCACGCGGACCGCCGCCACTGACGTTGACCTTGACCGACTCCAGCGCGTCGGCAGAGAAGGTCAGGCCGAGCAGCTGGCGCTTGGGCAGCTGCTCGCCGACGCGGGCCACCAACTCGTCCGGGCTCAGCGGCCGCGCGCCGACGACCGGCTCGACGCTCATCACGCCGGGATTGAGCAGACGCAGCAGCTCGTCCTGGTAGGACAGGCTGGCGCCGGTCACGCCCATCAACGCCAGCACCAGCCCGGCGCTGATACCCAGCAGCCAGTGCAGCTGGAAAAGGATTTTCTTGATCACCTGGGATCACCTGATCGCTATGCCGCGGCTGCGGCAAAGTTGGACTCGAACGCGGCGCGGAACCGCATCGCCCTGCCAGCCATTGCGGCAGCACGAAACGATTCTATTCGAGAATAATTTGCAACAAATCCACTTTACCCAACCTTTACCCGCCCTGACTCCGGCCAATGAGCAGCGCGGACAGACAAAGGCCGCCCGCAGGCGGCCCTTGTCGACGCGTCAAAGTCAGAAGTGGAAGTTGGTGCTGAGCAGCGCGGTACGTCCCGGCGCCACGTGGGCCATGTGGTTGGAATAGACCTGATCGAAGTAGCGCTTGTCGGTCAGGTTCTGCACGTTGAGCTGCAGGTCGAGGTTCTTGCTGACCTTGTAGTTGGCCATCGCGTCGTAGCGCCAGTAGGACGGCACCTCGATGGAGTTGGTGACGTCGCCATAGCGCGAGTCGACATAGTTGGCGCCACCGCCGACCGTCAGATTCTGGGTCAGGTCATAGGTGGTCCAGAAGCTGAAGCTGTTCTGCGGGGTGCTGGGGATGTCGTTGCCGTCGGCGCCGCCGACGACGTTGTTGACGTTGCCGGTGCCCGGGCGCGCATCGACATCCACCCGGCCGCTTTCGACCAGCTCGCCGTCGAGGTAGGTGTAGCTGGCGAAGGCGTTCCACTTCGGCGTGATCTGGCCGCTGACACCCAGCTCGAAGCCGTCGACACGGGTTTCGCCGACGTTGCTGGTGGTGCCATCAGCCTCGAGCACCCGCGCGTTGCTCTTCTCGGTGCGGAAGATGGCGGCGTTCAGCCCCAGCCGCGCGTCGAAGAAGTCCCACTTGGTGCCGATCTCGTAGTTGCGGTTGCGCTCCGGCTCCAGGTCCGCGGTAGCCACGGCCACGTTGCTGGCCCCTTCGCCGGCGGTTTCGCCGACCGGGTTGCTCGAGGTCGACCAGGCCGCATAGATGCTGCCGTTGGGCAGCGGGTTGAACACCAGGCCGAGCTGGTAGTTCCAGAAGTGGCTCTTGCTCTGCAGATCGGTCACGCCGTTGACGTTGTTGCTGCCGCTGGCGACGGTCTGTCCGCTGGCCGCCGTTTCGAAGTCGTCGTAGCGCAGCCCCATGTTCAGCGACCACTGCTCGTTGAACTTGAGGGTGTCGAAGACGTAGGCGGCCAGGGTGTCGGTGTCGGTATCGGTGAAGGCGTTGCTGTCGGTAACCGTGCCGGTCCAGCCATCCTTGTAGCTCGGGTTGCTCAGGCTGGTGCAATCGCCGGTGGCCACATGCGCCGGGGTGCAGGTATTGCCCTTGGTGCCCGACGTGATGAAGTAGTTGCGGTTGTGCACCCCTTCGCGGCTGATCTCCACGCCGGTGACCAGGCTGTGCTCGATGCTGCCGGTATTGAACAGCGCCTTCAGGTCGGTCTGGTTGACCCAGCCTTCGGAGGTGGAGTTGCGGCTCTTCGCCGAGCGGGAGACCAGACCTTGCGACAGGTTGCCGGTGCGCGAGTCGTTCGGCGTGGTGACGATGTAGTCGAGGGTGGTGCGCACCACGCGGGTGGTGTTGGACAGGGTCAGGCTGTCGTTGAGGTCGTGCTCGAGCCTGAAGGTGCCGGCGTCGGTGGTGCTCTCGCGGTAGTCGCGGCCCGTCAGGCCGTAGAAGTTGTCGCGGTCGACGCTCACCGGCTTGCGCACCGAGTTGGCCGAAGTGGCATCGGTCAGCGGCAGGCCGTAGTCCGGCGTGTCGTCGGTTTCCAGGTGGTAGTAGGACAGCGTGGCGCGGGTCGGCGTGTCGAAGCCGAAGGTGATGCTCGGCGCCACGCCCCAGCGGCTGACATCGACGCCGTCGCGGCCGGCGACGTTGGCATCGTGCTTCATCAGGTTCAGGCGCCCGGCGACGTTGTCGCTGAACACGTAGTTGCCGTCCAGGGTGGTGCGCTGGGTCTGGTCGGAGCCGAAGGTCTGGCTGATGTCGAGGAAGTCGTTGCGCTTGGCGGTCTTGCTGATCAGGTTGAGGCTGCCGCCGGTGGAGCCGGCGCCGGTGTAGGCCGAGCCCGGGCCCTTGCTGACTTCCACCTGCTCGATGTTGAACATCTCGCGGGTCTGCGAGGCGACGTCGCGCAGGCCGTCGATGAAGGTGTCGCTCTCGGCGTTGAAGCCGCGGATGATCGGCCGGTCGCCGGCCGGGTTGCCACCCTCGCCGGCACCGAAGGTGATGCCCGAGGTGGTGCGCAGCGCATCGGTCAGGGTCAGCGCGCCGGTGTCCTTGATCACCTGCTGCGGGATGACGGTGACCGACTTGGGCGTTTCGCGCAGCGGCGCGGTGTACTTCTGCGACGCGGACTCGGCCTTGTAGCTCTCCTCCTCCTGGGCGTCGACCACGCTGACCGCATCCAGCGTCAGCGCCTCGCTCTCCTCGGCATGAGCCCAGTTCACCGCGGAAAGCGCCGTCACGGCGCCGATTGCCGAAGCCAGTACACGCGGCGCAGAGGCCGGCCGTTCGATAGTGCGCGTCATCACTTCCCCCTACAGAAGGTCGATTGGTTCTGTTGTGGGGCGCACTCTAAACGAGAAATATTCTTGATATCAAGCATAATGACACTTAATATCATTTGCGAAATGTTCGCCATCAGCCACGGAGGCCGGCATGCTGTTACATGTACCGGGAGTATTTTCCCGCGATGAGGTCAAGCGCATCCGCCAGGCGCTGGAACAGGCGCAGTGGCTCGACGGCAAGCTGACCGCCGGCTACCAGTCGGCGCAGGCCAAGCACAACCTGCAGCTGGCCGAGGACGATCCGCTGGCCCGCGAGATCAGCGCGGCCATGCTCGAGCGCCTGTGGCAGCACCCGCTGTTCATGTCCGCCGCGCTGCCGAACAAGGTGTTCCCGCCGCTGTTCAACTGCTACACGGCCGGCGGCCACTTCGGCTACCACGTCGACAACGCGGTGCGCCAGGTGCGCAATTCCGCCGAGCGGGTGCGCACCGACCTGTCGTCCACGCTGTTCTTCAGCGACCCGGACGAATACGACGGCGGCGAGCTGGTGATCCAGGACACCTACGGTAGCCAGCGGGTCAAGCTGCCGGCCGGCGACCTGGTGCTCTACCCGTCCACCAGCATCCACAAGGTCGAGCCGGTGACCCGCGGCGCGCGCATCGCCTCGTTCTTCTGGACGCAGAGCCTGGTGCGCGAGGATGCCCAGCGCGCCCTGCTGTTCGACATGGACCAGGCGATCCAGAGCCTGACCCGCGACGTGCCCGAGCATCCAGCGCTGGTCCAGTTGACCGGCAATTACCACAACCTGCTGCGCCGCTGGGTCGAGGTCTGAGCCGGGGATGAGCCATATCCTCCAGCGCCGCGAGACAGTCACGCCCGAGCAACTCGCCGAAGACCCGCGCCAGGCCGCGCGCTGGATCCTCGCCGCGGCCGAGGCCGGCGAGCCGGAGGGCCAGGCCCTGCTCGGCCAGATCCTTCTCGACGGCCGAGGCAT
>DATCUN010000150.1:0-4737 GCA_036561825.1 Pseudomonas sp.
GCCACGAGCTGTTCGGCGGCGGCATGGGGCCGGTGATCAGTCGCGAGCTGTTCGTGCGTCACGATGCGGTCTGCGTGCTGCCCTATGATCCGCTGCGCGATGCCGTGGTGCTGATCGAGCAGTTCCGCGTCGGCGCGCTGGTCAAGAGCGCGCACCCCTGGCTGATGGAGCTGGTGGCCGGGCTGATCGACAAGGACGAGGTGCTGGAGGAGGTGGCGCGCCGCGAGGCGATGGAAGAGGCGGGTCTCACCCTCGGCGAGCTGTGGCCGGTGACCGCCTACTACCCCTCGCCGGGCGGCAGCGACGAGCGCGTGCACCTGTTTGTCGGTCGTTGCGACAGTAGCGGTGCCGGCGGCATCCACGGCCTGGTCGAGGAAGGCGAGGACATCCGCGTGTTGGTGATGAGCCTGGACGAGGCACTGGCCGCGCTGGCGGCCGGGCGTCTCGACAATGCGGCGAGCATCATTGCTCTGCAGTGGCTGGCGCTGAACCGCGAGCAGGTGCGGCAGACATGGCGATGAGCCTGCTGGCCGAGCGCTACCGGGTCGACCTGGCCGGGCTGCAGGCCACCTGCGAGGCCAATTACGCGCGGCTGATGCGCTTGCTGCCGGGCATGCGCGAGCGGCCGGCGCTGCGCCGGCTGGCGCTGAGTGCGGGCGACGCTACCCTGGCGGTGCTGGCGCTCAAGGTCACCGAGGCCGGCCCGTACACCAGCACCGTGGAAGTGCGCGAGGAGCCGGGGCTGAGCTGGCTGCCGGCGCCGTGTCTGGAGGTGCGCGTCTATCACGATGCACGCATGGCCGAGGTCACCGGCGCCGAGCATTGCCGGCGCCTGCAGCCGCGCTACGTTTACCCGAATGCGGCCATGCATCAACCGGACGAAAAGAGCCAGCTCAACCTGTTCCTTGGCGAATGGTTGGCGCACTACCTGAGCTGCGGCCATCTGGCGGAAAACCCAGTGGATCACTCGGTCGTTCGCCGGTAGTGTGAACCGCATAGCGGTCCTCGCTGGCCGCGCATGCCAACATGCTGATTCCGCATTTGCGGGCCCATCGCCGACAGGAGACGGCTTTGCACAGTACCCATGCCACCCCCGTTGCCGCACCGCTGCTGCTGGTGCAGCTCACCGACAGCCACCTGTTCGCCGAAGCGGACGGCCGTCTGCTGGGTATGGATACCGCAGACAGCCTGAGCCGGGTGGTCGAGCTGGTGCGTGCGGAGCAGCCGCGGGTCGACCTGATCCTTGCCAGCGGTGACTTGTCGCAGGACGGCTCCTTCGCGTCCTACCAGCGCTTTGCTGCCCTGACCGCGCCCCTCGACGCGCCGGCGCGCTGGTTCGCCGGCAACCATGACGAGGCGCACATGCTGCGCGAGGCCTGTGTCGGCACCGAGCGCCTGCAGATGGTCACCGACCTCGGCAACTGGCGGCTGATCGCCCTCGACTCGAGCATTCCCGGAGCGGTGCCTGGCCAGCTTGATGCTGCCCAGTTGCAGCAACTCGAGGCCGCGCTGGACAGCGCCGGCGAGCGCCATGTACTGCTGACCTTCCACCATCATCCGGTGTCGGTGGGCTGCAGCTGGCTGGACCCCATCGGCCTGCTGAACCCCGAGGCGCTGTTCACCGTGGTGGACCGCTATGCGAATCTGCGCGGTATCCTCTGGGGGCACGTGCATCAGGAAGTCGACCGGCAGCGCAACGGCGTGCGTCTGCTGGCCTCGCCGTCCACCTGTGTGCAGTTCGCTCCCGGCAGCGAGGAGTTCCAGGTCAGCAGCGAGGCGCCTGGCTATCGCTGGCTGCGCCTACACGCCGACGGCACGCTGGAAACCGGCGTGTCGCGGGTCAGCGGCATCGACTTCGTCGTCGACTACAGCATCAAGGGCTACTGAGGCCGAGGTGAATGCGGCCTGCTCTGATCTGCGTGGCGGTGGGGGAGTGCGCCGCGTAGGGTGCGCCGCGCGCACCCTACGACTCGAGTGTCATCCGACTTGAATCCGGCGGCTGGATAATGCTCTCCTTGTATATCCATACAGCTGCAAGGCGCCGTCGATGTCCCCGCTGCCGACCCTGATCTACATTCACGGCTTCAACAGCTCGCCCGACTCGCTCAAGGCCCGTGAGCTGCTCGCTGCCTTCGAACGCCTGGGGCTGACTGCGCAGTTGCGCCTGCCGGCGCTGCATCACGATCCGCGCCAGGCGATTGCCCAGCTCGAGGCCGAGATTGCCAGGGCAGGGCGCCCGGTGCTGGTCGGCAGTTCCCTCGGCGGCTACTATGCGACCTTTCTAGCCGAACGGCATGGCCTCAAGGCCCTGCTGATCAACCCGGCGGTGCGCGTGCGGCGTTACTTCGCCGACTACCTCGGTCCGCAGCAGAACTTCCACAGCGGCGAACGCTGGCAGCTGACCGGCGAACATGTCGATGCGCTGGCGGCGCTGGAAGTGCCGCCGCCGCTGGACGCGGCACGCTTCACCGTGTGGCTGCAGACCGGCGACGAGACCCTCGACTACCGTGATGCGGCCGACTACTACCGGCACTGCACGCTGGATATCCGCGCAGGTGGCGATCACGGCTACCAGGGGTTCGCCGAACGCCTGCCGGAGCTGCTGGCCTTTGCCGGCTTTCCCGCCAGGCTGTGCCGCGATGCCGAGCCTTACGGTCGTCCGCAGGCCTGACCGGTCAACGCCGCCACCCCGTTCAGCTGTCCCCCTTTTTGCCAGACAGAAGTCCACCCATGGCCAATACCTCCTATACCGCAGAAGCCATCGAAGTCCTCTCCGGTCTCGATCCGGTGCGCAAGCGCCCGGGCATGTACACCGACACCAGCCGCCCCAACCACCTGGCCCAGGAAGTCATCGACAACAGCGTCGACGAGGCGCTGGCCGGTCACGCCAAGTCGGTGCAGGTGATTCTCCACGCCGACAACTCGCTGCAGGTGATCGACGACGGCCGCGGCATGCCGGTGGACATCCACCCGGAGGAGGGCGTCAGCGGTGTCGAGCTGATCCTCACCAAGCTGCACGCCGGCGGCAAGTTCTCCAACAAGAACTATGCCTTCTCCGGCGGCTTGCACGGCGTCGGTATCTCGGTGGTCAACGCCCTGTCGAATCGCGTCGAGGTGCGCGTGCGGCGCGACGGCAACGAGTACGGCATGACCTTCGCCGATGGCTACAAGGCCAGCGAGCTGGAAGTGCTGGGCACGGTGGGCAAGCGCAACAGCGGCACCAGCGTGCAGTTCTGGCCGGACGCCAAGTACTTCGATGCGCCGAAGTTCTCCATCAGCCGCCTCAAGCATGTGCTCAAGGCCAAGGCGGTGCTCTGTCCGGGGCTGACCGTGAGCTTCGAGGACAAGACCAGCGGCGAGAAGGTCGAGTGGTTCTACGAGGACGGTCTGCGCTCCTACCTGAGCGATGCGGTCAGCGAATTCGCCCGCCTGCCGGAGGAGCCGTTCTGCGGCAGCCTGGCCGGCAGCAGGGAAGCGGTCGACTGGGCGCTGCTGTGGCTGCCGGAAGGCGGCGAGAGCGTGCAGGAAAGCTACGTCAACCTGATCCCCACCGCCCAGGGCGGCACCCACGTCAACGGCCTGCGCCAGGGCCTGCTGGACGCCATGCGCGAGTTCTGCGAGTTCCGCAGCCTGCTGCCGCGCGGGGTCAAGCTGGCGCCGGAAGACGTCTGGGAGCGCATCGCCTTCGTGCTGTCGATGAAGATGCAGGAGCCGCAGTTCTCCGGGCAGACCAAGGAGCGTCTGTCCTCGCGTGAGGCGGCGGCCTTCGTCTCGGGGGTGGTCAAGGACGCCTTCAGCCTGTGGCTCAACGAGCATCCCGAGCTGGGCCTGGCGCTGGCGGAATTGGCGATCAGCAACGCCGGGCGCCGCCTCAAGGCGGGCAAGAAGGTCGAGCGCAAGAAGATCACCCAGGGCCCGGCGCTGCCCGGCAAGCTGGCCGACTGCGCCGGCCAGGACCCGATGCGCGCCGAGCTGTTCCTGGTCGAGGGCGACTCGGCCGGCGGCAGCGCCAAGCAGGCGCGCGACAAGGAGTTCCAGGCCATCCTGCCGCTGCGCGGCAAGATCCTCAACACCTGGGAGGTGGACGGCGGCGAGGTGCTGGCCAGCCAGGAAGTGCACAACATCGCGGTGGCCGTGGGCCTAGATCCGGGCTCCAGCGATCTGTCCCAGCTGCGCTACGGCAAGATCTGCATCCTCGCCGACGCCGACTCCGACGGCCTGCACATCGCCACCCTGCTGTGCGCGCTGTTCGTCCAGCATTTCCGGCCACTGGTGGAAGCCGGCCATGTCTACGTCGCCATGCCGCCGCTGTACCGCATCGACCTGGGCAAGGAGGTCTGGTACGCCCTCGACGAGGCCGAGCGCGACGGCATCCTCGAGCGTCTGCTCGCCGAGAAGCGCCGCGGCAAGCCCCAGGTCACCCGCTTCAAGGGCCTCGGCGAGATGAATCCGCCGCAGCTGCGCGAGACCACCATGGACCCCAACACCCGCCGTCTGGTGCAGCTGACCCTGGAGGATGCCCAGGGCACCCTGGAGATCATGGACATGCTGCTGGCCAAGAAGCGCGCCGGCGACCGCAAGAACTGGCTGGAGAGCAAGGGCAACCTGGCCGAGGTGCTGCTTTGAGGCAGCGCTGGCGACCGCTCGGCCGTCTGCTCGCCGCGCTGCTACTCACCGGCAGCGCCCTGGCGCGCGCCGAGCCGCTGGAGGAGCTGGCGTTGCAGGCCGCCCTGCCGG
>DATCUN010000151.1:0-7895 GCA_036561825.1 Pseudomonas sp.
GGCTGGGGTGTCGGCCGCTGCGGCGCTGCGCGCCTGCTGGCGTTCGCGCAGGATGCGCGCCACCGCCTGGAGCATTTCGTCGTGGTCGAAGGGCTTGGCGATGTAGTCGATGGCGCCGAGCTTCATCGAGTCGACCGCCGAACGCAGGCTGGCGTAGCTGGTCATGATCAGCACCGGAGTGCCGGCCGCCAGGCCGATCAGCTCGGTACCCGGTGCGCCAGGCAGGCGCAGGTCGCTGATCACCAGGTCGAAGCCGGGGATGCTGTAACGCTCGCGCGCTTCCTGTACCGAGCCGGCCTCGCTGACCTGGTACTGGTTGCGCTCCAGCAGGCGCCGCAGCGCTGAGCGAATGATGGTTTCGTCTTCGACGATGAGAATATGTGGCATGTCTGTTCAGCTCTCGCGACGTGCTCGGAAGCGGCTGGAAACTGTCTGCGCCGGTCTCTGCGGACGGCTTCGCGGGGGCGCCTGGAAGGGGCGGTGGACCGCGCGCCGCGGCGTGTTGTCACGCTGTGGCGCTGCGGTTGCAGTGTCCATGGGCTTCACGGGTTTTCGGCAGCCGTCGGGCCACCATGGCGCGGCAGGGTGATCCGGATGCGCGTGCCGCGCTGGTGCTTCGGGTCTGCCGGGCTGTCGATGCTTATTTCTCCATAATGCTCCTCGATGATCGAATAGACCAGTGCGAGGCCCAGGCCGGTCCCTTTGCCGGGGTCTTTGGTGGTGAAGAAGGGTTCGAACAGGCGGTCGACGATCGACTTGGGAATGCCGCTGCCCTCGTCCTCGACCATCAGCTCGACGGTGTGCTCGCCGGCCTCCGAGCGCACGCGGATGGCGCCGCCGGGCGGCGAGGCGTCACGGGCATTGGACAGCAGGTTGATCAGCACTTGGGCCAGGCGCTGCGGGTCGCCCTCGACCCAGTGCTGCGGATCGCACAGGTTGAAGTACTGCACGTCGTAGTCACGGTTGAGCGACAGCAGGCTGATCGCCTCGCGCGTCACCTCCGCCAGGCACACCGGCTCGCGGGCCTGCTGCAGGCCGCCGGCGTGGGCGAAGCTCATCAGCGACTGGACGATGCGGGTGATGCGCTTGGTCTGCTCGATGATCTGCTGGCTGGCCTCGCTGATTTCGGCATCGCTTTCGCGCTCCTCGCGCAGGTTCTGCGCCAGGCAGGCGATACCGGTGACCGGGTTGCCGATCTCGTGGGCCACCCCGGCGGCCAGGCGGCCGATCGAGGCCAGGCGCTCGGAATGGATCAGGCGGTCTTCCAGCAGCTGGGTCTCGGTGAGGTCCTCGACCAGCAGCACCAGGCCGCTGCTGCCAGGTGCCAGCGGCTCGTCGATGGCGGCCTTGTGCAGGTTCAGCCAGCGGGTCTGGCCGTCGAGGGCCAGGCGCTGCTTGTGCAGGTGCTCGTCGGGCGCGTCGATGAAGGTGCTCAGCAGCCCGCGCCAGGGCTCGGGCAGGGTGCCGAGCCGCGAGCCGACCACCAGCTGCGCCTCGATGCCGGTGAGCATCTCCATGGCCCGGTTCCACATGAGGATTTCCTGGTCCTGGGCCAGCGAGCAGACGCCCATCGGCAGCTCCTGCAGGGTCTGCCGGTGGTAGCGGCGCAGGGCGTCGAGCTCGGCGGCGAGGCCGGTGAGGCGCGACTGGTAGTCTTCCAGGCGGCTCTCGATGAAGTGGATGTCCTCGGTGACGTAAGTCTCGTCGCCGGCCTTGTAGGGCAGGAAGTTCTCGACGAGGTCCTGGGCCACGCTCGGGCCCAGCAGGCCGGAGAGGTTGGCCTCGATGCGATCGCGCAGGCGGCGCAGGGCGTAGGGGCGCTGCTCGTCGAAAGGCAGCTGCAGGTCGTGCAAGGCCTGTTCCACCTCGCGCTGGGCGGTACGTGCGCCGAGCGGCTTGGCCAGTTCGGCGGCGAACTCCTGCGGCGAAACGGCGACCAGTTCGCGGCGCTGCGGGCGGCGCACGTTGTCCACCGCGCAGGCCTCGGCGGCGCTCTGTTCCTCGCTGGTCGGCTGGCTGAACAGCGAGACCAGGGTGAACACCAGCACGTTGGTCGCCAACGAAGCGATGGCTGCGATGTGCCAGCTGGTGTCGTCGAGCACGTAGACCATGTCGAGCAGCGGCAGGTAGAAGCCGGGCAGGTTGCCGATCAGCGGCAGCAGCATGGTCAGGACCCACACGCTGGCGCCGGCCAGCAGGCCGCTGATGAAGCCGAGGCGATTGGCCGTCGGCCAGTACAGCACCGACAGGGCGCCGGGGAGGAACTGCAGGGTGGCGACGAAGGATACGGTACCCAGGTGCGAAAGGTCCTGGCCCGCCCCGATCAGCAGGTAGAAGCCGTAGCTGGCGGCGATGATCGCGGCGATCAGGCCGCGGCGGGTCCACCTCAGCCAGCGGTAGATGTTGCCCTCGGCCGGTGGCTGGTACAGCGGCAGCACGACATGGTTGAGCACCATGCCCGACAGCGCGAGGGTGACAATGATCACCAGGCCACTGGCTGCGGACAGGCCGCCGATGAAGGCGGCGAGGGTCAGCCAGGGGTTGCCCACCTGCATGCCCAGGCCGAGGGTGAAATATTGCGGGCTGGTGGCCACGCCGAGCTTGAGGCCGCTCCACAGGATCGGGGGTACCGCCAGGCTCATCAGCAGCAGGAACAGCGGCAGGCCCCAGCTGGCGGTGACCAGCGCCCGCGGGTTGAGGTTCTCGGTGAAGGCCATGTGGAACATGTGCGGCATGGTGATGGCGGCCGCGAAGAACACCAGCAGCAGGGTGCGCCACGGACCTTCCTGCAGTGGCGTATGCAGGGTGCTGAGGGCGGTCTGGTTCTGCAGCAGCCACTGTTCGAGCTCGGCGGGCCCGCCGAACACGCCGTACAGCGCGTACAGGCCGACGGCGGTCATCGCGCACAGTTTGATCAGTGATTCGAAGGCGATGGCGACCACCAACCCCTCATGGCGCTCGCGGGTGGCGATCTGCCGTGCACCGAAGAGGATGGTGAACAGGGTGATCAGGGCGCAGAAGATCAGCGCCACGTAGGCGTGGGGCTGCTCGCGGGTGATGATGGCGACGCTGTCGGCGATCGACTGGATCTGCAGGGCCAGCAGCGGCAGCACCGCGATCAGCATGAAGACAGTGGTCAGGGTGCCGGCCCAGGTGCTGCGAAAGCGGAAGGCGAACAGGTCGGCCAGCGACGACAGCTGGTAGGTGCGGGTCAGGCGCAGCAGCGGATAGAGCAGCACCGGTGCCAGCAGGAAGGCACCCGAAAGCCCCAGGTAGATGGCGAGAAAGCCGTAGCCATACTGGTAGGCCAGGCCGACCGCGCCATAGAAGGCCCAGGCGCTGGCGTACACACCCAGTGACAGGGTGTAGATCAGCGGGTGGCGCACCAGCGCGCGCGGCATCACGCCGCGCTCGGTCAGCCAGGCGATGCCGAACAGGACCAGCAGGTAGGCGGCGCTGATCAGCAGCAGGTGGGTGAGGTTAAAGCTCGTCGGCATCGCGCTGACTCTGGAGGATGAAGGTGACGATGATCAGGATCAGCCACAGCAGGTACGGTCGGTACCAGGCGCCGTTCGGGTCGATCCACCAGTCCATGATGGCCGGGGAAAACAGGTAGATCCCCACCACCAGGAGCAGGACCAGCCGGTAGATATACATGGGATACCTCGTCGTGGGATGCCCGGATGGTAACGGAGGCGCGCGCGAAGCAGAAGCCGGTAACAGTCGGGGTTGTACTGTTACCGCAGCTGTGCCTCGGCGAGGCCCGCCTGGCGGGCAATGGCGGCGGGATTCCAGTGGCGGATCCCCCAGGCCAGCACGCGGGCGGCGTTACCCTGCTCCAGTTCGGCCGGCGGCTGCTGGCCGAGGGCGCGCAGGGCGCGGGTCAGCAGGGCCGGGGCCTGATCCGGCGGCAGCGGCGGCGAGCGGTAGGACTTGCCGAGCTTGTGGCCGTCCGGCTGCAGCAGCAGGGGGATGTGCAGGTAGCGCGGCTGCGGCAGGCCGAGCAGCTCCTGCAGGTACAGCTGGCGCGGGGTGGAGTCGAGCAGGTCGGCGCCGCGCACGATGTCGCTGACCCCCTGCCAGGCGTCGTCGAGCACCACCGCCAGCTGGTAGGCGTACAGGCCGTCGCGGCGGCGGATGACGAAGTCGCCGACCTCGTGGGCGAGGTTCTGGGCGAAGGCGCCCTGCACCCGGTCGATGAAGCGGTACTCGGCATCCGGTACGCGCAGGCGGATGGCGGCGTTGGCCGCGCTGTGGCCGGCATTGCGGCAGGTGCCGGGGTAGATCGGCTGGCCTTCGAGCTGTTTGCGCGAGCAGGTGCAGGCGTAGGCCAGGCCGCGCGCCAGCAGCCCGTCGAGCGCGGCGGCATAGGCGCCATGGCGGGTGCTTTGCCGCTCGACCGCGCCGTCCCACTCGAAGCCATAGGTTTCCAGGGTGTGGAGGATGGCATCCTGGGCGCCGGGGACCTCGCGCGGCGGGTCGAGGTCTTCCATGCGCAGCAGCCAGCGGCCGCCGGCGGCGCGGGCGTCGAGATAGGAGGCGAGGGCGGCGACCAGCGAGCCGAAGTGCAGGTAGCCGCTGGGCGTGGGGGCGAAACGGCCGGTGTAGGCGGGGGCGTTCATGGGCTGCAGAAACAGCGCGGGGCGCCGTGGCGCCCCGTTGCGGGTCAGGAACCCAGCTGCTTTTCCTTGATCTCGGCGAGGGTCTTGCAGTCGATGCACAGGGTGGCGGTCGGCCGCGCCTCGAGGCGGCGGATGCCGATCTCGACGCCGCAGGAGTCGCACCAGCCGTAGTCGTTGTCCTCGATCAGCTGCAGGGTCTCGTCGATCTTCTTGATCAGCTTGCGCTCGCGGTCGCGGGTGCGCAGTTCCAGGCTGAACTCCTCTTCCTGGCTGGCGCGGTCGGCCGGATCGGGGAAGTTGGCGGCCTCGTCCTGCATGTGGTGCACGGTGCGGTCGACTTCCTCCATCAGCTGCTTCTTCCAGCCATTGAGGATGGCCGTGAAGTGGGCGCGCATCTTGTCGCCCATGTACTCCTCGCCCTTGGTTTCTACATAGGGCTCGAAGGCGCGGATTTTGTCTTGGGTCTTGGTCGGCATGGTATGTCCGCCTCTCACGTTCGCTAATCCTGTGCGCAGGTTGTGTCCATCAGCGGCATTTTAGCCGGCCCTGCGCTTGCAAGCGGGCGAACCTACCAGAATCGCGGGGCGGAAGCTACTCCGGTGTACACGGTGCCTGCCGCGTCGTGTGACAGTTGGCTAGAATCGGCGCTTGTCCGATCCTTGGAGGGCCATATGGCTCTGTCCTTCAGTGCACGCAGTCGCGCCATCCAGCCCTTTCACGTCATGGCCCTGCTGGCCCGCGCCAACGAGTTGCAGGCGGCCGGCCACGACGTCATTCACCTGGAGGTCGGCGAGCCGGACTTCTCCACCGCGGCTCCGATCGTGCGCGCCGGCCAGGCGGCGCTGGCCGCCGGACATACCCGCTACACCGCGGCGCGCGGCCTGCCGGCGCTGCGCGAGGCGCTGGCGGGCTTCTATGCCCAGCGCTACGCAGTGAGCATAGACCCCGAGCGCATCCTCATCACCCCCGGCGGCAGCGGCGCGCTGCTGCTGGCCAGCGCCCTGCTGGTCGATCCGGGCAAGCACTGGCTGCTGGCCGATCCCGGTTATCCGTGCAATCGCCACTTCCTGCGCCTGGTTGAGGGCGATGCGCAGCTGGTGCCGGTGGGGCCGCAGTCGAATTATCAGCTGACCGCGGAGCTGGTCGCGCGCCACTGGAACGCAGACAGCGTCGGCGCGCTGGTCGCCTCGCCGGCCAACCCCACCGGCACCGTGCTCGAGCGTGGCGAACTGGCCGCTCTGTCCGCCGCGCTCAAGGCGCGCGGCGGCCATCTGGTGGTGGACGAGATCTACCACGGGCTGACCTACGGCCTGGACGCCCCCAGCGTGCTGGAAGTGGACGATGACGCCTTTGTCCTCAACAGTTTCTCCAAGTACTTCGGCATGACCGGCTGGCGCCTTGGCTGGCTGGTGGCACCGCCGGCCGCGGTGGCGGAGCTGGAGAAGCTGGCACAGAACCTCTACATCAGCGCGCCGAGCATGGCGCAGTACGCCGCGCTGGCCTGTTTCGAGCCGGAGACCCTGGCGATCCTCGAGCAGCGCCGCGCCGAGTTCGCCCGCCGTCGCGACTACCTGCTGCCGGCCCTGCGGGCGCTGGGCTTCAAGATCGCCGTCGAGCCGCAGGGCGCCTTCTACCTGTATGCCGACATCTCGGCGTTCGGTGGCGACGCCCAGGCGTTCTGCCGGCATTTCCTGGAAACCGAGCATGTGGCCATCACGCCGGGACTGGACTTCGGTCACCACCTGGCCGGGCAGCACGTGCGCTTCGCCTATACCCAGAGCCTGCCGCGCCTGGAGCAGGCGGTCGCGCGCATCGCCCGCGGTCTGCAGAGCTGGCATCCCGATGCAGTTTGAGCCGCCGCTGGAGGAAGGTCGCCTGCTGCGCCGCTACAAGCGCTTTCTCGCCGATATCGAGACCGTGCAGGGCGAGACGCTGACCCTCCACTGCCCGAACACCGGCTCGATGCACAACTGCATGAGCGAGGGCGGCCGCGTCTGGTTCAGTCGCTCCAGCGATCCGAAGCGCAAGCTGCCGGGGACCTGGGAACTGAGCGAGACGCCGCAGGGGCGGCTGGCCTGCGTCAACACCGCGCGGGCCAACGCGCTGGTGGAGGAAGCGCTGCGTGACGGGGTGATCGCCGAGCTGGCGGGGTTCACGCAGCTCAGGCGCGAGGTGCGCTATGGCGAGGAAAACAGCCGGGTGGATTTTCGCCTGGACTATGCGCACGGCCCGGCGTTCGTCGAGGTCAAGAGCGTGACGCTCGGCTTCCACGGCACGCCGGTGGCGGCCTTCCCCGATGCGCGCACCGCGCGCGGCAGCAAGCATTTGCGCGAGCTGGCCAGCCTGGCGCGCCAGGGCGTGCGCGCCGTGCAGCTGTATTGCGTGAACCTCTCGGCCATCGAGGCGGTACGCCCGGCGGCGGAGGTCGATCCGCAGTACGCGCAGGCGCTGCAGGCGGCGGTGACGGCGGGGGTGGAGGTGCTGGCCTATGGCGCCGAACTGTCGCCCGCGGGCATCCGCTTGACCCGGCGGCTGGAGGTGATCCTCTAGGGTGCTGCAGGCGCACCCGGCGTGCGGCTGGCGTCAGCGGCGTGCCTACAGCTCGACCCAGATGCTGCCGTCCTGTTCGCGGCAGGGCAGGGCTTCGAGACGTTCCCCGGCGCAGGGGCCGGCCACGCACTCGCCGGACTCGATGAGGAACAGCGCGCCGTGGGTGGCGCACTGGATCAGGCTGGCGCTGACGTCGAGAAACTGGTCGGCCTGCCACTCCAGCGGGATGCCGCGGTGCGGGCAGCGGTTGCGGTAGGCGAACACCTGCCCTTCGCGGCGGACCAGCAGCAGGCTGCGGCTGCCGTCACCGAAGCCGCGGCTGGCGCCTTCGGCCAGTTCGTCGCTGTTGCACAGTTGCTGCATGGTGGTCTCCTTGGGCTGCGCCGATTATCCGCAGTGGCCGGCAGTTCTGCCAGTTCGCGGGCCGCCGTCGTGGGGCAGGAGCGCGGCGGCCTGTTATGCTGCTGCCCCGTTTCCCGAGCAAGGCAACCCGTCGCGATGAACCGCCCGGCCTGCGGTCCCTTCCTGCTTCCCGTGCTGGGGCTGGCGCTGCTGCTGGCCTTCTGGCTGGCGCTGGCGCTCGGTCCGGTGAGCCTGTCGCTGGGCGACAGCCTGCGCGCGCTGCTGCGCCTGCTCGGCCTGCCGCTGGACGGGGCCGATCTGGCACAGGCCGAGCTGATCGTCGGCCAGATCCGCCTGCCGCGCGCATTGCTCGGCCTCGCC
>DATCUN010000152.1:0-10507 GCA_036561825.1 Pseudomonas sp.
CGCCACCGCTGGCCTCGTCGAGGCCGGCCAGCAGGCGCAGCAGGGTGCTCTTGCCACAGCCGCTGCGACCGACCACGGCGACGAACTGGCCGGCGGGGATGTGCAGGTCGATGTCGTGCAGCACGCTGCGCTCGCCGAAGGCCTTGGCCACGCCATGCAGGTGCAGCGGGATGCCGCGTTTGAGGTCATGGGCGCTCATTTTGGATACCTCCTTGCTGGTAGGCCGGGTGCCAGCGCAGCCAGGCGCGCTCAAGGCTGCGGGCGGCGACATCGGCCAGCTTGCCGAGCACGGCGTAGAGCAGGATCGCCAGCACCACCACGTCGGTCTGCAGGAACTCGCGGGCGTTCATCGCCAGGTAGCCGATGCCGGCGTTGGCCGAGATGGTTTCGGCGACGATCAGGGTCAGCCACATGAAACCGAGGGCGAAGCGCACGCCGACCAGGATCGACGGCAGGGCGCCGGGCAGGATCACCTGGCGGAACAGGGGCAAGCCCGACAGGCCGTAGCTGCGCGCCATTTCCACCAGGCCGGCGTCGACGCTGCGGATGCCGTGGTAGGTGTTGAGATAGATGGGGAACAGGGTGCCGAGGGCGACCAGGAAGATCTTCGCGCTCTCGTCGATGCCGAACCACAGGATCACCAGCGGGATCAGCGCCAGGTGCGGCACGTTGCGGATCATCTGCACCGAGCTGTCGAGCAGGCGTTCGCCCCATTGCGACAGGCCGGTGACGAAGCCCAGCAGCAGGCCGATGCTGCCGCCGATGGCAAAGCCGATGCCGGCGCGCCAGCCACTGATGGCCAGGTGTTGCCAGAGCTCGCCGCTGTTCAGCAGCGCCCAGCCGGCACTCAGCACGGCGCTGGGCGCGGGCAGGATGCGGGTGGACAGCAGTCCGGTCACCACCGTGATCTGCCAGATGGCCAGCAGCGCCACGGGCAGCGCCCAAGGGGCCAGGCGCAGGAGAAGTCTTTCGGTATTGCTCTTGCTCATGATGCCAACTCGTGTAGGGGCGAATTCATTCGCCTTGGGCACGCCGTGGTGGGCGAATGAATTCGCCCCTACAGCGTGCTCCGGCGAGCGGGGTTCGCGGCCTCAGCTCTGCGCCGCCGCCTTGGGCAGGATGTCGCTGGAGATCATCTCGCCGAACGGGCTGACGTAGCCGCGGCTCTGCGGGCGCTCTGGCTGGGCGATGTCCAGGTGCGGGAACAGCAGCTCGGCGACCCGATAGGACTCCTCCAGGTGCGGGTAGCCGGAGAACACGAAGGTGTCGATGCCGAGATCCGCGTATTCCTTGACCCGTGCCGCCACGGTCGGGCCGTCGCCGACCAGCGCGGTGCCGGCGCCGCCGCGCACCAGGCCGACCCCGGCCCACAGGTTGGGCGCCACTTCCAGGTTGTCCTTGCTGCCGCCATGCAGGGCGGCCATGCGCTGCTGGCCGACCGAGTCGAAGCGCGCCAGCGAGGCCTGCGCCTTGGCGATGGTGTCGTCGTCCAGGTGGCTGATCAGCCGCTCGGCGGCGGCCCAGGCTTCATCAACGGTCTCGCGCACGATCACGTGCAGGCGGATGCCGAACTTCACCGTGCGGCCGTGCCTGGCGGCGCGCGCGCGCACGTCGGCGATCTTCTCCGCCACCGCCTGTGGCGGCTCGCCCCAGGTCAGGTACAGCTCGACCTGCTCGGCGGCCAGCTCGTGGGCCGCCTCGGAAGAACCACCGAAGTACAGCGGTGGGCGCGGCTGCTGGATCGGTGGGTAGAGCAGCTTGGCGCCCTTGACCTGGATGTGCTTGCCGTCGAGGTCGACGGTCTCGCCCTCCAGCACCTTGCGCCAGACCTGGGTGAACTCCACGGCCGCCTCGTAGCGCTCGGCGTGGCTGAGGTTGAGGCCGTCGGCCGCCAGTTCGTCCGGGTCGCCGCCGGTGACCAGGTTGAACAGCGCGCGGCCGTTGGACAGGCGATCGAGGGTCGCCGCCTGGCGCGCCGCCACGGTCGGCGAGATGATCCCCGGGCGCAGGGCGACGAGGAATTTCAGGCGCTGGGTGGCCGGGATCAGCGAGGCGGCGACCAGCCAGGAGTCCTCGCAGGAACGCCCGGTGGGGATCAGCACGCCGCCGAAACCGAGGCGGTCGGCAGCCTGGGCGACCTGGGTCAAGTAGCCGTGGTCGACGGCGCGGGCGCCCTCGGCGGTGCCCAGGTAGTGGCCGTCGCCGTGGGTGGGGAGAAACCAGAAGATGTTCAGACTCATCGCAGTATTCCTGACAATCGGGCGCGCGTGGGGCTTGGCTCATGCGCGCGATGATTCATGGGAGCGGGGCAGTCGCGGGCGGCCGCTTGGGCGCCCCCGCGATGCGGGTCAGTGCTGGGCGACCTTGGCCGGCGGCATCCAGACCACGTCCTTGATGCTCAGGCGCTTGGGAATCAGCTTGAGGTCGGCGAAGGTGTCGGCGATCTTCTGCTGGGCCTCCACTACGGCCGGGGTGAGCGGCTGGGCGCCGTAGCCCTGGCGGGTCACCGCCTTGTGGGTGATTTCCGGGCTCAGGCCGATCAGCGGGGCGACCTGGGCGGTGACCTTGGCCGGATCGGCCTTGGAGTCTTCGCCGACGGCGCGGATTTCCTCGATCAGCGCGCCGACCACCTGCGGGTGCTGCTGCGCATAGCTGCCGCTGGCCAGATAGAACTGGTGGTTGTCGACCAGCCCGCTGCCGTCGCGCAGGGTGCGCGCCTGCATCTGCGTCTCGGCGGCGGCCTGGAAGGGATCCCAGATCACCCAGGCGTCGACGCTGCCGCGCTCGAAGGCGGCGCGGGCGTCGGCCGGCGGCAGGTACACCGGGGTGATGTCCTTGATCGACAGGCCGGCATCTTCCAGCGCGCGCACCAGCAGGTAGTGCACGTTGGAGCCCTTGTTGAGGGCGACCTTCTTGCCCTTCAGCTCGGCTACCGATTTGATCGACGAGCCCTTGGGTACCAGGATCGCCTCGCCGGTCGGCGCCGGCGGTTCGTAGGCCACGTAGCGCAGGTCGGCGCCGGCGGCCTGGGCGAACACCGGCGGGGTCTCGCCGGTCACGCCGAAGTCGATCGAACCGACGTTGAGGCCTTCCAGCAGCTGCGGGCCGCCGGGGAACTCGGTCCACTGCACCTTGACGCCCTGGGCGGCGAGGCGCTGTTCCAGACTGCCCTTGGCCTTGAGCAGGACCAGGGTGCCGTATTTCTGGTAGCCGATGCGCAGGGTGTGGGCGTCATCGGCGGCGAGGGCGGCGGAGGAGATCGCTGCAGCCAGCAGGGCGACCAGTCCTCGACGCAGGTAGGGTGTGCGCATGGCGCTCTCCTTAATATGCATGTCGGTTGTGGTGGATGCCTGCTGGCCCGTTGGCGGGCGAGTAAGGGCTTTGCGCTGCCTCGCCGGTGTGGGCGAGGGCTTGAATCAGTGGGCTGCGCAGATACGCTCGCCCGCAGGATGAGTCGTGGTTCAGATGCTCCAGCGCGCGCCGAGCAGCTGCTGCTCGAGCTGGCCGGGTTCGAGATGCCGCGGCCGGCGCGCCAGCGCCTGGTAGAACTGTTCCAGTGCGGCTTCCAGTCGCTGTTCCAGTTCCTCGCTGAGGACCAGGCGGCCCTCCTCGTAGCGGGTCTGGCGGTCGTCGGCGAACACGCCCTGCAGCACTTCCTCGGCCTTCAGCGCCGCCAGCACCGGCTTCAGCGCGTAGTCCAGCGCCAGCAGGTGGGCCGGGCTGCCGGCGGTGGCCAGCGGCAGCACCACCGAATGGGCCAGGGCGCGTTCGGGCAGCAGGTCGAGCAGGGTCTTGAGCGCCCCGGAGTAGGCCGCCTTGTACACCGGCGTGGCGACCAGCAGGCCGTCGGCGGCGCCCACGCGCTCGGCCAGCTCGATCACCTGCGGGCTGTCGAAGCGCCCGTAGAGCAGATCCTCGGCGGCGAAGTCGCGCACGCCGAAGCTGACCACTTCCACGCCGCGCACGCTCAGCCAGCGACGCGACCACTCCAGCAGGCCGGCGGAGCGCGACTGCTGGGAGGGACTGCCGGAAAGGGATACCACCAGCATCTGCGTTTCCTTCTGTTGCGAATAAAAAAGGGGACCTGTCCTGCCGTTCAGGCCCCCAACCCCAAGTGGTCAAACGGTCGGCATCAGCGGTTCGGTTGCGGCGTCAGGCGCAGGTACGGCTTCACCGCGCGGTAGCCTTTGGGAAAGCGCTGCTGGAGCTCGGCCTCGTCCTTGAGCGACGGCACGATCACCACCTCGTCGCCGTCCTGCCAGTTGGCCGGGGTGGCGACCTTGTGGCTGTCGGTCAGCTGCAGCGAATCGATCACCCGCAGGATCTCGTGGAAGTTGCGCCCGGTGCTGGCCGGGTAGGTGATGATCAGGCGTACCTTCTTGGCCGGGTCGATGATGAACAGCGAGCGCACGGTGAGGGTGTCGCTGGCGTTCGGGTGGATCAGGTCGTAGAGGTCGGACACCTTGCGGTCGGCGTCGGCGAGGATCGGGAAGTTGACCTGGGTGTCCTGGGTCTCGTTGATGTCCTCGATCCACTTCAGGTGCGACTCCACCGGGTCCACCGACAGGGCGATGGCCTTGACGCCACGCTGGGCGAATTGATCTTTCAGCTTGGCGGTAAAGCCCAGCTCGGTGGTGCACACCGGGGTGAAGTCGGCCGGGTGGGAGAACAGGATGCCCCAGCTGTCGCCGAGCCATGCGTGGAAACGAATGCGACCGGCGCTGGAATCCTGTTCGAAGTCGGGGGCGATATCGCCAAGGCGGATGCTCATCCTGTTGCGCTCCTGCGGTAGGGTGTGTGGGGGCTACTATGCGCAGGAGCGTAAGATATTAAAAAGAATAAATAATGATTTGTTTATTCCTTTATTTATATAAGAGAGCGCGGTGAACCACCGGTAGCGGCGCGGCCGAGCAGATCTTCAGGCGCCATGAAATCGTCGATTCTGCGCCGTATGGCGACCATGGTCGGCGCGAGCGCGGCAATCATTGACGGGGGGCGGTCAGGCAGGCACATTCCGCGTCACATTGGCGCCGTGGAAGACTGTCACACTGGCGCCTGCCGGATTCTCCGGTAACGACAGTCGGTTCATGGACAGAGGTACCGAGCGCGTGCGATTCGGCTTGCAGCAGGTTCATCCGCAACACCGGGACTCACTCGGCCAGCCCCTGGCGGTGCTGGTCATCCTGCTGGCCGGCGTGCTGCTGACCACCCAGTTCGCCGCGGCGATACCGCCGGTCGCCGGCTACCTGGCCTGGCACATGCTGCTGGAAACCACCGCCATCGCCGTGGCCGTGCTGGTCTTCGCCGTCGGCTGGAGCACCCACGGCCTGCACCCGCAGCGCAACATCCTGCTGCTGGCCTGCGGCTTTCTCGGCGTCGCCATCCTCGACTTTTCCCACATGCTGTCGTTCCTGGGCATGCCCGACTACGTGACCCCCAGCGGCGTGGAAAAGGCCATCCACTTCTGGCTGGTGGCCCGCTACCTGGCCGCCCTGGCGCTGCTGCTGGTCGCCTGGCTGCCCTGGCCGCCGGTGGGCGCCGAGCAGAGACCGCGCTCCGAGCGCCGCCGCTTCGTGCCCCTGCTGGGCGTTTTGCTCGGCGTGGCCCTGATGCATTGGCTGTTCCTTTATCGGCCACAGTGGCTGCCGGCGACCTTCGTCGCCGGCCAGGGACTCACCCCGTTCAAGCTGTGGGCCGAGTACGGCGTGATCGGCGTCCACCTGCTCACCGTCGCCGTGCTGCTCGCCCGCCTGCGTCAGGCCAGTGGCTGCAACGTCGCGCAGCTGCTCGCTGCGGTGCTGGCGATGATCTTCAGCGAGCTGTTCTTCACCCGCTATGCCTCGGCCACCGACGTGTTCAACCTGATGGGCCACGTCTACAAGGTGCTGGCCTACCTGCTGCTGTATCGCGCGGTGTTCGTCGAGATGATCACCGCCCCCTATGGCGCGCTCAGCGATGCCCGCCGGCACTCCCAGGCCATTCTCGAGGCGATTCCCGACCTGCTGTTCGAACTCGATTGCGACGGCCGCTACCTGCAGGCGCACGCGCCGCGTAACGAACAACTGGCGGCCGGCGCCGATGCGCTGCTCGGCCGGACGGTGTACGAGGTGCTGCCGCTCGAGGCCGCGCGCACCTGCATGGCCGCGTTGCAGGAGGCACAAGCCAACGGCCATGCATCAGGCCAGCAGATCCAGCTCCCGCTGGCCGACGGCATCCACTGCTTCGAGCTGTCGGTGTCGGTCATGCGCCAGGACCACGACCGCGCGCCGCGCTTCGTCATGCTGTCGCGCGACGTCACCGCTCGCACCCGCGACCAGGCCACCCTGCGCAAGCTGAGCCAGGCGGTGGAGCAGAGTGCGAGCACCATCGTCATCACCGACCTCGATGCGCGCATCGAATACGCCAACCAGGCCTTCACCCGCGCGACCGGCTACAGCCTGGAGGAGGCCATTGGTAAAAACCCCAAGTTGCTGCATTCCGGCAAGACCCCGCAGAGCACCTACGAGGACATGTGGCAGCACCTCACCAGTGGCCGGGCCTGGCGTGGCGAGTTCGTCAACCAGCGCAAGGACGGCAGCGAGTACACCGAGTCGGTGCTGATCTCGCCGGTCTTCGACGACGCCGGCCAGCCCACCCATTACCTGGCGATCAAGGAAGACATCACCCAGCGCAAGCTGGACGAGCAGCGCATCGAGCGCCTGGCGCACTTCGACGCACTGACCGACCTGCCCAACCGCAAGCTGTTCGCCTCCCGCTGCGAGCAGGCGCTGGGCCTCTCCGAACGCAGCCACCAGCCGCTGGCGGTGCTGTACATGGATCTGGACCACTTCAAGCACATCAACGACTCGCTGGGTTACCGCGTCGGCGACGCCTTCCTGGTCGAAGTCGCCCAGCGCCTGAAGGCCGCCCTGCGCGACGAGGACACCCTGTCGCGCCAGGGCGGCGACGAGTTCGTCTTCGTCCTGCCCTATACCGATGCCAAGGGCGCGGCGCATGCCGCCGAGCGGCTGAAGGCGCTGCTGGCCAGTCCCTGCGAGGTGGGCGAACACAGTCTGGCGATCAATGCCTCGATCGGCATCGCGGTATTCCCCGAGGATGGCCGCGACTTCGACACCCTGTCGCAGCGCGCCGATATCGCCATGCACCGGGCCAAACAGGAGGGGCGCAACGGCTATCGCTTCTTCACCGCGGAAATGCAGCGCCAGTCGGCGCGCATCCTGCAGCTGGAGAGTGCGCTGCGCCAGGCGCTGGACCGGCACGAGCTGCACCTGTGCTTCCAGCCCCAGGTGAGCATCGACGGCCAGCGGCTGGTCGGCGCCGAAGCCCTGCTGCGCTGGACCCACCCGCAGCTGGGGGTGATCAGTCCGGCCGAGTTCATTCCGGTCGCCGAGGGCAGCGGCCAGATCCTGCAGGTCGGCGAATGGGTGCTGCGCAGCGCGGCGCGGCAGATGAAGCACTGGCTGGAGCAGGGCTACCCGCCGACCATGACCATGGCGGTGAACCTGTCGCTGGCGCAGTTCCGCCATCCCGGGCTGGTCGAGCTGGTCGTCGACGTCCTGCAGGAAACCGGCCTGCCGGCCCACTGCCTGGAGCTGGAGCTGACCGAGAGCGTGGCCATGTACCATCCGGCGGCGGCCATCGAGGTGGTGCGGCGCCTGCGCACGCTGGGCGTATTACTGTCGATCGACGATTTCGGCACCGGTTATTCGTCGCTTAGCTACCTCAAGCAGTTCGAGGTGCACAAGCTGAAGATCGACCAGTCCTTCGTGCAGCACATCAACCAGGACGGTCACGACCAGTCCATCGTGCGGGCGATTCTGGGCATGGCGAGCAGCCTGGGCATGCTGACCATCGCCGAAGGCGTGGAGACGGCGGCGCAACGGGACGAGCTCGAACGCCTGGGTTGCGACGAGGTGCAGGGCTACCTGTTCAGCAAGCCGCTGCCGGCGGCGGAGTTCGAGGCCTTCGTGTGTCAACACCTGGAGCAGGTGGGCAAGTGCCCCGCGCTGGCCGCTACCCCGGCCTGAGCGCGGCACTGCGCGGCGGGCAAGCCGGCAGCACGGCGCGGGCCGGGCTGCCGGTGGAGACTTACAGCAGCGGCAGGGTGTAGCTGACGATCAGGCGGTTCTCGTCCTGGTCGGCAGTCGAGGTGTTGCCGCGCAGCGAGGCATTGCGCCAGGTGAAGCCCAGGCCCTTGAGGGTGCCTTCCTGTAGCACGTAGTCCAGGCGCAGGTTGCGCTCCCATTCCTGCTTGTCGCTGCCGGCGGCATCGATGTTGTCGCCGCTCAGGTACAGCGCGCTGGCCTTCAGGCCCGGCACGCCGAGCTTGGCGAAGTCGTAGGCATAGCCGGCCAGCCAGGTGCGTTCGCCGGCGGCGAGGAACTTGTTGATCTGCACGTCGGTGATCAGGTACGCGGTGGAGCCGTCGCCCTGGTTGAGGAACGGGAAGGCGCTGTCGCCGGACACCTGCTGGTAGCCGGCACTCAGCGCGTGGCCGCCCAGGGTGTAGGTGAACAGGGCGCTCCAGGTCTGGTTGTCGACCTCGCCGTTGTCGGGGTTGTTGGTGCCACCGTTCCAGTAGCCGCTGCTACGGTAGCCCTCGGCACGCCCGGCGGCGCTGGAATTCTTGCCGTCGGAACTGCTGTCGAAATAGCGCAGGTCGCTCTTCAGCGCGCCCACCGGCAGCGCCCAGTTGTGCACCAGGCCGAGGAAGTGCTGGTCGTAGAAGTCTTCCAGGTTGCCGTAGTAGTACTGCGCGGTCAGGTCCTTGGTCAGCTTGTAGTCGCCGCCGGCGAAGTAGAACTTGTTGGTGTCGGCCTGAATACCGTTGACCGCTGTGGCGCCGGCGATGCGCAGGCCAATGTCGTCGGTGGAGTTGCGGGTCTTGGTGTGCTCCAGCTGGCCGGTGGTCAGGGTCAGACCATCGATCTCGTTGCTGATGATCTGCCCGCCTTCGAACAGCTGCGGCAGCAGGCGGCCGTCGTTGAAGGTCACCACCGGCAGCTTGGGCTGCAGGGTGCCGAGGCGCGCTTCGGTCTTCGACAGCTTGACCTTGGCGGTCAGCCCGGCCTTGCTGTACTCGTGCACGGCCTTCCCGTTGCTTTCAGTGGGGAACAGCTGGCCCGGCTTGCGCTGGTCGGTTCTGTCGCCGTCACCGCCGCCGTCCAGGCGCACGCCGAGCAGGCCGACGGCATCCACGCCGAAGCCGACGGTGCCTTCGGTGAAGCCGGACTGGTAGTTGAAGATGAAGCCCTGGCCCCACTCGCTGGCTTCGTTGCGGTTGTCGGCGGTGTTCTTGTCGTTGCGGTCGTAGTAGAAGTTGCGCAGGGCCAGGCTGGCCTTGCTGTCCTCGAGGAAGGCGGCCTGGGCCGCGCCGGACAGGGCGGAGGCCAGGGTGGCGGCGAACACGGCGAGGGCCAGGGGGGACTTGTTCATTGCGTGTTTCTCCATGAAATAGACGGGGCGTGTGACTGGGACGCCCCGGGCGTTAGCGAGCGAGCTATACCGCCGCGCCGAAAAATGACGGTTTGTTGCAGCCTTATGTCGGTTGCGAAGGTACTGGAGACCTGATAAATCCAAAAAGAATAATTATTTATTTTTAAATGCTATTAGTGAATAAGAGGTGCGAGCCAGCAGGCCCGCTTCGATCAGCAGCCCCGGCTGCCGGAAGATCGGGCGTCGAGCAGTGCCTGCGCCGCAAGCGCGGTTGTTCATGGTGTTCTCCTTCGATCGGTGGCAATCGGTAAACAGGGCGCCTTGATCAGGGCAGGAGAAGCTAGGCAAAAGGGTTGCCAGCCGCGAAATCTTTGAATTTAAACCTTTTAAATCAACGAGTTGGTATTTGTCGGTAGGGCGGGACAACGCCCGCTGGGCCTGTCGGTTGGGCGCTGAAGTCGGATTGGTTATGTAGTTTTGTATACAACGCTACAGGCGGGCGGGCAGGCAGGGTAACCCGGCAGCGCGGCAGGGCCGGCTGCCGGAGGCGGCTTAGATCACCGACGGCCCGCGAGGGTATTGCATGAGCGTTCCCGACGTTTCCCCGGCGCCTGCTCGCTGGCCGCCGCAGGGCTAGGCTGAACTCAGCGCCCGCAGCTCACCGGGCTCCTGCCGCCCGCGTGCTGCGGGAGCTGCGGCTTATCGAGTACCCTGCCTTTCTGTCCTTCTCTCCACAGGAGCCCCCCGATGATCTACCGCCCTCTCGGCAAAACCGGCCTTCAGGTCAGCGCGCTGGCGCTCGGCACCATGACCTGGGGCGAGCAGAACACCGAGGCCGAAGCCTTCGAGCAGATCCGCCGCGCCCAGGCTGCCGGGATCACCTTCATCGATACCGCCGAGATCTACCCGGTGCCGCCGAAGGCCGAGACCGCCGGTGCCACCGAAACCATCATCGGCAACTACTTCCAGCGCCACGGCGGGCGCAGCGACTGGATCCTCGCCAGCAAGGCGGCGGCGCCGGGCAACGGCATCACCCACATCCGCGGCGGGCGCAACCACTTCGACCGCGCCA
>DATCUN010000153.1:0-5857 GCA_036561825.1 Pseudomonas sp.
GCCGGCGCAGGCCGAGGGCTTCCTCGCCCGTCTGCTGGACCAGCCGGTGCCCGGCGGCGTGGCGGTGGTCGATCTCGGCACCGGCGCGCAACGCCCCGCGGCCCGTTACCAGGGCAAGCCGGTGCTGGTGACCCGGGAAGACGGCCGGCGCTGGATCGCCGTGGTCGGCCTGCCGCTGACGGTCAAGCCGGGCCGCGAGCAGCTCGAACTGGCCGACGGCCGCCGCCTGGCCTTCGAGGTCGGCAGCCGCCACTACAATGAACAGCGCATCACCCTGAAGAACCAGCAGCAGGTCACGCCCAACGCCGCCAACCTCAAGCGCATCGAGCGCGAGCTGGCCGTGCAGACCGCGGCCTACCAGCAGTTCAGCCCGCGCCAGCCGAGCAATCTGCTGTTCGACAAGCCGGTCGGCGGCCCGCTGTCCAGCCCGTTCGGCCTGCGCCGCTTCTTCAACGGCGAGGAACGCAACCCGCACTCGGGCCTCGACTTCGCCGTGCCGGCCGGCACCCCGGTCAAGGCGCCGGCGGCAGGCAAGGTGATCCTGGTCGGCGACTACTTCTTCAACGGCCGCACCGTGTTCGTCGACCACGGCCAGGGGCTGATCAGCATGTTCTGTCATCTGTCACGGATCGGCGTCAAAGTCGGCGACGAGCTTGCGCGCGGTGCGGTGCTCGGCAAGGTCGGCGCCACTGGCCGCGCCACCGGGCCGCACCTGCACTGGAACGTCAGCCTCAACGACGCGCGGGTCGACCCGAGCATCTTCATCGGCGCGTTCCAGCGCTGACCACGCGCCGGGGCAGACCAGGAGTTATCCATGGCCAACCAACTCGCCAGCTGGCTCGACTGGCTGCAGCGCCAGCCGCTGCTGCTCACCCTGATCGCCTCCAGCCTGTTGCTGGCGGTCGCCTGGCTGGCCAACTGGCTGGTCAAGCACATCCTGGTGCGCGGCCTGTACAAGGCGCTCAGCACCACCGAACTGGGCCGGCAGACGCGCTTCCAGGACCATGGGGTGATCCGCCGGCTGGCCAACGTGGTGCCGGCGCTGATCCTCTCCATCGGCGTCGAGCTGGTCCCCGGCCTGCCCAAGGCGCTGGTGACCGTGGTGCACAACGTCAGCAACGCGCTGATCGTGCTGGCCATCGTCCTGGCTCTCAGCGCCCTGCTCGACGTGGCCAACACCCTGTACCTGCGGCGCCGCGATGCCCACCTCAGGCCGATCAAGGGCTACCTGCAGGTCCTCAAGATCGCCGCCTTCGCCATCGCCACGGTGCTGATGATCGCCATCCTGGTCGACCGCTCGCCGCTGATCCTGCTCTCCGGCCTGGGCGCTATGGCGGCGGTGCTGATGCTGATCTTCCAGGACACCCTGCTCTCCCTGGTGGCCAGCGTGCAGATTTCCTCCAACGACTTGGTCCGCGTCGGCGACTGGGTGGAGATGCCGCAGCTCAACGCCGACGGCGACGTGGTCGACATCGCCCTGCACACGGTCAAGGTGCAGAACTGGGACAAGACCATCACTAGCATCCCGACCAAGCGCTTCATCACCGACTCGTTCAAGAACTGGCGCGGCATGCAGGAGTCCGGCGGGCGACGGATCAAGCGCAGCCTGTTCCTCGACCAGAACAGCGTGCACTTCCTCGATGCCGGGGAGATCGAACACCTGCGCACCTTCGCCCTGCTCAAGGACTATCTGCGCGGCAAGCTTGGCGAACTGGAGGAGTGGAACCGCCGCCTCGCCGAGCAGGGCGAGGCGCCGCTCAACCAGCGCCGGGTCACCAATATCGGCACCTTCCGTGCCTACGTGGAGAACTACCTGCGCCACCACGCGCGCCTGCGCCAGGACATGACGCTGCTGGTGCGCCAGCTCAGCCCCACCGCCGACGGTCTGCCGCTGGAGCTGTACTGCTTCACCAACACCACCGCCTGGGTGCAGTACGAAGCCATCCAGGCGGACATCTTCGACCACCTGCTGGCGATCCTCCCGGAGTTCGGCCTGCGCGTGTTCCAGCACCCGAGCGGCGCCGACCTGCGCACATGGCGCGCCCCGCCGCAGGGGTAGCCCCGCCGGCTCCTCGCCAGCGGGGCGGGCGGGATCAGAAGCTCAGATCCAGGCGCGTCCAGTAGGTCCGCCCCGGCTCGTCGATCCGCGTATCGGCAGGGAAGCCGAAACCGGCGTTGCCGGCCAGGTTGAGGTGCTCGGAGTAGTTCTTGTCCAGCAGGTTGTCGACCCCGGCGCTGAGCTTGAGGTTCTTGCTCAGCCGGTAGGCGCCGTTGAACGACAGCACGCCGAAGCCCGCGCTTTCGTCGAAGTCCTTGCCGACCACGTTGCCCTGCCCCTCGGCGATGCGGTTCTGCGCCGCCACCACGCGCCACAGGCCGGTGGTGCTCCAGTTGTCACGCTCGTAGGTCAGCCCCAGGCGCGCTTCCAGCGGCGGGATCTGCGGCATGGCGCGGTTGTCCGAGTCGTTCTCGCCCCAGGCGTAGGCCAGGCTGGCGTCGCCCTTCCAGTTGGGGGTGAAGCGGTAGCTGGCGCCCAGCTCGGCGCCGGCGATGCGCGCGTCGATGTTGTCGACCATGGTGCGGGTCATGCCGGGCATGATCCCCGGTACGTAGTCGAACAGGATGTAGTCTTCCACCACCCCGACATAGGCCGAGGCCCAGGCTTCCAGCGGCCCCTGGCGATACTGCAGGCCGAAGTCGAGCTGGGTGGTCTTCTCCGGCTTGACCGTCTCGAACGCCTGGATGCTGCCCACCGGGCCGGCGCTGGCGGAGAACAGCTCCCAGTAGTCGGGGAAGCGCTCGCTATGGCCGAGACCGACGTAGGCGGTGGCCGGCAGGCTCTGCAGGTCGCGCTCGTAGCGCAGGAAGCCGCTGTACAGGGTGTCGTGGCGGCTCTCGTCGGCGCTGGGGTTGGCCCAGGTCTGCGACTTCATGGTCATCGGGTTGTGGCTGGTGTGGGTCTGCCGGTAGTCCTTGGCCTCGGCGCGGTCCAGGCGCGCCCCGCCGATCAGGCGCTGCCGCTGGTCGAGCTTCCAGGTCAGCTCGCCGAACAGGCCGTAGTTGTGGAAGTCGGCGTCCTTGTTCCAGGCGAACTCATCGGCATCGGTATAGGTGCCGGTCATCATGTTGTAGCTGGAGGCGCGCTTACGGTGCTCGTTGCGCTGCGCATCGACGCCGCCGACCAGCTCGACGCCGTCCCAGCGCCAGGTGCCGGCCACCCGGCCGCCGAGGGTGCGGCGGTCGACGTTGCTGGCCATCGGGTTGCGCATCATCGCCATACTGGCGGCCGGGTCCGGATCGCGCAGGCTGAAGTTGTCCATCACGTGGTCGGCGTAGTTGTAGTAGACCTGCGCCTCGAGGCCGTGGAAGGTCTCGCCGATGTAGGTCTTCTTGAAGCGCAGGCCGAGGCTTTCGCGCTCGAACTGGCTGCCGTCCATGCTGCGCCCGGCGTAGCGCGCCTCGCCGTCGCCGGTGCCGGCGGTCAGCTCGAGCAGGGTGTTGGCGTCCGGCGTCCAACCCAGGGCCACATCGGTGTTCCACTTGTTGAAGCGCGACTGCACGGTATCGCCGTCGCCGTTCTCGTAGTCGTCGGCCTGCGAGCGGTTGGCCATGATCCGCGCGTAACCGTCCTGGCTGCCGGCGGCGGCGTCGATGCTGCGGTCGAAGCGGCCGTTGGAGCCGGCCAGCAGGCTGCTGTTCAGGCGCCAGTCCGGCTCGCTGAACTGCTCCGGCTCGCGCTCGAACAGCACGGTCGCCGCCGAGGCGCCCGGCCCCCACAGCACGCTCTGCGGGCCCTTGATCACGGTCAGACGGTCGTAGCTTTCCGGGCTGATGTAGGAGCTCGGCGAGTCCATGCGTCCCGGGCAGGCGCCGAGCATCTCGCCGCCGTTGGTCAGCAGCTTGATCCGCGAGCCGAACATGCCGCGGAACACCGGGTCGCCGTTGACCCCGCCGTTGCGGATGGCGGCGAAGCCGGGGATGGTCTTCAGGTAGTCGGCGCCGTCGCTGGCCGGCACCGGCTGGCGCGGCTGCTTGGGATTGGTCACCACGGTCAGCGGCGACTTCGGTGCCACGCTGGTGATCACCAGCGGCGCGATCTCGTCTTCGGCGGCAGCGGCCCCCTCCTCCAGCTCAGCCGCCTGCAACGGCAGCGCCAGCACCCCTAGCAGCGCGGCATGGGCCGGCCACCAGCGGCGCTGGAACGGATTGAGGGCGAACGGACGGGACAGGCGCGACTGCGCCAGGGACGGACGAGCGAAAACGGACATGTTGGTATTCCACGCAAAAGACGGACTGCACGTCGTCAGGCGGATGCGCCGCAGCGCACCGGCAGGCAGACGACCGGTTCAGGACGGGTCAGGCGTGGAGAGCGGGGGGCGCGCGCGCGTGCCGGCTGGCCGGCGGTGCCTGGGGCAGGCTCTCGCTGGGCGGCAGGTATTGGTGAACGTGGCTGGAGGGCGCCGGCAGGGCCAGCTGCAGGCTCGGCGGCAGCGACGGGGTATGCGCCAGCAGGTTGCAGTAGCCGCACTGCTCGAGGCTCTGCACCCACTCGGCCGGGCCCTGGTCATCGAGGAACGGCTGTTCGGCAGCGCAGTGCAACGCCTCGAGGTCGATGGCCAGCGACAGCCGCAGGCTGTCCAGCGCCCGCAGCTGCGAGTACAGCGGCCCGGCGAACGCCATGAGCATGGCGAACAGGCCAAGCCAGGCTGCCAGACGCATGCGCCCTTGCCGAATCACCCGATGCCGCCTCCCTGGAAAGAATTGCGCAGCCAGTCACCGCTGCAAGCGCTGCGGATGATCGCACAGCGCCACGCCAGCCACCTAGTGCGACACGGGGCCGCACAGGCCTCCCTGCCGGCGCCGGCTCGCGTCAGCCGCGCCAAACCACCCCGCAAGAAAACCGAAGAATTCGCGCCAAAAACGAAATCCAACAGCGCAGAAAAAACATCACGAGTTAAATATGCCAATTTTTCAACAATGCTTGCCATTCATGCGCAGCGGACGCTAGGGTTTGCGCCATGAACACTGCCCACACCCTCATCCTGCAGCGGCAATACCAGTGCCAGCACCTGGTCAGTCCGCGACTGCGGGGCTGAAGCGGCGCCGTTCACCCCTCTTGCCCGCCGCCCTGCGGCTACCGTTTTCAGGAATTCGCCATGCCCATGCTCAAAGATCCGTCGCAGAAGTACCGCGCCTTCCCGCAGATCGACATTCCCGATCGCACCTGGCCGTCGAAGACCATCACCCAGGCGCCGATCTGGCTGAGCTCTGACCTGCGCGACGGCAACCAGTCGCTGATCGAGCCGATGGATGCCGACAAGAAGCTGCGCATGTTCCAGATCCTCGTGCAGGTCGGCGTCAAGGAAATCGAGGTGGGCTTCCCGTCCGCCTCGCAGACCGACTTCGACTTCGTGCGCACCCTGATCGAGGGCGGCCACATTCCCGACGACACCACCATCCAGGTGCTCACCCAGGCCCGCGAAGACCTGATCGTGCGCACCTTCGAGTCGCTCAAGGGCGCCAAGAAAGCCATCGTCCACTACTACAACGCCACCGCGCCGAGCTTTCGCAAGATCGTCTTTCATCAGGACCAGGCCGGGGTGACCCAGATCGCCATCAACGCGGCGCAGATCATCAAGCGCCAGGCCGCGCAGTACCCGGAAACCGACTGGCGCTTCGAGTACTCGCCCGAGGTGTTCAGCTCCACCGAGACGCCCTTCGCCGTCGAGGTGTGCAACGCGGTGATCGGCGTGTTCCAGCCGACCCCGCAGCAGAAGCTGATCCTCAACCTGCCGGCGACCATCGAGGCGGCCACGCCGAACGTCTACGCCGACCAGATCGAGTGGTTCGGCCGCCA
>DATCUN010000154.1:0-11487 GCA_036561825.1 Pseudomonas sp.
CTGTGGTCGGCCGGGGGCTGGAGCCTGCTGGCGCCACGGCTGTGCCGGCCGCTGGGGCGCGTGCATTTCGCCGGCGCCGATCTGGCACGGCGCTGGCCGGGCACACTCGAGGGCGCGGTGGAGGCTGGCGAACAGGCGGCCGAGGAAGTGCTCGGCCTCGGTTGAACGGCGGGCGAGTTTGACTTGCCAAGACGGTGAGGCAATTCGTAAGGTGCCGGGCTGGTCTGCCAGGAGTCGTCCATGCCTTTCCCCCAAGTCCCACCGCGCCGCCCCGAGCGCTGCGGCCCTTGCTCCGCTGCCCGGTACTCGTGGTCGTTGCCCGCCAGGGCGTGCCGATGAACCTGCGTCACAGCTGGGCCGCCGCCGGGCTGGTGCTGTCCAGCCTGTGCTGGGCCGGCAATGCGCTGGTGGCCCGGGCGGTGGCTGACAGCATCCCGCCGATGGCGCTGGCGTTCTGGCGCTGGTCGCTGGCGCTGGCCATCCTCCTGCCCTTCATTGCCGGCCCCCTGTGGCAGCAGCGCGCTGTCGTGCGTGGCGCCGGCTGGCGCCTGTGGCTGGTCGCCGGGCTGGGCATCGCCAGCTACAACTCGCTGCTCTACCACGCGGCGCACAGCACCTCGGCGATCAACATCACCCTGCTCAACACCTGCCTGCCACTGGCGACCTTCCTCGGTGCCGGCGTGCTGCTCGGCCAATGGCCGGCGCGGCGTGCCTGGTTCGGCATGGCGCTGGCGGCCTGCGGTTTGTTGCTGTTGATCGGCCGTGGCGATCTGGCGACCTTTCGCAGCCTCGACTTCTATCGCGGCGACTTGCTGATGCTGCTGGCCGTGGTGGCCTGGGCACTGTACTCGCTGCTGATCCGCCTGTGGGCGCCGCGCCTGGCGCTGCCGCCACTGGCCCTGCTGGGCGTGATGATCCTGTTCGGCCTGCTGCTGATGCTGCCGCTCTACCTGCTCGAGCTGACCCGCGTCGGCGGCTTCATGGTCACGCCGCGCAACGTGGCTGCCATCGGCTATACGGCGCTGTTCGCCTCGCTGCTCGCCTACCTGAGCTGGAACCACGGGCTGAAGGTGCTCGGCGCGGCGCGCGCCTCGCTGTTCAGCTACCTGATGCCGGTGTTCGCCGCGCTGCTCGGCTGGCTGCTGCTGGGCGAACAGCTGGCCTTCTACCACTGGCTGGGCGGTGCGCTGATCTTCGCCGGCCTGTTGCTGGCCACCCGCCCGGTCGTGGCGAACGGCACGACCTAGCGCAGCGCCGAGTAGTTGTTCTGCGCATGGCAGGCAGCCGGGTCGCGGCGCGCCTTGCACAGCCTGGCGAAGGCGACCTTGGCCCCCTTGCGGCAGTCGCGATAGCGCAGGGAGCCGGGCTGCTCGTTCATGCACACGCTGGCGTAGTCGATGCGCCCGTTCTGCTCGCGCCACTGGAAGGTGCCGTGCGCCAGGCTCTGGCGGGTTTTCCAGGACCACTTGGCGGAGCGGGTGGTGGTGGCGGGCGGCGGGCTGCGCCTGACCCGGGCCGTCGGAGGTGGCGGCGGCAGGCGGTTGACGATCTCGCCAGGGCGATAGTTGTTGTCGTCGAACGCCGTCTGTCGCGGCGTCGCTGGGGCAGGCTGCTGAGCGCTGGCGCCGGGGAGCCAGCCGGCGAGGCATGTCAGCAGCAGAAGTCGCGCAACGCTGCCGCTGCGGGGCGGGAGTAGGGTTCGGGTGCGGTGCATGGTGCCTCCTGGCATGGGCAATACCCCGGATCCTTCGGGGCCCCTGCAGCCTAGCCTGCACGTTTTTCCGGCACAACGAAAAAGGGCCTGCATTGCTGCAGGCCCTTTTGGAATTTGGTGGCTACGCAGGGACTTGAACCCCGGACCCCAGCATTATGAATGCCGTGCTCTAACCAACTGAGCTACGTAGCCAACGGCGCGCATTATTCGCGTCGGCGGGGCTATTGTCAATCCCTGTCACGTAAAAAAGTTCAGACGGATCAACGGCTTGGCTGTGCGGCACGAATTGCACCGGTAAAAACAGCAAGACCCGGCACACGGGCCGGGTCTTGCGGGCGCGCGGGGCGACTCAGACGTTGAAGCGGAAGTGCATCACGTCGCCGTCCTTGACGATGTACTCCTTGCCTTCCAGGCGCCACTTGCCGGCTTCCTTGGCGCCGGCTTCGCCCTTGTACTGGATGAAGTCGTCATAGGCGATGACTTCGGCGCGGATGAAGCCCTTCTCGAAGTCGGTGTGGATCACGGCGGCGGCCTGCGGCGCGGTGGCGCCGACCTTGACGGTCCAGGCACGCACTTCCTTGACCCCGGCGGTGAAGTAGGTCTGCAGGTTGAGCAGCTGGTAGCCGGCGCGGATCACCCGGTTGAGGCCCGGTTCTTCCAGGCCCAGCGACTCGAGGAACATGTCCTTCTCCTCGCCGTCTTCCAGCTCGGCGATTTCCGCCTCGATCTTGTTGCATACCGGCACCACGATGGCGCCTTCTTCCTCGGCGATGGCCTTGACCACGTCGAGCAGCGGGTTGTTCTCGAAGCCGTCCTCGGCGACGTTGGCGATGTACATCACCGGCTTGCTGGTGAGCAGGTGGAAACCGCGGATCAGCGCCTTCTCGTCGCTGCTCATGTTCTTCATCAGGGTGCGCGCCGGCTTGCCCTCGGTGAAGTGCGGGATCAGCTGCTCGAGGATGGCTTTCTGCGCCAGGGCTTCCTTGTCGCCGCCCTTGGCGTTGCGGGTGACCTTCTGCAGCTGCTTCTCGCAGCTGTCGAGGTCGGCGAAGATCAGTTCGAGGTCGATGATCTCGATGTCGCGCTTGGGGTCGACCGAGTTGGACACGTGGATCACGTTGTCGTCCTCGAAGCAGCGCACCACGTGGGCGATGGCGTCGGTCTCGCGGATGTTGGCGAGGAACTTGTTGCCCAGGCCTTCACCCTTGGAGGCGCCGGCGACCAGGCCGGCGATGTCGACGAACTCCATGGTGGTCGGCAGCACGCGCTCGGGCTTGACGATCTCGGCGAGGGCGTCGAGGCGCGCGTCGGGCATCGGCACGATGCCGCTGTTCGGCTCAATGGTGCAGAACGGGAAGTTCTCCGCGGCGATGCCGGACTTGGTCAGGGCGTTGAACAGGGTGGACTTGCCGACGTTGGGCAGGCCGACGATGCCGCAGTTGAATCCCATGGTGTATCCCTCGCGGAGATGAGTTCGATCGTGGAGATGAGTCAGGCTTTCTGGCCGTGCAGTTTCTGCATGGCCTTGGTCCAGTCGCCGGCGAGCATTTCCGGCAGCACGTCGAGGGCGAAGTCGATGCTGGCCTCGAGCTTTTCCTGTTCGCTGCGCGGAGCCCGGCCGAGGACGAAGCCCGAGACGAGGTTCTTGTCGCCGGGGTGGCCGATGCCGAGCCGCAGGCGATAGAAGGAATTCTGGTTGCCGAGCTGGGCGATGATGTCCCTGAGCCCGTTGTGCCCGCCGTGGCCGCCGCCCACCTTGAGCTTGGCGGTACCCGGAGGCATGTCGAGTTCGTCGTGGGCCACCAGGATGGCCGCTGGCGGAATGCGGAAGAAGTTCGCCAGCGCCGCCACGGACTGGCCGCTGCGGTTCATGTAGGTGGTGGGGATGAGCAGACGAACGTCGCGGCCCTGATGGCTGAACTTGCCGACCAGGCCGAAGTACTTCTTGTCGGTCGCGAGGTTGACGCCCTGGGCGGACGCGACGCGCTCGACGAAAAGAGCCCCTGCGTTGTGCCGGGTCTGTTCGTATTCCGGACCGGGGTTACCGAGGCCGACGATCAGTTGAATGGCAGTCACGACAGGGGCTCTCTTGGTTCAGTCAACGAGTGACTTATTCGCCTTGCACGCGGGAAGCGTGGATGTTGGCGATGGCCAGGTCGTTGCCGTGCGCCAGGGCAACCAGCTCGACGCCGGCCGGAACGGTCAGGTCGGACAGGTGTACGGTCTGGCCGATGGCCACCTTGGCCAGGTCGACTTCGATGAATTCCGGCAGATCCTTCGGCAGGCAGGAAACTTCCACTTCCGACATGGTGTGGGAGATTTCGCCACCCTGCAGCTTCACGGCATCAGCGCTTTCGGCGTTGATGAAGTGCAGCGGTACGGTAGCGTTCAGCTTGTGGTCGGCGACAACGCGGACGAAGTCGGCGTGCAGGACGAAGCCTTTGGCCGGGTGGCGCTGCAGGGCCTTGATCACGACGGTTTCAACGTTGCCGTCGACGTTCAGGGCGAGCACGTGGCTGAAGACAGCCTCGTTTTCCAGCAGCTTGGCGAAATCCTTGGCCAGCAGGCTGATGGACAGCGGAGCGGCTTCGCCACCGTAGATCACGGCAGGAACCAGGCTGGCGTTGCGACGCAGGCGGCGGCTCGCACCTTTCCCCAGGTCGGAACGCGCTTCGGCATTCAGGGCAAAATTGTTCATTGCATTTCTCCAGAATGACAACACGCCCGAGACGCTTGCGACCAGCGTTTCGGGCGGTTGACTAAGGCCCCGCACGGGGCGGGGCAGTTGTATCGGCGCCGGTTCCTTAGCGGAACATGGCGCTGATGGATTCTTCGTTGCTGATGCGGCGTACGGCTTCGGCCACGACCGGACCGATGTCCAGCTGGCGGATGCGGTCACAGGCCTGCGCAGCGGCGGACAGCGGGATGGTGTTGCTCACCACCAGCTCGTCGAGCACCGAGTTCTCGATGTTCTCGATGGCGCGGCCGGACAGCACCGGGTGGGTGCAGTAGGCGTAGACCTTGGCGGCACCGTGCTTCTTCAGCGCGGTGGCGGCATGGCACAGGGTGCCGGCGGTGTCGACCATGTCGTCCACCAGCACGCAGGTACGGCCTTCAACGTCGCCGATGATGTGCATCACTTCGGAAACGTTGGCCTTCGGGCGACGCTTGTCGATGATCGCTAGATCGACGCCCAGGCTCTTGGCCACGGCACGCGCACGCACCACGCCACCGATGTCCGGGGAGACGATCATCAGGTTTTCGAAGCGCTGGGCCTGGATGTCGTCGACCAGGGTCGGCGAGCCGTAGATGTTGTCCACCGGCACGTCGAAGAAGCCCTGGATCTGGTCGGCATGCAGATCGACGGTGAGCACGCGGTCGACACCGACCACGGTCAGCATGTCGGCGACGACCTTGGCGCTGATCGCCACACGGGCGGAGCGCGGACGACGATCCTGACGGGCATAGCCGAAGTAGGGGATGACCGCAGTGATGCGACTGGCCGAGGAGCGGCGGAAGGCATCGGCCATCACCACCAGTTCCATCAGATTGTCGTTGGTCGGTGCGCAAGTCGGCTGAATCAGGAAAACGTCCTTGCCGCGGACGTTCTCGTTGATTTCGACGCTGATTTCGCCGTCGGAGAACTTGCCGACGGAAACGTCACCGAGGGGAATATGCAATTGACGCACGACACGGCGGGCGAGATCGGGGTTGGCGTTCCCCGTGAAGACCATCATCTTGGACACGCGCAGTACCTGCCGGCTGAGGGTGGACCTGGATGAACAAAAAACCTCTGTGAGCTCGCGGGGTTGCCGCAAAACCACAAAGGTTTTTCGAGAATATGGCAGGGGCGGCTGGATTCGAACCAACGCATGGCAGGATCAAAACCTGCTGCCTTACCGCTTGGCGACGCCCCTGTGGCGTAAAAGAATGCTGATCCGGTGTTACGTAACCTCGGGAGGTTATGGCAGGGGCGGCTGGATTCGAACCAACGCATGGCAGGATCAAAACCTGCTGCCTTACCGCTTGGCGACGCCCCTGTATCGTATAACCGAATGCTAGGCATTCACTTCCTGTACCAGTGCTTGCAGCGTGCGGTGCAACATCGAAACATTGCGCCCCTGAGCTACGAAGCTTGGCAGAGTGGCCGGAAGCTGGCGCGAAACTTTATCAGCATCGCAGTGATTTGGGAAGCTCCCAAACACACAAGCTCCGGTGCCGGTCATTCTTGCAGGAACAAATTTGTTCAGCAAGTTCAAGGCGTTACGTACTTCAGGGTAACGCTGCTCGACCACCGGCTGGCAGTCGTTATGACCGCCCCCTTCGGGAAGGCCGCAAACTCTAATGGCCGGGGTATCCCGTGTCAACTCCGGGGCGCAGAAAATTTCTGCTGTGCTGACAGACACTTGCGGCACGGCAACGAGAAACCAGGGTTCCTCGAGGTCGACCGGGGCGAGCTGCTCGCCGACGCCGCCGGCGAAGGCAGCATGGCCGCGGACGAACACCGGCACGTCGGCGCCGAGTTCCAGGCCAAGGGTGGCCAGGCGGTCGAGGTCGAGGTCGAGCTGCCACAGGTGGTTGAGGCCGAGCAGGGTGGTGGCGGCATCCGAGCTGCCGCCACCGATACCGCCGCCCATTGGCAGGCGCTTGTCCAGCCAGATGTCGGCGCCCAGCGGCGTGCCGGCTTCCTGCTGCAGGCGGCGCGCGGCGCGCACGATCAGGTTGCTGTCGTGGGGCACGCCGGCAATCGCCGTGTGCAGGTGGATTTCGCCGTCGTCGCGCAGGCGAAAGCCCAGCTCGTCGCCGTAGTCGAGGAACTGGAACACCGTCTGCAGCTCGTGGTAGCCGTCGGGACGGCGGCCGAGGATGTGCAGGAACAGGTTGAGCTTGGCCGGGGCCGGCAGGATCAGGGTAGCTTCGTGCATGGCAGTCATGGCAAGCGGGTATTCAGAGGCCGAGGCGGCGGGGCTGCCAGGCCTTGATCACCAGGGTAATGTCGAGATTTTCGCCGAACAGCTTGAGCCGCTGCGGCAGCCAGTAGCCGTTCTGCTGCTGGTAGTCGGCGTACTCGACCCGCCAGCCGTCCTGCTCGAGGCGCGCCAGGCGGCTGTCGGCATTCAGGGTCAGGCGACTCTTGCTGTCGGGGGCGGGCAGGCCGCGGATCCACCACAGCAGGTGGGAGACCGGCAGGCGCCAGCCGATCTGCTCCTCCAGCAGCGCCTCGGGCGATTCGGCCTGGTAGCGGCCCTGGTTGGCCACTTCGAGGCGGATGTCGCCCTCGCGGCCGGTGAGACGGGTGGCGCCGCGACCGAGCGGGCCGGACAGGCGGATATCGTAGTAGTCGCGCCGCTGCAGCCAGAACAGCACGCCGCTGCCGGAGTCCTGCGGCGCACGGATGCCGACCTTGCCGTCGATCTGCCAGCCGTCGATGGTGGCGACCTCGGTTTTGTGCTGGCGCCAGGCGCTGGCGGTGCCCTGGCCGCCGACATCCTCGCGCGGGCCGAGGCCGGCACAGCCGGCGAGCAGCAGCAGGCCGGCGAGCAGCAGCAGGCCGCGCAGGTTCATGGCTTCACCTTGCCGGTCAGGCGCTTGAGAGTATCGCGCAGCACGGCGCTGTCCGGCGTTTCCGCCAGCGCCTGGCGCCAGACCTGGCGGGCCTCGTCCTGCTTGCCGGCGGCCCACAGTACCTCGCCGAGGTGGGCGGCGACTTCGTGGTCGGGCATGCGCGCAAGGGCCTGGCGCAGCAGCTTCTCGGCCTCCGCCAGGTTGCCCAGGCGGTAGTTGACCCAGCCGAGACTGTCGAGGATCGCCGGGTCGGTCGGGTTCAGCGCATAGGCCTTCTCGATCAGCGCGTGGGCCTCGGCATAGCGCGTGGTGCGGTCGGCCAGGGTGTAGCCGAGGGCGTTGAGCGCCATGGCGTTGTCCGGTTCGCGCTCGATGATCGTGCGCAGGTCGCGCTCCAGCCCGCTCAGGTCGCCGCGCTTCTCGGCGAGCATGGCGCGGGTGTAGAGCAGGTTGAGGTCTTCCGGGTACTGCTCGAGGGCCTGGGTGATGAGCTGCCAGGCGTCGCCGAGGCGTTCCTGGTTGGTCAGGCTCTCGATCTCGATCAGATACAGCTGCAGCGCGTAGTCCGGCTGGCTGTCGCGCTCGCTGGCGAGCAGGCGACTGGCTTCGGCACTGCGCCCGGCCTTGACCAGCAGTTCGGTGCGACGCACCTGGGCCGGCAGGAAGTCGTTGCCCGGGCCGACCAGGGCGTATTCGCGCAGCGCCGCGGCGCTGTCGCTGTCCTGCTCGGCGAGGCGGCCGAGGTTGAAGTGGGCGGTGTCGACATGGGCGTCGCGCTCGATCAGTTCGCGCAGCAGGCGGCGCGCATCGTCCCAGGCCTTGGCCTCCAGGCTGACCAGCGCCAGCGACAGGCGCAGGTCGTCGTCCTCGGGGAAGCGCTGCAGCAGTTCGCGGAACTGCGCCCGCGCCTCGTCCAGCCGTTGCTCTTGCAGCAGCTCGCGGGCATAGGCCAGGCGCAAGCGCTTGTCGTCGGGGTGCAGGCGCAGTCCTTCCTTGAGCAGCGGCAGGGCTTCCTCGCCGCGTTCAAGCGAGCGCAGCAGGCGGGCGCGCATCAGCAGCGGGGCGACCTCGCGGCTGCCGGCCGGATGCTGCTCGAGGCTGGTCAGGGCCTCCTCGCTGCGGCCGTCCTGTTGCAGCAGCACGGCGCGGCCGAACAGCAGCTGGGCGTTGTCCGGATGGCGCTCGAGCAGGCGCTCGAAGCTCTGCAGCAGGCCGGCGCGGGTCTCCGGATCGGTCTGCGCGGCGGTCAGGGCGAGGAAGTCGAAGTGGGTGTCGCCCTTGGCCTGCAGCACCTGCTCCATGTACAGCATGGCCTCCTCGTGGCGCCCGGCGCGGGCCAGCTGGATGGCGGCGGCACGCTGGGCGTCGAGATTGCCCTCGGCGCTGTTGGCCCAGAGGATGGCGGTTTCCAGCGCGGCATCATCGGCACCGAGGTATTCGGCAATGCGATAGGCGCGTTCGGTGACCGCCGGGTCGTCGGTGCTGCGCGCCTGCTCGACGTAGTTGTCGAGGGCGATGTCGAAGCGGTCGCGCTGACCGGCGATTTCCGCCACCAGCAGGCTGTACAGGGTGTCCGGACTGAACGAGGCGCTCGGCGCAGGCGCGGCGACCGGCGGGGTGTCGGTCGCCGCTGCGGGCGGGGTGGCATCGGGTTCGCGGGAGGGCAGGGCCTGGCAGCCGCCCAGCAGGGCGAGGGCAGTCAGCAGCGCAAGGGATTTGTTCATGGCAGGCATCAGGAGGGCTCACCGGCAGGTCGGCCAATCATGACACATGCGCCCGGTCAATCCCATGGTCGCAGCGCGTCAAGCAGGGCGCCGCTAACGACGATCGGCGCCTGGCAGTTGTCCTGCACTGGCCTAAGTAGGACAATTGCCCGCTTTCAGGCCACCTCAGCATCCCCGCATGGCTTTTCTCGCGCTCGGCATCAACCACAAAACCGCATCGGTGGCGGTCCGCGAGCGCGTGGCTTTTGGCCCCGAGCAACTGGTCGACGCCTTGCAGCAGCTGTGCCGGGTGACGCCGTGCCGCGAGGCGGCGATCCTCTCCACCTGCAACCGCAGCGAGCTGTACCTAGCGCTGGACGAGGCGCAGGCCGAGGCGATCCTGGCCTGGCTGGCCGGTTACCACGGCCTCAGTCTCGACGAGCTGCGCGCCTGCGCCTACATCCACCAGGACAACGAGGCGGTGCGCCACATGATGCGCGTGGCCGCCGGCCTGGACTCGATGATCCTCGGCGAGCCGCAGATCCTCGGCCAGATGAAGGATGCCTACGCCAGTGCGCGCGAGGCCGGCACCCTCGGTCCGCTGCTCGGCCGGCTGTTCCAGGCCACCTTCAGCACCGCCAAGACCGTGCGCACCGACACCCGCATCGGAGAGAACCCGGTGTCGGTGGCCTTCGCCGCGGTCAGCCTGGCCAAGCAGATCTTCAGCGACCTGCCGCGCAGCCAGGCGCTGCTGATCGGCGCCGGCGAGACCATCACCCTGGTCGCCCGCCACCTGCACGAGCAGGGCATCAAGCGCATCGTGGTGGCCAACCGCACCCTCGAGCGCGCCAGCCTGCTGGCCGAAGAGGTCGGTGGCCAGGCGGTGCTGCTGGCCGACATTCCCGAGCAGTTGGTCAACAGCGACATCGTCATCAGCTCCACCGCCAGCCCGCTGCCGATCCTCGGCAAGGGCGCGGTCGAGCGGGCGCTGAAGAAGCGCAAGCACCGTCCGGTGTTCATGGTCGACATCGCCGTGCCGCGCGACATCGAGCCGGAAGTCGGCGAACTGGACGACGTCTACCTGTACACCGTCGACGACCTCCACGAGGTGATCGCCGAGAACCTGCGCAGCCGCCAGGGCGCCGCCCGCGCCGCCGAGGAACTGGTGCTGACCGGGGTCGACGAGTTCATGGCGCGCCTGCGCGAGCGCGACAGCGTCGACCTGCTGCGCAGCTATCGCCAGCGCGCCGAACAGCTGCGCGACGACGAGCTGGCCAAGGCGCTGCGCCAGCTCGGCAACGGCAGTCCGGCCGAGGAGGTGCTGGCCCAGCTGGCGCGTGGCCTGACCAACAAGCTGCTGCATGCGCCCAGCGTGCAGCTGAAGAAATTTTCCGCCGCCGGCCGCCACGATGCGCTGGCCGTGGCCCAGGAACTGCTCGACCTCGACGGGGCCGGGCAGCATCGCTAACGCCCCTGCGCGCCGTGGCGGTCAAGCCGCGGCGCCAGCCATGGTGAAACCACACCGATGAAAGCCTCGCTGCTGAACAAGCTCGACACCCTGCAGGATCGTTTCGAGGAGCTCACCGCGCTGCTCGGCGACGCCGAGGTGATCGGCGACCAGACCAAGTTCCGCGCCTACTCCCGCGAATATGCCGAGATCGAGCCGGTCAACGCCGCCTTCCGCGCCTTCCGCAAGGTGCAGGGCGACCTCGAGGGCGCCCAGGCGCTGCTCAAGGACAGCGATCCCGACCTGCGCGAGATGGCCGAGGAAGAGGTCACCGAGGCCAAGGCGCAGCTCGAGGTGCTGGAGAGTCAGCTGCAGCGCATGCTGCTGCCCAAGGACCCCAACGACGGGCGCAACGTGTTCCTCGAGATCCGCGCCGGCACCGGCGGCGACGAGGCGGCGATCTTCTCCGGCGACCTGTTCCGCATGTACTCGCGCTACGCCGAACGCCAGGGCTGGCGGGTCGAGATTCTCTCCGAGAGCGAGGGTGAGCACGGCGGCTACAAGGAGGTGATCGCCCGCGTCGAGGGCGACAACGTCTACGCCAAGCTCAAGTTCGAGTCCGGCGCCCACCGCGTGCAGCGCGTGCCGGAAACCGAGTCGCAGGGGCGCATCCACACCTCGGCCTGCACCGTGGCGGTGCTGCCGGAGCCGGACGAGCAGGCGGCCATCGAGATCAACCCGGCCGACCTGCGCGTCGACACCTACCGCGCTTCCGGCGCCGGCGGCCAGCACATCAACAAGACCGACTCGGCGGTGCGCATCACCCACCTGCCGACCGGCATGGTGGTCGAGTGCCAGGAAGAGCGCTCGCAGCACAAGAACCGCGCCCGCGCCATGGGCTGGCTGGCGGCCCGGCTGCAGGACCAGCAGGACGCCGCCGCGCACAAGGAAATCTCCGAGACGCGCAAGCTGCTGGTCGGTTCGGGCGACCGTTCCGAGCGCATCCGCACCTACAACTTCCCGCAGGGCCGGGTCACCGACCACCGCATCAACCTGAC
>DATCUN010000155.1:0-8394 GCA_036561825.1 Pseudomonas sp.
CGTGGACCGGCCTGCTGGCTGGCCTGCTGGTGCTGGCGGGGGCCCTCGGCGGCGCCGCCCTGTACCGGCATGCCGAACGGCAACGCCAGCGGCATGATCGCGAGGCCCTGGAGAGCTATACCCGGCGTCTGGGCATCAGCCCGCAGGCGCCGGCGCCGCAGCTGCTCGACGACGAATACCGCGACCTCGCCGACCTGCTGGCCAGACTGCCGCCGAGCGAACCGCGCGGCGTTGCCGCAGTCTCAGTAGCTAGCGACCTGAACACTCCCGCGCCCGCCGCCGCGCCGACCCCGGCCCCGGCGGACGTCTTCGACCTGATTGATCCCGAACCGGCCCTGCCGGCTCAACCCAGCATGGAGCAAAACGCCCAGATGAATACCAGCACCAACGCCGCGCACCTGCCGGCCGGCATCTTCCGCGCCTATGACATCCGCGGCGTGGTCGGCGACAGCCTGACCAGCGAAACCGCCTACTGGATCGGCCGCACCATCGGCTCGGAAAGTCTCGCCTGCGGCGAGCCCGGCGTGGTGGTCGGCCGCGACGGCCGCCTGTCCGGCCCGGAGCTGGCCGCAGCGCTGATCCGCGGCCTGCGCGAGAGCGGCTGCAACGTCACCGACATCGGCATGGTGCCGACCCCGGTGCTGTACTTCGCCACCCACGTGCTCGGCGCCAGCAGCGGCGTGATGGTCACCGGCAGCCACAACCCGCCGGACTACAACGGCTTCAAGATCGTCATCGCCGGCCACACCCTGGCCAACGAGCGCATCCAGGCCCTGCACCAGCGCCTGGAGAACAACGACCTGGCCAGCGGCAGCGGCAGCGGCAGCGGCAGCCTGACCCAGGTCGAGGTGCTCGAACAGTACCACCAGCGCATCGCCGACGACGTGGTGCTGGCCCGTCCGCTCAAGGTGGTGGTCGACTGCGGCAACGGCGTGGCCGGGGTCAACGCCCCGCAGCTGATCGAGGCCCTCGGCTGCGAGGTGATCCCGCTGTTCTGCGACGTCGACGGCACCTTCCCCAACCACCACCCGGACCCGGGTAAGCCGGAGAACCTCAAGGACCTGATCGCCAAGGTCGCCGAGACCGGCGCCGACCTGGGCCTGGCCTTCGACGGCGACGGCGACCGCGTCGGCGTGGTGACCAACCAGGGCGAGATGATCTATCCCGACCGCCTGCTGATGCTGTTCGCCCGCGACGTGCTGAGCCGCAACCCCGGCGCCGACGTGATCTTCGACGTCAAGTGCACCCGCGGCCTGGCCGGCCTGATCAGCGGCTACGGCGGTCGTCCGCTGATGTGGAAGACCGGTCACTCGCTGATCAAGGCGAAGATGAAGGAAACCGGCGCCCTGCTGGCCGGCGAGATGAGCGGGCACATCTTCTTCAAGGAGCGCTGGTACGGCTTCGACGACGGCATCTACAGCGCCGTGCGCCTGCTGGAAATCCTCAGCCTGGAGAAGCGCAGCGCCGCCGAGGTGTTCGCCGACTTCCCGGTCGCGCTGTCCACCCCGGAAATCAACATCAAGGTCACTGACGAGCGCAAGTTCGCCCTGATCGAGGCCCTGCAGCGCGACGCGCAGTGGGGCGACGCCAACCTGTTCACCCTCGACGGCGTGCGCGTCGACTACCCCCATGGCTGGGGCCTGGTGCGCGCCTCCAACACCACTCCGGTGCTGGTGCTGCGCTTCGAGGCCGACGACGCCGCCGAACTCGCGCGGATCCAGCAGGTCTTCCACGCCCAGCTCAAGGCCGTGGCCCCTGACCTGGAACTGCCCTTCTGATGCCACTGGAGCCCAGCATGCCTCTCAATCGTGAAGCTGCCGAACAGGTAGCCAAGGTCCTCACCGAAGCCCTGCCCTACATCCGCCGCTTCGCCGGCAAGACCCTGGTGGTCAAGTACGGCGGCAACGCCATGGAAAGCGACGAGCTGAAGACCAGCTTCGCCCGCGACATCGTGCTGATGAAGGCCGTCGGCATCAACCCGGTGGTGGTGCACGGCGGCGGCCCGCAGATCGGCGACCTGCTCAAGCGCCTGTCGATCGAGAGCCACTTCATCGACGGCATGCGCGTCACCGACGCGCAGACCATGGACGTGGTGGAGATGGTCCTCGGCGGCCAGGTCAACAAGGACATCGTCAACCTGATCAACCAGCATGGCGGCAGCGCCATCGGCCTGACCGGCAAGGATGCCGGGCTGATCCGCGCCAGGAAGCTCAAGGTGACCCGCCAGACGCCGGAGATGACCCAGCCGGAGATCATCGACATCGGCCACGTCGGCGAAGTCGTCGGGGTCAACGTCGACCTGCTGAACATGCTGGTGGCCGGCGACTTCATCCCGGTGATCGCGCCGATCGGCGTGGGCGCGAACGGCGAGTCGTACAACATCAACGCCGACCTGGTGGCCGGCAAGGTAGCCGAGGCGCTCAAGTGCGAGAAGCTGATGCTGCTGACCAACACCGCGGGCCTGCTGGACAAGCAGGGCCAGGTGCTGACCGGCCTGTCCACCGCCCAGGTCGACGGCCTGATCGCCGACGGCACCATCTACGGCGGCATGCTGCCGAAGATCCGCTGCGCCCTCGAGGCGGTGCAGGGCGGGGTCAACAGCGCGCACATCATCGACGGCCGCGTGCCGAATGCCGTGCTGCTGGAGATCTTCACCGACAGCGGCGTCGGCACCCTGATCACCAACGCGCAGCCGCGCTGAGGGGTCACCAAGGCCCGCCAGGGCTGAGGGCTCGCCGAGGCGCTACCGCGCCGCGGCGAGCGGTCGCGCCGGAGGTCTCCTCCGGCGCAGGCCGTTAGCAGGTGGTTGTTCAACAACCGGTCAGGGCTCGCGACCGAGAATCTCGACCAGCCGCAGCCGGTCGGCGGCAAACCGCGTCTCGCTGCGCTGACGCAGCTCCTGCAGGCGCTGCAGCTCAGCCTCGGCTTGCCGCTGCTCGCCGCGCAAGCCCTCCAACTGCTGCAGCAGCGCTGCCGGTACCGGCTGGCCGGCCCGCTGCTGCTCCGCCGCCTGCTGCTCCAGCCCCAGCACCCGCTGCTGCACCGCGTTCAGGTTGCCGCGCGCCATCACGATCAAGCTGTCCAGATCGCGCAACTGATGCGCCCGCGCCACCTCGAGGTCGGCCACGCGGGGATAGAGCCGGCGCAGCTGCGCATCGGCGCGGGCCTGACGCTGCGCCGCGACCCGCTGGCGCAACTCCTCGGCACTCGGCGCCGGCGGCACCGCGCGCAGCACCCGGCCCTCTTCGTCAATCACCTCGTAGCCATTGCCGACGTATTCCGGCGGCACGCCCTGGCGATCCAGCACCACCACCCCCTGCCGGTTCAGATAGCGGTACAGCTCGGCCTGGGCCGGGGTCGCCGCCAGCACCCCCAACAGCAACAACAACAGCTTGTTTCCCATCTGCATTGATCAGCCCCTCGCGTCATCGGGCTTGCTCGGGCGACGCTGAGCGCCTGTTCGCGACCTGGTAATTCTCCGACAAAAAAGGGGAGCCGCAGCTCCCCCTCTTTTTGCCCGCGCTATGTTATCAGGCCAGCGCGCGGAAAGACTCCAGCAGTGCCGGGATGCCCGGGAACATGCCGATCGCCGCCATCACCCCGCAGAGGATCAGAAACACCACGCCCGGGATGATCCAGCGATCGCGATGGCCCAGACCCTGGCCGCGCTCCTTGTCGCCGATCAGGCCGAGGTTGTCGAGCAGCATGGTCAGCGACCAGCCGAACACCGGGTTCACCAGCGCCGAGGAGAAGATCACGATGGCCGCCGACTGCGAGGTCTTGCCCTCGCGGGTCATCTGCATGCCGGCTTCCAGCAGCGGCAGGTACACACCGACCAGCAGGGCCACGCTGAGCACCGGCGGCCAGATCGCCAGGTCCATCGGGTAGCCCCACACCGCAGCGATCACGCAGAGCAGGCCGGTGAGGATCGCGCCGGCCGGAATCGGCCGCTTGGCGATGGCCGCCGGCACCATGTAGGTGCCCCAGGACGAGGTCAGGTTGCCGCCGCCCAGCGCCGTACCGACCGCCTGGCGCGCCGCGGCGATGCACATGGTGTCGTCGATGTTCATCAGGACCTTCTTGGCCTTGGGCGGATAGTTCAGCTCCTGGAAGATCCGATGACCGAGGAAGTCCGGCGACCACATCGCCACCGCCAGCACCGCAAAGGGCGCCACGGCAACGAAATGCTGGAATTCCGGCAGACCCAGTTTCCAGCCGGTATCTTCGCCCCACCAGTAGGCCGGATTCAGATTGGGAATACCCGGCTCGGTGCTGAACTCGAACGGCGCCCCCAGCGCGAAGGCAATTACCGCGGCCAGAATGGCACCCAGCGGAATCGCCAGCCAGCGCATACGAATATGTTCCAGGTAGGCATACATCACGATGGTGGCAAACACGATCACGAAGGCGACATAGCCCATGTCGAAGCCATTGGCCCAGGCGAACAGGCTCTTGATCTGCGAAGTAACGCCAATGAAGCCGAGATAGAGCAGCAGGCCGCCACACACCCCGTCACTGGTCAGCCGCGCCAGCAGACTGCCGCCCTTGGAAATCCCCAGCACGAAGCCCAGCACGCCGACCATGATGCCCAGCGCCATCGGATGGCCGCCGGAGGCGACGATCAGCGGAATCAGCGGAATCAGCGGGCCATGGGTGCCGGCCAGGTTGGCAGTCGGGTTGAACACCCCGGAAAACAGCAGCACGAACAGCAGCGCGGCGATCAGCATCTCGAAGCGGGCGTTTTCGATGACGAACTCGCTGGACAGGCCCAGCGGCCCGGCAAACGCGGCCACCACCGCGGCGACCATGACAATCTTGCCGATGGTCGCGGCCATCGCCGGGACCCAGTCTTCCAGTTCGAAGCGATAGTCGCGGAAGGGCAGGTTCAGCGCCCAGCGCCGCGGCGCCATGATGGTCAGTTCGTGCTCGAGGTATTCTTCCCGCGAGGCAAACTGTTCTTTGGGCTTATGCAGCTCGCGATAACTCTTTTGATTATTATCAGTCATACATTCAACTATTATTAGATTAATATTAAAGACGAAGTCAGGCCGTGACCTGACTTGCTCTGCTTAATCGCTATTATTCTTATGAGGCGGGTGACCATGCTCCGCATGGCCACCTGGCAGGCCTTGAACTGGTATGCCAATTCAGAAAAATAGTTCTTTTTAATAGTTGTTATATGGCCTAAAACTTTTTGCGCCGATCAGATTCCGTACTGCGCGCGGTAGGCTTCCACTGCCGGCAGATGCTGCTTGAGCGCCTGATCCTGAGCGAGATAATCCAGCACTTGGCTCAGCGAGACAATGCTTACCACCGGTATACCAAAGTCGCGCTCGACTTCCTGGATCGCCGAAAGTTCACCCTGGCCACGCTCCTCGCGATTCAGCGCAATCAGCACGCCGGCGGCCTGCGCACCCTGCGCCTGGATGATCTGCATCACCTCGCGGATCGCCGTACCGGCGGTGATCACGTCATCGACGATCAGCGCCCGACCGACCAACGGCGCACCCACCAGGCTGCCACCCTCGCCATGTTCCTTGGCTTCCTTGCGGTTGAAGCACCACGGCAGATCGCGACCATGCTGCTCGGCCAGCGCGATGGCGGTGGCGGAAGCCAGTGGGATGCCCTTGTAGGCCGGGCCGAACAGCACGTCGAAGTCGATGCCGCTGGCCTGCACCGCTTCGGCGTAGAAACGGCCGAGACGGGCGAGGGCCAAACCGCTGTTGAACAGCCCGGCATTGAAGAAGTAGGGACTGGTGCGCCCGGACTTGAGGGTGAACTCGCCGAAGCGCAGTACGCCGCGCTCGATGGCGAAGCGGATGAATTCGCGTTGATATGCCTGCATGGGATGCCTGTTTTAGCCAAAAAAGCACGAAGCTCAGGTATCATACACACAGGTTTTTTCAGGGGCCATTTATGCGGATTGTCAGTGTCAACGTGAACGGTATGCAGGCAGCGGTCGAGCGCGGCCTGCTCGGTTGGCTGCAAAGCCAGAATGCCGACGTCATCTGCCTGCAGGACACCCGCGCCTCGAGCTACGACATGGAAGATCCCGCCTGGCAGCTGGACGGTTACTTCATGTATGCCGCCGACGCCGAGGTTCCCAGCCAGGGCGGGGTGGCTATCTATTCGCGGCAGCAACCCAAGGCGGTGATCTTCGGCCTCGGCTTCGAGCAGGCCGACCGTTACGGGCGCTACCTGCAGGCCGACTTCGACAAGGTCAGCATCGCCAGCCTGCTGATGCCCAGCGGGCAGAAAGGCGACGACGACCTGAACGCCAAGTTCAAGTTCATGGACGACTTCACCAGCTATCTGAACAAGCAGCGTCGCAAGCGCCGCGAGTACATCTACTGCAGCTCGCTGTACGTGGCGCACCAGAAGCTGGACGTGAAGAACTGGCGCGAGTGCCAGCAGGCGCCGGGCTTCCTCGCACCCGAGCGGGCGTGGATGGACGAAGTGCTGGGCAACCTCGGCTACGTCGATGCCCTGCGCGAAGTCAGCCGCGAGGGTGACCAGTACAGCTGGTGGCCGGACACCGAGCAGGCGGCCATGCTCAACCTCGGCTTCCGCTTCGACTACCAGCTGCTCACCCCCGGCCTGCGCCGCTGCGTACGCAGCGCCCAGCTGCCGCGCCAGCCGCGCTTCTCCCAGCACGCACCGCTGGTGGTCGACTACGACTGGACGCTGAGCATCTGACGCCGCACGCATGCAAAAAGCCGACTCAGCGAGTCGGCTTTTTTATGCACCGCGCGGGCTCAGCTCAGCAGACGCAGGCAGAACGGATAGCGCCAGGGCTTGCCCTCGTTGGCCTTGATGCCACCGATGATGGTCAGCACCAGGCCGACCACGCTGACCAGCACCATCAGCGGAAAGCCGATCAGGATCCAGGCCAGCACGCCACAGACCATCAGCGCCAGGCTCAGGGTGATCTGGAAGTTCAGCGCTTCCTTGCCCTGCGCATCGACGTAGGGGTCGCTCTCGCGCTTGAGCTGCCAGACCACCAGCGGGCCGATGACATTGCCGATCATCGGCGCAAGAAACCAGGCGAAGGCCGCATAGTGGCAGAGCATCGCCCACTTGCGCGCCTCGGCGGAGGGGGATGGCACCGGCAGTTGCCCCTCGGGCCGCCGCTCATCGGACTGCATCTGCTCGCTCATCGCTCACCTCCGGCCAGCGGGGCCGTTCAGTTGTCCAGCGCCGCGCGCTGCAGTTCGAACAGCTCGGTGATGCCCTTGCGCGCCAGTTCGAGCATCGCATTGAGCTCTTCCGGCTGGAACGGCGTGCCCTCGGCGGTGCCCTGCACCTCGATGAAGCCACCGGCGTCGGTCATCACCACGTTGAGGTCGGTACCGGCCGCCGAATCCTCCAGATAGTCGAGATCGAGCACCGGTTCGCCCTGGTACATGCCCACCGACACCGCCGCGATCAGTTGCTTGAGCGGGTTCTGCTTCAGCGAACCACGCTTCTTCAGCGCCGCCAGCGCATCGATCAGCGCCACGGTGGCGCCGGTGATCGACGCGGTGCGGGTGCCGCCGTCGGCCTGGATCACGTCGCAGTCGATGTACAGGGTGGTCTCGCCGAGCTTGCTCAGGTCCAGTGCGGCACGCAGCGAGCGGCCGATCAGGCGCTGGATCTCCAGGGTGCGGCCGCCCTGCTTGCCGCGCGCCGCTTCACGCTGGGTACGCGAGCCGGTGGCGCGCGGCAGCATGCCGTATTCCGCGGTCAGCCAGCCCTGGCCCTGGCCCTTGAGGAAGCGCGGCACGCCGGCTTCGGCACTCACCGTGCAGATCACCTTGGTGTCGCCGAACTCCACCAGCACCGAACCCTCGGCATGCTTGGTGTAGTGGCGGGTGATACGGATCGGGCGCATCTGGTCGGCGGCGCGACCACTGGGACGATTCATCGGCATGTCCTGTCGAGAGAAGAAAAACTGCGCCCCATTATAGAGGTCCCTGCGCATCGCGAACCACCGTCGCATTGGGGCCGCCCGGCGCCTGGGTTACACTGGCGGACTGAATACGTACGGCGTCCATGCGCGCCATCCCCTTATCACTGCGAGGACCGCCCATGGTACACAGCATGACCGCCTTTGCCCGGGTCGAGAACGCCGGGCCGTACGGCACCCTGAGCTGGGAGCTGCGCTCGGTCAACCACCGCTACCTGGAGCCGCACCTGCGCCTGCCGGAAGCCTTCCGCGATCTCGAGGGCAGCGTCCGCGAAGCGCTGCGCCAGGCCCTGGCCCGCGGCAAGGTCGAATGCACCCTGCGCCTGGCCGAGGAAGGCAGCGGCAAGTCGCTGCAGGTCGATCGCGAGCGCGCCGCCCAGGTGGTCGCCGCCGCCGAAGCGGTCGCCGCGCTGATCCAGCAGCCCGCTCAAGCAACTGATCGCGGCGGT
>DATCUN010000156.1:0-10236 GCA_036561825.1 Pseudomonas sp.
CAAGCAGCTGGCCGCCTTCGGCCGACCGCGCAAGCTGGACAGCGCGCGCCACTGCCAGCTGTGGCAGGTGACGGTGGACAACGCCCCGGCCGTACCGGACCTCGACGCCCTCGCCCGCCGCTACCCGGTGGCGACCCCGCAGGGTGAACTGCAGGTGGTCAGCCTGCCCGGCGTGTTCAGCCACGGCCGCCTGGACGTCGGTTCGCGCCTGCTGCTGGAGCACCTCGACGGCCTGCCGCAGGGCGAGCTGCTCGACTTCGGCTGCGGCGCCGGGGTGCTCGGCGCCGCGTTGCAGCGCCGCTATCCGCACAGCCACCTGCACCTGCTGGATGTCGACGCCTTCGCCGTCGCCAGCAGCCGCCAGACCCTCGCCGCCAACGGCCTGCAAGGCCAGGTGCTGGCCGGCAGCGGCATCGCCGATGCGCCGCACGAGCTGGCCGCCATCGTCAGCAACCCGCCGTTCCACCAGGGCGTGCACACCGACTACCAGGCCACCGAGCAGCTGCTGCGCGAGGCCGCCCGCCACCTGCGCCCCGGCGGCGAGCTGCGCCTGGTGGCCAACAGCTTCCTCAAGTACGCGCCGCTGATCGAAAAGCATCTCGGCCCCTGCACGGTGCTGGCCGAGCGCGACGGCTTCCGCGTCTATTCGGCGCGGCGCAACTGATCTCCTGTAGGGTGGACAACGGCGCAGCCTTGTCCACCACCCAGCAACGCAATCCGTAGGCTGGAAAACTCGCGCAGCGATTTTCCGCCAGCCCCTGTATCCATCCCGGCGCCAACGGTGGAAAAGACCTGCGGTCGTTTTCCACCCTACGCCTTGCCTGCCCCATCCCGCTTGGGCACAATGCGCGCCGTCCTGAGGGAGTAGTCTGCCGCCGAGCGATTCGGCGGCGTGCGCGTCAACATACTTGGTCCACAGACCATGGCGCGCACAACCCGCACCGGCCACGCCGGCGCCGCGGTTCGACAAGACTCATGACACTCACAAGCCGACCCGGGGCGGGCGAGCTGTGCGTGTCATGTCATTGCCGACCCGCCCCCCACTGGAATGCCTGATGGAATACCTGCAATCGCTGTTCGTCCCCACCGGCCTGGTCGCCCTCGCCGAAATCGGCGACAAGACGCAGCTGCTCGCCCTGCTGCTCGCCGCCCGTTTCCGCAAGCCCTGGCCGATCATCTGGGGCATCCTGGTCGCCACCGTCGCCAACCACTTCGCCGCCGGCGCGCTGGGCAAGTGGGTCGCCTCGTTCTTCAGCGAAGCCACCCTGAGCTGGGTGCTCGCCGCCTCCTTCCTAGCCGTGGCCGCCTGGATGCTGGTGCCCGACCAGATCGACGAGGACGAAGCCTCGCACTTCAAGCGCTACGGGCCGTTCCTCACCACGCTGATCGCCTTCTTCCTCGCCGAGATGGGCGACAAGACGCAGATCGCCACGGTGATGCTGGCCGCGCAGTACGAGCATTTCTGGCTGGTGGTCACCGGCACCACCCTGGGCATGTTGATCGCCAACGTGCCGGTGGTACTGGCCGCGCACTTCTCGGCCGACAAGCTGCCGATGACCCTGATCCACCGCATCTCCGCGCTGTGCTTCCTGGCACTGGCCGGCTATGCCGCCTGGCATGCGGCGACCCTGAGCGGCTGGCTGGGCTGAGGCGCGCCATGACCGTGTAGGAGCGCGCTTGCTCGCGATCATGCTGCGCGCAGGCATACGGATCGCCAGCAAGCCGGCTCCTGCCGGGAATCGCTTCGCCGTTCCACCTCCGTCCCATAGCCGTTTGTCGGTAAACGGCTTAACCTCTCAGAGAAGAGGGGAAATATAATGGAGGACAAGCAATGTCCCGGCTTGCGCGCGTTCCGCTGTTCACTGCCTGGCGCCAGACCCTGCGCGCCGGCTACACCCGTCAGGCGCTGCGCGGCGACATCCTCGCCGGGCTGACGGTCGGCATCATCGCCATCCCGCTGGCCATGGCCCTGGCCATCGCCGTCGGCGCCCCGCCGCAGCACGGCCTGTACACCGTGCTGGTGGCCGCGCCGCTGATCGCCATCAGCGGCGGCTCGCGCTTCAACGTCTCCGGTCCCACCGCCGCCTTCGTGGTGATCCTGCTGCCCATCGTCCAGCAGTACGGCCTCGCCGGCCTGCTGCTGTGCAGCATGCTCGCCGGCCTGATCCTGATCGCCCTCGGCCTGCTCAAGGCCGGCCGCCTGATCCAGTTCGTGCCCTATCCGGTCACCCTCGGCTTCACCGCCGGCATCGGCGTGGTCATCGGCGGCCTGCAGCTCAAGGACGCCCTCGGCCTGACGGTGACCGCCAGCGCGGCGCACTTCCCCGAGCAGATGCTCAACCTGGTGCTCGCCCTGCCCAGCGCCCATCTGGGCGATGCGCTGGTCGCCATCGTCACCCTCGCCGTGCTGATCGCCTGGCCGCGGCTGGTGCCGCGGGTGCCCGGCCATCTCGCCGCGCTGGCGGTGGGCACCCTGTTCGGCCTGCTGCTGGAGTTCGCCGGCCTGGGCATCGCCACCCTCGGCGAGCGCTTCAGCTATATGGTCGACGGCGTCGCGCAGCCGGGCATCCCGCCCTACCTGCCGAGCTTCGCCCTGCCCTGGCAGCTGGCCGACGCCCCGCCGCTGAGCCTCGCGCTGATCCGCGAGCTGCTCGCCCCGGCGATGGCCATCGCCATGCTCGGCGCCATCGAATCCTTGCTCTGCGCGGTGGTGGCCGACGGCATGAGCGGCAGCAAGCACGACTCCAACGGCGAGCTGATCGGCCAGGGGCTGGGCAACCTGATCGCCCCGCTGTTCGGCGGCATCACCGCCACCGCGGCGATCGCCCGCACCGCCGCCAGCCTGCGCGCCGGCGCCTTCTCGCCGCTGGCGGCGGTCATCCATGCCGGCGTGGTGCTGGCCGCCATGCTGCTGCTGGCGCCGCTGTTCAGCTACCTGCCGATGGCGGCGCTGGCTGCGCTGCTGCTGATGGTGGCGTGGAACATGGCCGAGGCGCCGCACGTGGTGCATACCCTGCGCATCGCCCCGCGCAGCGACGTGGTGGTGCTGCTGACCTGCCTGGTGCTGACCGTGGCGTTCGACATGGTGCTGGCGGTGGGCGCCGGCCTGCTGCTGGCCGCCGGCCTGTTCATCCGCCAGATGAGCGCGCTGACCGACACCGCGCCGCTGCCGCGCCACTTCCACCAGGCGCTGCACGACCTGCCCGAGCATGTGCTGGCCTACGCGATCCGCGGCCCGCTGTTCTTCGGCGCGGCGGAAAAGGCGCTGAACACCCTGTGCCGCTTCAGCCCGGGATTGAAGGTGGTGATCGTCGATATCAGCGCAGTGCCGCTGTTGGACATGACCGCCCTGGCGGCGCTGGAAACCGTGCTGCGCGACTTCCGCCACCACGGCGTCGGCCTGATCTTCAGCGGCACCAGCTCGCGGGTGCGCCTGCAGCTGCGCCGCGCCGGCATCCACCGCCACAACCACCAGCTGGCCTACGTGCACGACCTGGATCAGGCGCGCGGCAAGGCGCTGCGCTGGCTGGAGGAGAAGGCGGAGCCGGCGGTCACCGCCGCGTCCGCGTAGGGTGGGTCAGGCTGCAGGCCGTAACCCACCAACCAGGCCGCAGGCCTGGCATTCGCATGCGCGACCTCGCGGTCGCGATGGTGGGTTACGCCGCTGCGCGGCTAACCCACCCTACCAAGGGCCTCACATGCCCTTGACCGCGAAGATCCCCGGCGCGTTGCGCCAGTAGCCCTTGTAGTCCATGCCGTAGCCGAAGATGTAGCGGTCGACGCAGGGCAGGCCGACGTAGCTGGCGTTCATGTCCGGGCGCGCCTTGCGGTCGTGCTCCTTGTCGATCAGCACGGCGGTGTGCACCGCGCTGGCGCCGGCGTGCTTGCAGTAGTCGACGATGGCGGCCAGGGTGTGGCCCTCGTCGAAGATGTCGTCGACGATCAGCACGTCGCGGTCGATCAGCGACATCTCCGGCTTGGCCTTCCAGAACAGCTCGCCGCCGCTGGTCTCGCCGCGGTAGCGGGTGGCGTGCAGGTAGGACAGCTCCAGCGGGAAGTCCAGCAGCGCCAGCAGCTTGCCGGCGAAGATCAGCCCGCCGTTCATCACGCAGAACACCAGCGGATTGCGCTCGGCCAGGTCGCGATTGATCTCGCCGGCGAGGCGCGCGATGGCGGCGTCCAGCTGGTCGGCGGTGTACAGGCAGTCGGCTTCCGCCATCACCTGGCGGATGTGCGCGAGTTCGACGGACATGGCGGCTTCTCTCCCGGGTTGGCCGCGGCGTGCAGCGCGGCAAAGGCCAGCAAGGTACCCATCCGCCCGCCCGGCGGCAAGCCTGCCAATGGCGCTGCATACCTGGCGGGCCGCTGGATGCTTTACTTGCCGTCACCACCTTCAGGGAGATCCGCCCATGCCCGTCCACGAGATCCGCCACCCGCTGATCCGCCACAAGCTCGGCCTGATGCGCCGCGCCGACATCAGCACGAAGAACTTCCGCGAACTGGCCCAGGAGCTGGGCGCCCTGCTCACCTACGAGGCGACCCAGGACCTGCCGCTGGAGGACGAGTACATCCAGGGCTGGTGCGGCGAGGTGCAGGTGGAGCGCATCGCCGGCAAGAAGATCACCGTGGTGCCGATCCTGCGCGCCGGCATCGGCATGCTCGACGGCGTGCTCAGCCTGATCCCCAGCGCCAAGGTCAGCGTGGTCGGACTGGCGCGCAACGAGGCGACCCTCGAGGCCGAGCGCTACCTGGAGAAGCTGGTGCCGGGGATCGAGCAGCGCCTGGCGCTGATCGTCGATCCGATGCTGGCCACCGGCGGCTCGCTGATCGCCACCATCGACCTGCTCAAGGCGGCCGGCTGCCGGGAAATCCGCGCCCTGGTGCTGGTCGCCGCACCGGAAGGCATCGCCGCGCTGAGCGCCGCCCACCCCGACGTGCAGGTCTATGCCGCCGCCATCGACCAGCGCCTCAACGAGCACGGCTACATCATCCCGGGCCTCGGCGATGCCGGCGACAAGATCTTCGGCACCCGGCAGAAGGACGCCTGAAGCGTCTGCCGCGGCGCAGGTTACCCATGCGGCAACGCTGCACGTTGCCGCACCGGGTTGAGCGTGGGGGTTCGCCTCGGGGATACTGCGCCGCCTGCACGGCCGCCAGCGGCCGAACCAGCAGCCGGCCCAGGCTCGCGCACCGTCGCGCCCAGCTACCCAGTCAACGAGGAACTGCCGTTGTCCAGCCACGTCGCCAAACCGAAGATGAAACGCAGCGACCTGCTGTGGACGCTGATTGGTCTGGGTGCCGTGGTGCTGTCCTGCTTCTTGCTCTATCGCGAACTGCACAGCGTCTCCCTCGACGAGGTGGCCGGCAGCCTGCGGGCCATCCCCGGGCTGAACTGGCTGCTGGCCGGCGGCGCCACCCTGGGCGCCTACTTTGCCCTGGCCTGGTACGACCACATCGCCCTCGCCCATCTGGGCAAGCGGGTTCCCTGGCGCTTCATCACCCTCTGTTCGTTCACCACCTACGCCCTGGCCCACAACATCGGCGCCTCGGTGTTCTCCGGCGCGGTGGTGCGCTATCGCGCCTACCGCAGCAAGGGCCTCAGTCCGCAGGAAATCGGCCTGCTGATCTTCTTCTGCTCCTTCACGTTCGGCCTCGGCACCCTGCTCGCCAGCGGCTGCGTGCTGGTGCTGCGCCCCGGCCTGACCCAGCAGATCCTCAACGTCCCGCCGGCGCTCTCGGTGGCCATCGGCCTGCTGCTGTTGCTGCTGGTCGGCCTGTATGTGCTCGGCTCCTGGCGCCAGTTCAAGCCCTGGACCCGCGGCAAGCTGCATGTCGAGTACCCGCGTCTGGGCATCGTCGCCCGCCAGCTGCTGGCCGGCCCGCTGGAGCTGCTGTGCGCCGCGGCGATCATCTACTTCGCCCTGCCGGCCGCGCACAACCCCGGCTATCTGGTGGTGCTCGGCGTGTTCCTCGCCTCCTTCTCACTGGCCCTGCTGTCCCACGCCCCGGGCGGGCTGGGCGTGCTGGAGATGTCGTTCATCGCCGCGTTGCCGGGCATTCCGACCGTCGACGTGCTCGCCGCCCTGATCGTGTTCCGCGCCCTCTACCTGCTGCTGCCGTTCGCCCTGTCGCTGCTGGTGGTGCTCGGTTTCGAGTGGGGCCAGTGGCGCCGTCACAAGGCCGGCGACGCCGGTCCGCGACCGCCGGCCTGATCGCCGGGGCAGCATTCCCCGCCGTACTCGCATAGAATGCGCGGCCGTTTTTCCGGAGCCGCCTTCCCATGACCCTCGCCTCGCCCGCCCGCGCCTGCGGCATCGACTTCGGCACCTCCAACTCCACCGTCGGCTGGCGACGCCCCGGCGCCGACAACCTGATCGCCCTCGAAGACGGCAAGGACACCCTGCCCTCGGTGCTGTTCTTCAACTTCGAGGAGCAGCGCCCGGCCTTCGGCCGCCAGGCGCTCGGTGAATACCTCGACGGCTACGAAGGCCGCCTGATGCGCTCGCTGAAGAGCCTGCTGGGCTCGCCGCTGCTGGGCAGCGCCACCACCGTGCTGGGCAGCGCCATGCCGTTCAAGCAGATCCTCGGCCTGTTCCTCGGCGAGCTGAAGCAGCGCGCCGAAGCCGCCGCCGGCCGCCCCTTCGAGCAGGTGGTGCTGGGCCGCCCGGTGTTCTTCGTCGACGACGACCCGGCCGCCGACCGCGAGGCCGCCGACACCCTGGTCGAGGTCGCCCGCGAACTCGGCTTCCAGGACGTGTCCTTCCAGTACGAGCCGATCGCCGCGGCCTTCGACTACGAGTCGGGCATCGACCGCGAGGAGCTGGTGCTGATCGTCGACATCGGCGGCGGCACCTCGGACTTCTCGCTGGTCCGCCTGTCCCCCGAGCGCCGCGCGCTGGCCGAGCGCCAGGGCGACATCCTCGCCACCGGCGGCGTGCACATCGGCGGCACCGACTTCGACAAGCAGCTCAGCCTCAACGGCGTGATGCCGCTGTTCGGCTACGGCAGCCGGATGAAGAGCGACGCGCTGATGCCCACCAGCCACCACATGAACCTGGCCACCTGGCACACCATCAACGCGGTCTACGCGCAGAAGTCGAAGATCGCCCTGGAAAGCATGCGCTACGACATCGCCGACCCGACCGGCATCGACCGCCTGCTGCGCCTGATCGAGCAGCGCGCCGGCCACTGGCTGGCGATCGAGGTGGAGGCCAGCAAGATCGCCCTCACCGAGGAGCAGCGCCGCCACATCGACTTCAGCCGCATCGAGGCGGGGCTGAGCGCCGAGCTGACCCGCGCGCTGTTCGAAGCGGCCATCGCCCAGCAGCTCGAGCGCATCAACGCCGGCATCGGCCAGCTGCTCAGCGACGCCGGCGTGACGGCCGAGCAGGTCGACACGCTGTTCTTCACCGGTGGCTCCAGCGGCATCCCGACGCTGCGCCAGAGCGCGGCCCGCCTGCTGCCCAACGCCCGCCAGGTCGAGGGCAACCGTTTCGGCGGCATCGGCAGCGGCCTGGCCATCGAGGCGCACAAGCGCTACGGCTGACAGCCGGCCCACGACCGGCTGCGCGACGATCGAGCGCTGGGCTAAAGGCCCCGCGCCCTCTAGAATGTGACGCCGACCACAAAAACACCTGCCATTCATCGGGAACGGCAGGTTAGGGTGGAAAGTTCCCCGAACGCCAGCTACGCGCCATCAGCCCGCGCTCATCCAGGAACACGGCCCCATCTCGAGCAAGGGAAGTGCGGAGCATGGCGATGACTGAAAGCAACCTCCTGCGCCTGCAGCTGTTCGGCATGCTGGGGCTGGTATTCGTGCTGACCCTGGCCCTGGGCGGCTACTTCACCCTGCAGCAGACCCGCAGCTTCCGCGAGGACAGCGCCGCCCTCGAGGCCGCGGGGCGCCGCGAGCAGAAGGCCATGCTCGCGGCATCGCTGACCACCCTGCACAACCAGCTCGAGCTGCTGCGCCAGAGCAGCGAGGCGGTGCTCAAGCGCGACATCCGCCAGCAGGTCGACCACGCCGTGCAGATCGCCACAGCGCTCTACCAGCAGGAAAAGGGCCGCCGCCCCGAAGGCGAGATCCGCCGGCTGATCGTCGAAACCCTGCGCCCGCTGCGCTTCTTCGGCGGCAGCGGCTACTTCTTCATCGACGACCTCGCCGGCAACTGCGTGCTGCTGCCGATCAATCCCGAGCGCGAGGGCCACTCGCTGCTGGACAACCGCGACGTCGACGGCCGCTACATCATGCGCGACCTGCTGGCCAGCGTCGCCAACCCGCAGCAGCGCGGCTTCAGCCGCTACCGCTGGTACGCGCCGGGCAACCCCGCGGCCATGGCGGACAAGATCGCCTATGCCCGGGTCTTCGAGCCGTTCGGCTGGCTGATCGGCAGCGGCGAATACCTGTCCAAGATCGAGCACCTGCTGCAGCAGCAGGCCCTGCGGCAGCTGCGCACCACGCGCCTGGGCAGCAATGGCTACATCGCCGTGATCCACCGCGACGGCCGGGTGCTGCTGTCGCCGAGCAACCCGGCCGCCGAGGGCCGCCGGGTCGACGAACTGCCGCCGGCCGAGCAGGCCGCCATCCGCAACATCCTCGACACCAGCCACAACGGCGGCGGCTTCACCCTCTACCAGTGGCGCAGCCTGGTCGAGCCGCGGCTGAGCGCCAAGCTGTCGCTGGTCAGCAACCTGGATGAATGGGGCTGGATCCTGGTCAGCGGCGTGTACATGGACGACCTGCAGCAAAGCCTGGCGCAACGCCAGCTCAAGCTCGAGCAGGACCTGCAGGCCAGCCTGCAGACCACCGTGCTCGCCCTCCTACTGGTGATGGCGCTGGCCCTGGGCCTGGCCGCCGGGCTGTCGCGCTGGCTGTCGCGCCGCTTCGCCCGCTACCAGCAGGACATCGACGCCGGCCACGAGCGCCTGCGCGTGTGGGCCGAGTCCGATCCGCTGACCCTGCTGCCCAATCGCGCCTGCCTGCGCAGCCGCCTCGACGAGGCCATCGCGCGGGCCCACGGCGACGGCCTGCAGCTGGCCCTGCTGTTCATCGACCTCGACCGCTTCAAGAACATCAACGACTCGCTCGGCCACGCCATCGGCGATGGCCTGCTGGTCCAGGTCGCCCAGCGCATGTCCGTGGCCCTGCGCGTCAGCGACACCGTCAGCCGCCTCGGCGGCGACGAGTTCGTCGTCCTCCTCGAGGGCCTCAGCCACAGCGAACAGGCCGCCCAGGTCGCCGCGCTGCTGCTGCACGCCACCAGCGGCCAGTACAGCGTCGCCGGCCATGACCTGGCGATCACCCTGAGCATCGGCATCGCCGTCTACCCGGCCGACGGCGCGGACGCGGAAACCCTGCTGAAGAACGCCGACGCCGCCATGTACCACGCCAAGGCCTGTGGGCGGAACAACTTCCAGTTCTTCGCCGCGGCGATGAATACCCAGGTACGCGAGCATCTGGAACTGGAAAACCGCCTGCGCCAGGCACTCGCACGCCACGAACTGAGCCTGCACTACCAGCCGCAGTACGATCTGCAAAGCGGCCGGCTGAGCGGCTGCGAGGCGCTGATGCGCTGGCACAACCCGGAACTCGGCCAGGTCGCGCCGGACAAGTTCATCCCCATCGCCGAGGACAGCGGACTGATCCTGCCGCTGGGCGAGTGGGCGCTCGGCGAGGCCTGCCACCAGGTCATGGCCTGGCAGGCCCAGGGCCTGCCGCTGCTCAGCGTGGCGGTCAACGTGTCGGCGGTGCAGTTCCGCCATGCCGACCTGGCCGCGATGGTCGAGCGCACCCTGCGCAGCAGCGGCCTGCCGCCGGCGCTGCTGGAGCTGGAACTGACCGAAAGCGTGCTGGCGGAGAACCTCGAGCAGGTCAACGCCACCCTGCAACGCCTCAAGCAGCTGGGCGTGCGCCTGGCGATGGACGACTTCGGCACCGGCTACTCGAGCCTGGCCTATCTCAAGCACTTCAAGCTGGATACGCTGAAGATCGATCGCTCGTTCGTCAGCGACCTGCCGGGCTCCAGCGACAATGCCGCGCTGGCCATCACCATCATCGGCATGGCCCGCTCACTGGGCATGACCTGCATCGCCGAGGGCATCGAAACCGTGGCCCAGCACGACTTTCTGCGCGGCCACGGCTGCACCCACGGCCAGGGTTATCGGCTGTCCAGGCCGCTGACCAGCGCGGCCATGGCCGCGCTGCTGGGCGCCAGCCGCGGCGACGCCGAGACGCCC
>DATCUN010000157.1:0-5978 GCA_036561825.1 Pseudomonas sp.
ATCGACACCCGCGGCATCCCGGCGATCTCGGCGCTGGTCGAGCAGGCCTCCGGACGTCAGGTGGCCTGGCAGAAGAGCGTGGTCGGCGCCGGGGTGTTCACCCACGAGGCGGGCATCCACGTCGATGGCCTGCTCAAGCACCGGCGCAACTACGAGGGGCTGAACCCCGACGAACTGGGGCGCAGCCACAGCCTGGTGCTGGGCAAGCATTCCGGCGCCCACATGGTGCGCAGCCGCTACCGCGAGCTGGGCATCGAGCTGGACGACTGGCAGTGCCAGGCGCTGCTCGGGCGTATCCGCGTCTTCTCCACCGGCAGCAAGCGCAGCCCGCAGGCCGCCGAACTGGAAGAGTTCTATCGCCAGTTGGGCGAACAAGGCGCGCCGGTCCTGGCTGCAGGAGGTCGGGCATGAGCCTGTTCGGCGAATGGCGCGACGATATCCGCTGCGTGTTCCAGCGAGATCCGGCGGCGCGCACCCGCTTCGAGGTGCTCACCACCTACCCGGGGGTGCACGCGATCCTGCTCTATCGCCTCGCGCATCGCCTGTGGCGGGCCGAGTGGCGCTATCCGGCGCGGCTGCTGTCGTTCCTCGCACGGCTGGTCAGCAATGTCGACATCCATCCCGGCGCGGTCATCGGCCCGCGCTTCTTCATCGATCACGGCGCCGGCGTGGTGATCGGCGAGACCGCCGAGATCGGCGCGGACGTGACCCTCTATCACGGCGTCACCCTCGGCGGCACCAGCTGGCGCAAGGGCAAGCGCCATCCGACCCTCGGCGACGGCGTGCTGGTCGGCGCCGGGGCGAAGATCCTCGGGCCAATCAGCATCGGCGCCGGCGCCCGGGTCGGCGCCAACTCGGTGGTGGTGCAGGACGTGCCGGAGGGCTGCACGGTGGTCGGCATCCCCGGCAAGGTGGTCAGGCTGCGCGAGGCCGGCCAGCCCAACCCCTACGGCATCGACCTCGACCATCACCTGATTCCCGACCCGGTGGGCAAGGCCATCGCCTGCCTGCTCGAACGCCTGGACAGCCTGGAGAAGCAGGTCGAGGCGGGCGGTCGGGTGGCCGCCGGCAGCCAGCAGCAGTACTACCAGGGCTGCAGTGTGGACAACAGCATCTGCGAAAGCGACTGCGCCGGTGGTGCCGTCGCCCTCGGCCAGGCACTGCCCCTGCGGCTTGCCGCCAGTCCGGCTGGCGACTGAGCGGGCAAACAACGGAGGCGCGCGCATGGACCTGCAGGACTTCAATGGCGATGGCCTGTACTTCGACGAAGCGCAGTCGGCGGCGGTCGACAGCCTGCTCGCCGCCGCCGCGGAACAGTACGGCGAGGGCACGGCCGAGCAGCCCTTGCTGGCGGCCCAGGCGCTGGCCCCGGACGATCTCAGCGTGCTGGTCGGCCTGTACCGCTTCTATTACTACCAGCACCGCTATCAGGACGCCCTGCAGATCGCCGAGCGAGTGCTGGCGGTGGTCGGGCCGCGCCTCAAGCTGCCAGCGCGCTGGCAGGCGCTCGACGCCAGCCACCTCGCCATCGCGGCGGGGCGCGGCATCGGCCTGTTGCGTTTCCATCTGCTGGCGCTCAAGGGCGCCGGCTACCTCAGCCTGCGCCTGGGCCTCTTCGAGCAGGGCAAGGCCATGCTCGCCAAGGTCGTCGAGCTGGATGCGGACAACCGCCTGGGCGCCAGGCTGCTGCTGGATGTGCTGGCAGCGAACAACGCCGAGATCGTCACTTTCCCCACTGCGGCCACCGCGGAGACACGACCATGACCGTACAAGGCTTTTCCCCGGATTCCGACCTGACGCTGGACGAGGCCATGGAGGAGCTGGTGTCCGCCGAAGACTTCCTCGACTTCTTCGCGGTGCCCTTCGCGCAGGGTGTCGTGCACATCAACCGGCTGCACATCATGCAGCGCTACCACGACTATCTGACCAAGGCCGGCAGTCTGGACGCGCATGACGATGTAGCGCGCGCGGCCATCTACCGCCAGCTGCTGGCGCGTGCCTACCAGGATTTCGTCGACTCCGACGCGCAGACCGAGAAGGTCTTCAAGGTCTTCCGCATGCATGAGCCGCAGACCACCTTCGTCTCCATCGACCAGCTGCTGAGCTGACCAGGGGAGATCAGGGCCATGAGTCTGCCGCAATTCGAGTACGGCGATGAGGTGCGCGTGGTACGCAATGTGCGCAACGACGGCACCTATCCGGGCATGGATACCGGCACCCTGCTGATCCGCCGGGGTTCGGTGGGCTGTGTGTACGACGTCGGTACCTACCTGCAGGATCAGCTGATCTACCGGGTGCACTTCCTCGAGTCGGGACGCACCGTCGGCTGCCGCGAGGAGGAGCTGATCCCCGCCTCGGCGCCGTGGACGCCAAGCCTCTTCGAGTTTCGCGACAACGTCACGGCCATGCGCAGCTTCGCCGTGCGTGGCGAAGTGGTGGTGGCGCAGGGCCAGGTGGGCAGTGTGATGAAGGTGCTGCGCGACCTGCCCGATGGCGTGCAGTACCACGTGCACTTCGGCGATGGCCGGGTGCTGCAGGTCCCCGAGCGGAGCCTGTGCATGGCCGATCCGCAAGCGGAGGTGGGTGATGAGCAGTGAACGACTGATGAGCGACGGCGACAGCCGCTATTACCTGCTGAAGGTGGCCCACGAGCAGTTCGGCCGGGCTCCCGGCGAACTGGCCGCGGAGCAGCATGAGCAGGCTGCACGCATCGTCGCCCGCCAGCGGCAGATCGAGGAGGCGGTGCTGCGCAGCCCGGAAGCGTCCGGGGTGGTGATTCCCGCCGCACAGGTTGAAGACGCCTGGGCGAGCATTGGCAGCCGCTATGCCGAAGGCGAGCTGCAGCAGGCGCTCGCCGGCCACGGTCTGGACGACGTCGGCCTGCGTGCCATGCTGGCCCGGGAGCTGAAGGTCGAGGCGGTGCTCGAGCGCGTCTGCGCCGGTCTGCCGGAAGTCAGCGAGACCGACGTCGGCCTGTACTACTTCAGTCATCTCGAGCAGTTCGAGGTTCCGGCCACGCGCGTGGCGCGGCACATCCTGATCACCATCAATCCGGACTTTCCGGAAAACACCCGGGAGTCCGCACGGGTACGCATCGAGGCCATCGCCAAGCGTCTGCGCAGCAAGCCGGAGCGCTTCGCCGAGCAGGCGCTGAAGCATTCGGAATGTCCGACCGCGCTGCAGGACGGCCTGCTTGGCGCCATCAAGCCCGGCACCCTGTATCCGCAGCTGGAGGCCAGCCTGTTCGAACTGGCGGAGGGGGAGACCAGCCCGGTGCTGGAGTCGCCGCTGGGTTTCCACCTGCTGCGCTGCGAGGCCGTCCAGCACGCCCGGCGCCTGGCTCTCGAGGAAGTCCTGCCGCGCCTGCGCGACAGCTTGCAGAACCGGCAGCGCAAGGCTCGCCAGCGGCAATGGCTGGCGAGCCTGCTGCAACCATCCGCCCCTGTGGAGAACCAGGCCCATGGCTGACACCGAGAAAACCTGCTGCTCGTTCTGCGGCGCGGAAAAGAGTCCGAGTGTGCCGCTGATCGCCGGCACCGAGGGGCGTATCTGCGAGGCCTGCGTCACACTGGCCCACAAGGTGGTGAGCAGCTGGGGGCAGCGGCGCAAGAGCCAGCAGCTGGCGCCGCAGCTGCGTACCCCGGCGGCCTACAAGCAGCATCTGGACGAGTCGGTGATCGGCCAGGAGGCGGCCAAGGAAACCTTGGCGGTGGCGGTCTACAACCATTACCTGCGCCTGCTCAACTGCGACCGCGAGCCGATCTGCCAGCTCGGTGAGGAGGTCGAGCTGGAAAAATCCAACATCCTCATGGCCGGTCCATCGGGCACCGGCAAGACCCTGCTGGTGCGCAGCCTGGCGCGCATCCTCGGCGTGCCGTTCGCCACGGCCGACGCCACCACCCTGACCCAGGCCGGCTATGTCGGCGACGATGTCGACAGCATCATCACTCGTCTGCTGGAGGCCGCCAATGGCGACGTGCAGCAGGCGCAGTGGGGCATCGTCTACATCGACGAGGTGGACAAGCTGGCCAAGCGCAGTGGCGGCGGCACGGCGGTGCGCGACATTTCCGGCGAAGGGGTACAGCAGGCCCTGCTGAAGATGGTCGAGGGCACCGAAGTACGCATCGCCAAGTCCGGGCGGCGCAATGAGCACAGCGAAGAGCAGGTGGTGGATACGCGCAACATCCTGTTCATCGCCGGCGGCGCGTTTCCCGGCCTGGAGGCCTTGGTGTGCAGCCGTATCCGGCCGAAGACCGGCGGCATCGGCTTCCACGCCCAGCCGCCGCGTCAGGAGCAGCCGTCGATCAACGAGCTGCTGGCCGCCCTGCTGCCGGACGATCTGCATGAGTTCGGTCTGATCCCCGAGTTCATCGGCCGCTTCCCGATCATCACCTTCCTGCAGGAGCTGGACCACGCCACCCTGCTGCGCATCCTCACCGAGCCGCGCAATGCGCTGGTCAAGCAATACAAGCAGCTGTTCGCCTACCAGGGCGTCAAGCTGGAGGTCAGCGAGGCAGCACTGAACCACATCGCCGATCAGGCTCTGACGCGTAAGACCGGTGCTCGCGGCTTGCGTGCCGTGCTGGAGGCGGCTCTGCAGCAGACCATGTTCAGCATGCCATCGAAGCCATTGCTGCGTGGGTGCACGTTGGATCTGGTCGAGGGTGACGCGGAGTGGCACCTCGATGTGCTGGAAACCCTGGCAGAGGAGGGCGATGTCGAGCAGGCGGATGGCCGCCTGCTGCCCGAGGCAAGCCCGCAGCAAGCGCTGATGTCGGTCGACCTGTGATTGTCGCAATACCGACAGGGCGCGTTGTTGGCACGCTTCCCGGCTGTCGGTTCCCTGACAAAGACGCTTTCTTGAAATGGAAAAGCTTTACGTATCAGTAGGTTGTGAGTGCTTTTGGGCGTTGCTGAAGTGGCCCGTTTCCTGCTGATAACCAATGCCCGCCTGGTCAAACCGAGGCAGGCAGCCCCGAAAACGGATCTCATGCACGCAGTCAGAGGTGAGCTATGGCCAGGATTGGACTCTTCTTCGGCACCAATACGGGCAAAACCCGCAAGGTGGCCAAAATGATCAAAAAGCGCTTCGACGACGACACCATGGCGGACGCGCTGAACGTCAATCGCGCCACCGCTGAGGACGTGGCCCAGTACCAGTACCTCATCATCGGTACACCAACCCTCGGCGATGGCCAACTGCCCGGGCTGTCGGCCGATTGCGAGAACGAAAGCTGGGAAGAGTTCCTGCCGAAGCTGCAGGGTGTGGATTTCACCGGCAAGACCGTGGCTATCTTCGGCCTGGGTGATCAGGTTGGCTATGCCGCGGAGTTCCTCGACGCCATGGGGTTGCTCAACGACTTCCTCGTCGAGCGTGGCGCCAAGGTGGTCGGTGCCTGGCCTACCGAGGGCTACGAGTTCGAACACTCCGAAGCGGTGGTCGACGGCAAGTTCGTCGGCCTGGCCCTGGACCTGGATAACCAGAGCGGCCTCACCGAGGAGCGCTTGAGTACCTGGTTGCAGCTGATTGCCCCCGACTTCGATCTGAGCCTGTAAGGCGGGCAGAGCCCGGTCATGCGCCGCAACGGCCCATGACCGCCTGCGGGCTCGGGATCTCTTCCGCAGCACGCCTTGGCCTCGGAAAGTCTCCAGCGCCTGGGGTGACGCCATATAGCAGAGCAGTACTCGCCATTTGCCGGGTGCTGAAGTTGCTCCGGTATTTTCCTGGACAGGTGTTGACAGCGTTTTTAAAGGCTGTATTATTCGCCACCTCGCTGCGGCGGCCTCCGGGTTGAAGCTAGCGCAAGTGGTTGAAACGAAAAGAAATTTTCACGAAGCGCTTGACAGGTTGTAAGGCTGCTGTAGAATTCGCGGCCTCGGTTGAGACGAAACACTGGCTCGGTCGAAACGCTCTTTAACAAGTTGAATCAAGCAATTCGTGTGGGTGCTTGTGAGATAAGACTGACAGTCGCAAGATT